>NZ_CABPSD010000004.1:0-381905 GCF_902459575.1 Pandoraea morbifera
GGAGCGGGAGACGAGTCTCGAACTCGCGACCTCAACCTTGGCAAGGTTGCGCTCTACCAACTGAGCTACTCCCGCATGACACCGAACACCAAGGATTCACTCACTCAATGTCCAGCGTGAAAACTGGAGCGGGAGACGAGTCTCGAACTCGCGACCTCAACCTTGGCAAGGTTGCGCTCTACCAACTGAGCTACTCCCGCATTGTCATGCGTACTACCAATCCAACCACTTCTTAAAACTTCGCTGCCGGGCTAGTGCCGTAGCAGCGAGAAGGAGATTATGTCCAAACCGCGATTCAGTGTCAAGCACCTGCACCGAAAATTTGTGAAGATTTTTCTCCCACACCGCGCAAATCCCGCATCTTCAGAGACTTGCGCTCACATCTTGACGCCACCACGCTCACGAATCTGCGGCCACGCGCGGCGCAGATAATACAGCATCGACCACAACGTGAGAACCGCCGCCACGTAAATCAACCACGTGCCCCAAAACCGCGTGTCGAAACGCAACCCGCCCCAGGCCAGCACACCGTTGAACAGTAACAACGGAATCGCCACCATCTGCGCCGCCGTCTTGATCTTGCCCAACTGGTGCACCGCCACGCTGCGGGACGCGCCAATCTGCGCCATCCATTCGCGCAACGCCGAAATCGTGATCTCGCGACCAATGATGATCAACGCCACCAACGCATTGATCCGCCCCATCTGCAACAGCATCAGCAGCGCCGCCGCCACCATCAGCTTGTCCGCCACCGGGTCCAGGAACGCCCCGAAGGCCGATGTCTGGTTCCAGCGCCGCGCCAGAAACCCGTCGAACCAATCGGTCAACGCCGCCAGCACGAAGATGGCGCACGCCACCCAGTTCATCTCGACCGACGACAGCCACGTCGTCGGCAAATAGTAGACGCCGACCACCAGCGGGATCAGCACGATCCGAAGCCAGGTCAGGAAGATGGGGACGTTGAAAGGCATGGCAGCATGAGTTCGGCACACAGCAGTCGACACACGGCGCACTCGGCAGCCGTACCAGACCCGCATTGTGCCGTGTATGCCCCGCAGCGACAAGGCCGGAGCGCCCGCGCGCCTGTTGACATGTGCGCCGGTGTGCCCCTATCTTGCTCGCAACCACCCGCCAATAGCGCCGATCTCGTGAAACTGCCCTGGCCCCTGTCCGCCCCGCGACGACTGCTGCTGTCGCCGCACGTCCTCATCGCGGCGCTCGTCGGGATCGACGGCCTGCTGCTCGTCGCCTCCGTGCTGCTGCGCGTGCCCGGCACCCTGCTCATCGACCTCTTCGTACGCGGCGACATGTCGGCGCTAGAGCGCATCGAAGCCACCCGCCTGCCCCGGTTGCTGTTCGGCCTGAACGCCATCGAGCGCATCGACTTCTCGCATCTGCCGCGAGCGCTCGTCGGCCTGGCGCTCATTGCCCTCGCCTGCGGACTCGCCATTCGCGCACGCACCGCCTGGGCCTTCACGCTCGTGATGCTTACGCTCGCCGCCGCGATCAACTTCCACCTGGACATCCGCTTCGATCTCACGTTCGTTCTCTCGATCGCCTGCTTCGCGCTGCTGCTTTGGTACTGGCGCGAATTCGACCGCGCCAGTTTCGCCGCCGCCACGCTCTACACTCTCGTGGCCGTGTTTGCCCTGCTCGTCTACTCGACCTTCGGCACGATGTACCTCGGCCGTGAATTCCAGCCCCCCGTCACCGATCTCGCCACAGCGTTCTACTTCGCCATCGTGACGATGACCACGGTAGGCTACGGCGACATCGTGCCGCATACGACCGACGCGCGATTGTTCACCGCATCCGTCATCCTGTTCGGCATCAGCGTGTTCGCAACCTCGTTGACGGTCGTGATCGGCCCGCTCGTCGGCGGCAATCTCAAGAAAATTCTCGCGGGGAGATTCACTCACGTGATCAGAAAGAACCACTTCATCGTGGCCGGTACGTCGCCGCTCGCCGTCAACGTCCACCACGAACTGACCAAGCGCGGCTGGCCCGTGACAGTCATCGTCGCCAACGGCTCCGACAACCCGTACCCGGAAGACGCCGACGTGATGCATGGCGACGCCAGCGACAACAACGTGCTGACGCATGCCGGCATCGAACACGCGAAAGCCATGCTCGCGCTGCGGGCCGACGACTCCGAAAATGCCTTCATCGTGCTCGCCGCCAAGGAAATCGCACCTTCGGTGCGCACCATCGCGTCGGTCAATGACAGCAAGCATCTGAGCAAGCTCAAGCGCGTGCAGCCGGACATGATCTTCGCGCCGCCCGTAGTCGGCGGCGAACTGCTCGCACGCACGCTCTCCGGCGAAACCGTCGACAACGAGACCGTCATGCGGCTGCTGTTCCATGGCGACACCTGAGACGCCACCGGGCCCCGGACCGGAACCTAACGTCGGTGGCAGTGGGCAGCGGGCGTCGCCGAGGTGAAGCGGCGGTCACACTAAACGGTTCGACTCAGCAGCCGGATTCAAGGCCGGATTCGCGGCCTGATTCACAGCCCGATTCATGCCCCGAATCATGGCCCGCCCCATGGCCCGACTCACCGCCCCGACTCGCCGGCTCGCGCAGCATCAGGCCAGTCAGTGCAACTGACGGTAAATCTGCTCGGCCAACGTTGTCGAGATGCCCTCCACGCTCGCCAGTTCGTCGACGCTCGCCGAAGCCACACCTTGCAGCCCGCCGAATCGCATCAGCAACCGCTGACGGCGCTTCGCGCCGATACCCTCGATCTCTTCGAGCCGCGACGTCTGGCGCGCCTTCGCACGCTTGGCCCGCATGCCGGTGATGGCAAAACGGTGCGCCTCGTCGCGAATCTGCGCGATCAGCATCAGCACGGCGCTCTCGCGCCCAAGCTCCAGCGGGGCGCGCCCGTCGGCGAAAATCAGCGTCTCGAGGCCCACCTTGCGGCCCTCGCCCTTGGCCACCCCCACGAGGCGTCCGATGTCGATGCCCAGCTCGACGAATACCTGTCGCGCCACTTCGACCTGCCCCTTGCCGCCGTCGATCAGCACCAGTTGCGGCAGATTGGCCTCCACGTCCGACGCGTCCGATGCAGCCGGCATTCCCGCCTCGCCATTCAACCGGGTCGCATCGCCCAGCGACGCAGCGGCGCTGTCGGGCATCACCTGCGTGCCGGCCTCGGCACGCGCGACATCGGCCGCCACGGACGACGGGTCCGCCGCGTCGCTCACGGTCGTGGCAGCCGCTTCCATCAAGCGGCCGTACCGGCGAGTGAGCACCTGACGCATCGCCGCGTAATCGTCGCCCGGCGTAATGCCGGTGATGTTGTAGCGACGGTATTCGCTCGTCTGCATCTTGTGATGATGGAACACCACGCACGACGCCTGCGTCGCTTCGCCCTGCGTGTGGCTGATGTCGAAGCATTCCACCCGCAGGAGCGCCGGGTCGTCGATGTCGAGCCCGATCGTCTGCACCAGCTCGCGCGTGCGCGCCTGCTGGCTGCCCTGCTCCGTCAACAACCGTGTCAGCGCCAGTTGCGCCCCCTGCAACGCCATGTCGAGCCACGCCCGGCGCTGACCCTGCGGTTGCCGCACCATCGCGATACGGCGGCCGGCCTGCTCCGACAACGCGGCAAGCAACTCGTCGCCCGGCAGTGCGTGACTCACGATCAGCACGGGCGGCACGGACTGGCCCAGATAGTGCTGCGCGACGAACGCCTCCAGCAACCTCGACTCCAGCGACGCCGACGGCGTATCCGACGGCATGTCGCCCGCGATGTCGCCATCGGTTCCGGCCTCGTGCAACGCATCACCGGTAGCCGGCGACGGAACGGCCGCGTCCTCGTCGAACTCGTCGGCAATGCCGCCCTCGACGCCACGCTCCACATGCGCCGGGAAGTACGCCTTGTCGCCCAGGTGACGCCCGCCCCGGACCATGGCGAGATTCACGCACGCGCGGCCGCCCGCATAGGCGACGGCGAGAATGTCGGCATCGACGTCGCCCGCAGTCTCCACCGACTGCTGCTGAAGCACACCGGAGAGCGCCTGCATCTGATTGCGCACGACCGCCGCCTGCTCGAACTGAAGCGCCTCGGCGTACGCCATCATCTTGCTCTCCAACGCGCCCAGCACTTCGTTCTGGCGCCCGGAGAGAAACGCTGCTGCATTTTTTACATCGCGCGCATAATCCTCGTCCTGAATCGCACCGACGCACGGCGCGCTGCATCGCTCGATCTGATGCAGCAGGCACGGCCGCGTGCGATTCGAAAAGACCGAGTCCTCGCAAGTCCGCAACTGGAAAACCTTCTGGAGGATCTGGATGCTCTCGCGCACGGCCCACGCGCTCGGGAACGGTCCGAAGTACTGCCCGCGACGATCCACCGATCCCCGGTAATACGCCATGCGCGGGTACTTGTGCTGCGTGAGCTTCAGAAACGGATATGACTTGTCGTCGCGGAACAGGATGTTGTATCGCGGATGCAGCGCCTTGATCAGGTTGTTCTCGAGCAGCAGCGCCTCGGTTTCCGATCGCGTGACGGTCGTCTCGAGTTTCGCGATGCGCGCGACCATCAACGCGATGCGCGGCGAGAGCTGCGTCTTGTTGAAGTAGCTCGACACGCGCTTCTTGAGATTGCGCGCCTTGCCGACGTACAGCACGTTGCCCGCCGCATCGTAGTAGCGGTAGACGCCCGGCAGATTGGGCAACTGCGCGAGCACCTTGCGGGCATCGAACTGCGGCGCGTCGTTCGCCGTCTGTGCCGAAGGGGCCGGCGGTTGCGCGGTATCCGTCGCCGTGGCGGCGTTCGCCTTGCGGGACTTGCGCGGAGGGACGACGTCGTTGGCGTCTTCTGTCATGGACTCTGGCGGTCGGGGCTTCACTGCGAGTGCCGCGCTGACGACTTGGCGCCGATGGCGAACGTCACGCGTCACAGGGACTAAAATCAGAAGTTTAGACCAATCCGCGTTGCCGCTTCTCAATGTCCCTGTCCACCCCCTCCCGCGCTGCGAACGCCTTTCCCCTGGTGCCCCGCTGCGATCTGTTCTGCACCGTCGTCGACAATTTCGGCGACATCGGCGTGTGCTGGCGACTCGCCCGGCAACTCGTGCGGGAGCATGGCTGGTCGGTGCGGCTGTGGGTCGACGACCTCGCAAGTTTCCGCCACCTGCGTCCGGACATCGATGCCTCGCGCGCCGCTCAGCGGTGCGACGGCGTTGACGTGAGGCGTTGGGATGCCGACTTCGGCCCGGTCACCGGCGACGATGCGCCAGGCGATATCGTCATCGAGGCGTTCGCCTGCCGAATTCCCGAGACTTACGTCCAGGCAATGCATGCGCGCAAGCTGGCCGGCAATGCGCCGGTCTGGATCAATCTCGACTATCTCAGTGCGGAAGACTGGGTGGAAGGCTGCCATCTGCAGAAATCGGTGCACCCACAACTGGGGCTCCTCAAGACGTTCTTTTTCCCCGGCTTCACCGAGCGAACGGGCGGCCTCGCACGCGAACGCGAACTGCTTTCGCGCCGAGACGCCTTCCTTGCGTCGCGCGAGTTGCAGGACGCGTGGTGGCAACGCCTGCCCGGACTCGCCGAGGCGCCGCGAGAAGCCCTCGTGATTTCGCTCTTCGCCTACGAAAACGCCGCGCTGCCGGCGCTGCTCGACCAATGGGCCAGCAGCACGACGCCGATCGTCTGCCTCGTCCCGCAAGGGCGCATCGCGCCTGCCGTGGGCGCCTGGTTCGGCCGCGACGCCCTTGCCCCACGCGAGTCGGCGTCGCGCGGCGCGCTGACGGTCCTTGGGCTGCCGTTCGTTCCGCAGTCCGAATTCGACACGTTGCTGTGGGCCTGCGACCTGAATTTCGTGCGCGGGGAAGATTCGTTCGTACGGGCGCAATGGGCGGCCAAACCGTTCGTCTGGCACATTTATCCGCAGAGCGAAAACGCCCACCATGAAAAGCTGGACGCCTTCCTCGCCCGCTATCTGAGCGACTGGGCCGTTCGCAAGGCCGGTGCCGACACCAATGCAGCGCCATTGAGCCACGGCGCCTGTGAGGCGCTGCGCACCTTCTGGCATCTCTGGAACGGTTACGCCAGCACGGCGCCGGACTGGCCGGCGCTGGCCGCCGCCCTGCCCGAATTGCAGCGATACGCGCGGGTGTGGGCCGACGCGCAGGCGACGCTCCCCGACCTCGCGCGACAACTGGCAAGCTTTGCGGAAAATCAGGTAAAATAGCTGGTTTTTCAACGCTTTGCTGCTGAACCGCTGTCCCGGATCGTTCCGGGCGGATGCGGGAATCAAGCGGCGAATGAGCGTATGGAAGCGCTCAACAAGCGGCAAATCGCTTATTTCGTCACAGGATCTCGTTTTTATGAAAACCGCTCAAGAACTCCGCGTCGGCAACGTCGTCATGATCGACGGCGAGCCCAATGTCGTGCTCAAGACCGAATACGTCAAGTCGGGCCGTAACTCCAGCGTCGTCAAGATGAAGTACAAGAAGCTGCTGAGCGAAGGCCGCGGCGAATTCGCGTACAAGGCCGACGACAAGTTCGACGTCGTCGTGCTCGACAAGAAGGAAGTGACCTACTCGTACTTCGCCGACCCGATGTACGTGTTCATGGACGCCGACTACAACCAGTACGAAGTCGAAGCCGAGAACATGGACAACGCCATCAAGTACCTGGAAGACGGTATGCCCTGCGAAGTCGTGTTCTACAACGACAAGGCCATCTCGGTCGAGCTCCCGACGTCGCTCGTGCGCACTGTCGAATACACCGAACCGGCCGTCAAGGGCGACACGTCGTCGGGCCGCGTGCTGAAGAATGCCAAGATCAACGATCTGCTGGAAATCCAGGTGCCGCTGTTCGTCAACACCGGCGACAAGATCGAAATCGACACGCGCGACGACTCGTATCGCAGCCGCGTCTAAGCGTTAGCGGACCGCCGCCGCGCCCTCGGGCAACGCGGGCGTCACGTAACGAAAAAAGCGCTCGTCCCTCCGGGATCGAGCGCTTTTTGTTTGCGCGCCGCGGTTGGCGACCAGGGCGTCCGGCGCTCGGCCCTCCGCCCGGTCACCCAATCGGCTTATGCGCCGAACGTCTGCGCGATGAGGCGCTTCGCCGCCTGGTACTCCGGCTGGGTCTGCATCTTCTCCCAGCCGTGCGCCTTGCCGCGACCCTTCAAATGCTTGATGCGACGTTGCGACACCGGATCGGGCGTCGACTTCATCTCGCGCAGCAGGCGATCGGCCTTCTCCGGGCTATTGCAGATGAGCACCATGTCGCAACCGGCCGACATCGCCGCATGCGCGGCGCTCACGACGTCGCCTGCCGCGCTGGCGCCCTGCATCGACAGATCATCGCTGAAGATCACGCCATCGAAGCCGTATCGCCCGCGCAGGATGTCCTTGAGCCACTTCGACGAAAAGCCCGCGGGATTCGGATCGACCTGCGGGTAGATCACATGCGCCGGCATGACCGCCGAGAGCGACATGCCGAGCCAGTCGTACGGCTGCGCGTCGACGGACAGGATTTCGTCGAGCGAGCGCTCGTCGACCGGAATCTCGTGGTGCGAATCGGCCGCGACAAAACCATGCCCCGGGAAGTGCTTGCCGCAGTTCGCCATGCCGGCGAGCAGCAGGCCGTGATTCAGACTCTTGGCCAGCATGGCCACCACGCGCGGGTCGGCGTCGAACGCGCGATCGCCGATGACCGTCGACGTGCCATAGTCCAGGTCCAGCACCGGCGTGAAGCTCAGATCGATGTCGCAGGCACGCAGTTCGGACGCCAGCACGTAGCCCACCGCCGTCGCCGCACGCGTGGCCGTGAACACGTCCTCGTGCCAGAGCTTGCCCAACTTGCCCATCGCGGGCAGATGCGTGAAGCCGTCGGTACGAAAGCGCTGCACGCGTCCGCCCTCGTGGTCCACCGCGATCAGGATGTCGTCGCGCACCTCACGAATCTGCTTCGTGAGCGAACACAATTGCGCGCGGTCATCGAAATTGCGGGCAAACAGGATGACACCCCCGGTCAGCGGGTGATCGATGCGGCGGATGTCGTCCTCACTGAGGGTCAGCCCGACGACGTCCAGCATCACCGGGCCCGGCCTGCGCTTCGTCATTGCGTATTCTCCGATGCAATATTGCCAATGTTGCCTAAGTTACGTGACGCGATCGCGAATGCGACCGCATATTCCTTCTCGTCCGTGATCGAGATTTCGATCGTCAACTGGCGCTCGGCCAGCCACTGCACCAAGGCGCCCGACGCGACCACCACGGGCTTGCCGGACGGCGCATTGAGCGTTTGCACGGCACGCCACGTCATGGGCGAGCGCATGCCGAGCCCGATGGCCTTCGACACGGCTTCCTTCGCCGCGAAACGGGTACACAGATAGGCCAGCCCGCGCGCTTCGGAGCGATTCCGACGCGCGTGATACACCTTGAGTTCCTCCGGACCCAGCACGCGCTCGGCGAAACGCCCACGGGTGCGCTCCATCACGCCGATCACGCGGCTGATCTGAAGAATGTCGGTGCCAACGCCGTAGAGCGTCGTGGCCAGCGGGGCCGCCGGCGTCGATACCGGCGTCGGCGACTGGGGCTGCGACTGAGATGGCGACGGGGTCGGCGCCTGGGACGACGGTGGGGGCACCGGGGACGGCGGAGTGGATTCGCTCATGGGCAGTCGTGGGCCGTGTTACCGCGGTTCAGCCGCGCGCCGCGATACGGCTGGCGACCATGATGGCCTTCATCTCGCGAACGGCGTTTTCCCAGCCGACAAAAATAGCGTGGGCCACGATCGCATGGCCGATGTTCAGCTCGGAAATGCCCTCGATCGCGGCGATCGGCTGCACATTTTCATAGTGCAACCCGTGCCCCGCGTTCACGCGAAGGCCCAGCGACAGACCCAGCGCCACGGCACGCTCAATACGCGCAAACTCCGCCTCGCGCGTGGCTTCGTCGTGGGCTTCGGCATATCGCCCGGTATGCAGCTCGACCACGGGCGCCCCCATGCGGGCGGCGGCGCGAATCGGCGCCTCGTCCGGGTCAATGAACAACGACACGCGACTGCCCGCATCGGCAAGCTGCTGCGTGGCCGCGGCCACCCGATCATAGAGGCCGACGACATCGAGCCCACCCTCGGTCGTCAGTTCCTGGCGACGCTCCGGCACGAGGCAGACGTCATGCGGCTTCACGCGGCACGCGATCGCCAGCATTTCTTCCGTCACGGCGCACTCGAGGTTCATACGCGTCATCAGCTTGTCGCGCAGGTTCGTCACGTCGTCATCGCGAATGTGACGACGGTCTTCACGAAGATGCAGCGTGATGACGTCCGCGCCCGCTTCTTCGGCCAGCAACGCCGCCTTGATCGGATCGGGGTACGAGGTGCCGCGCGCATTACGCACGGTCGCGACGTGATCGATGTTGACCCCCAGATCGATGGGGTTGCCTTGGAAGAAGAGGCTCATAGTTTTTGCAGGTCGAGCAGGATCTGCCGGGTATTGAGCGGCACGCCGCCCAAATGGTGGTTGAGAAGAAAGCGCATGAGCAGCTTGCTTTGCTGCACGGTCTGCGCCCGCGAGTAATCGTCCTGCTCCATGTCGAGCAAGGTCTGCCCGCTGATGACGGGCCAGTCGGACGGCTCATCGCCGCGCGCCGGCCGCACGCCCCAGTCGGGATGGAACACGTAGCGTCGCTCGGGCACGACCTTGCCGCGGGTTTGCGTGCAACGATCGAATGCCACGGCGTAGCCGGTCTCGCGCAACAGCACACGCTCGAACGCCCGCAGGATGATGCCCGCCGGCTCGCCGTGCGCGAGATGATGCAGGGTCGTGAGATAGTGCTGGAACAACTTGTCGTGCGGGTCGTCGCGCGCGCAGAACTTCACCAGCAATTCATTGAGGTAGAAGCCGGAGAGCAAGGCGTCGCCCTCGAGCGGCCGCAGGCCGCCGACCCATTCCGCCCGGGTCAATGTCCTTAGCTCGCCTTTGCCAAGCCAGGCGAGCGAGAGCGGCTGGAATGTCTGGAGCACACCGCGCAGTGCCGAATGCGGACGCTTCGCGCCTTTCGCAACCAGCGCGATCCGGCCATGGTCGCGCGTGAGCACATCGATGATCAGGCTGGTCTCGCGATAGGGATAGCTGTGGAGCACGAAGCCAGGCTGCTCCGTCACCCGGCTTTGCTCGCGTTCGGCCGCCTTCGCGGGCGACGTCACGCGACGTACCCGCTTCGTCTCGCGTTTCGCCGTGTCGGCGTTTGCTTCGGCTTGCTGGAAGGCCTCCGACGCGTCGTCGTCCACCGCACGGGTGCGCGCGCTGCGCGACTGACGCGGCCCTCGCGTGCCCAACGCGGTCGCGCTGCCTGTCGCGGCTTCGCTTCGCGATGCGCGCGGCGCGGCCGCCGCAGCCGGCGTTACCGATTCCGGCGCGGCAATATCGTCACGGGTCGTGTCGAGTTCACTCGTAGCCATACGCCCGCAGGCCGGCCTCGTTGTCGGCCCAGCCGCCCTTGACCTTGATCCAGACCTCCAGATACACCGGCCCGTCGAAGAGCTTCACCATATCGAGGCGGGCGTCGGTCGAAATCTGTTTGAGCTTGGCCCCCTTGTTGCCGATGATCATCGCCTTGTGGCTGTCGCGATCGACCAGGATGGTGGCAAAGATACGGCGCAGATTGCCTTCCTGCTCGAACTTGTCGATGATGACCGTGCTCGTGTACGGCAGTTCGTCGCCCGTCCAGCGGAAGACCTTCTCGCGAAGGATTTCGGCGGCCATGAAGCGCTCGCTGCGATCGGTGAGATCGTCTTCTCCGTAGATCGGATCTCCTTCGAGCAGGTATGGACGCAGCACGCCCAGCAGGCGCTTGATATCGTCCGGACGCTTTGCCGAAAGCGGCACGATCTCACGGAAGTCGCGCGCCTCTCCCACCTTGCGCAGGAAAGGCAGCATTTCCGCCTTGTCTGCAATCCGATCAAGCTTGTTGACGATCAGCAGCACCGGCGTGGTCTCCGGCAGGAGCTTGAGCACCTTTTCGTCGTCCGGGCCGAAATTGCCCGCTTCGATGACGAACAGCACGACATCGACGCTCGACAGCGTGGAGGTCACGGCACGATTGAGAGAACGGTTAAGCGCCGTTGCATGGCGCGTCTGGAAGCCCGGTGTATCGACGAAGATGTACTGCGCGTCGTCCGTGGTGCAAATGCCGGTAATGCGATGTCGCGTCGTCTGCGCCTTGCGCGACGTAATACTGATCTTCTGACCGACGAGGGCGTTGAGCAACGTCGATTTGCCGACGTTCGGACGCCCGACGATCGCCACGGTCCCGCAGCGAAAATCCGTCTTATCGTTCATGGTGGGTAACTCTCTCGAAAGGGGCTGGCGCGGTGCGCTCCCCTTGAATGGGACTCAGGCGGCTGCCGGGGGTTGCTTGGCGGCGTCGATCTTGTCGGACGCCTTTTCCGATGTCTTTTCCTGTGCTTTCTCGGGCGTTCGCTCCGCCGCCTTTTCGGACGTCGTCGTGCGCGAAGCGACGTTGCCGCCCGATGCCGTCATGGCGGGCGCGCTGGACGCGCCGACGGCGCCGTCTTTCGACTCTCTGCTGCCGTCCTTCACGTCCTTTTCCTTCGGTTCGCGAATCTCCGCCGAGGCCACAACGCTCATTTGCCCCGCCTTTTCCGCTTTCTTGGCCTCGGAGGCTGCGGCCTTCGCGGCGCGTTTTTTCGCCGCCTTGGCACTCTTCTCGGCCTTCGGCTTCGCAAGCGCCGGCATCTTCTGCACTTCCTCCAACGCCTTTTTCGCCGCCGCCTGCTCCGCGGCGCGGCGGCTGGCACCGGATCCGCCCACCTTGATGTCCAGCTTCGGCACCGTGCACTCCACCTCGAACTGCTGGTTGTGCGCGGCGCCGTGCGTCGCAATCACCGTGTACTGCGGCAGCGCGATCTTGTGACCTTGCAGATACTCCTGCAACAACGTCTTCGCATCCTTGCCGAGGGTCTTCGGGTCGACGTGCTCCAGTACCGGCGTATAAAGACGCTCGATCACCGCATAAGCCGCTTCGAAACCGCCGTCGAGATACATCGCCCCGAACAGCGCCTCCAGCGTATCGGCCAGAATCGACGGGCGACGGAATCCACCGCTCTTGAGCTCACCTTCGCCCAGACGCAGGAAATCCGACACGCCGAGCGTCTGTGCAATTTCGTACAGGGACTGCTGCTTGACGAGATTGGCGCGCACACGCGAGAGGTCGCCTTCGTCGAGCTTGCCATAGCGACGGAACAGAATGGCCGCGACGGAACAGTTCAGGATGGAATCGCCGAGAAACTCCAACCGCTCATTGTTGGCGGCACTGTGGCTACGATGCGTCAATGCTTGGCAAAGCAATTCCGCATCGTGGAAGCGATACTGGAGACGTTCTTCCAGTTGGTTCAGAGATTGAGGCATGGCGCAAGTATAGCGCGACGCTCCCGCCCCGGCGCGCGTCGTCGCCAAGAAACGACGGGCTTAACCGCCGCCGGACGGGCTTTTCGGACTCACTCGGGCGTGATGGATCGGAGATTTCCGAAGTGCGCGTGACGTCACCTCCCCCGCTGCCACTGCCCGTTGCGTCATTATCGTCAAATTAAAAAACAATAATGCGGAAATTAGCGAATTAACGCCAATTTCCGCATCAATCAAACCTCATCTCGGAAGGATGATTTCCCCAGGGCGCGCGAGCGGCTTACTGGAACCCGCCGAGGCGCTTGAGATTCGAGAAGTTCATCCAGATGAAGAATGCCCGGCCCACGATGTTCTGCTCGGGCACGAAGCCCCAGTAGCGGCTGTCCGCACTGTTGTCGCGGTTGTCGCCCATCATGAAATAGTTGCCCGGCGGCACCTTGCAGATCACGCCCTGGCTGTTGTACTGGCAGTTCTGCTTGTTCGGGAAGTCGTCGGCGCCCATGATGTACGGCGGCACGTTCGGATCGTTCAGGATCCGGTGCTTCACACCCCCCACGGTCTCTTCGAACTGCTTGAAGTAGGCGATATGTTCGTCGTCGAAATAATCCGGCATGGCGCTTTCCGGCACCGGCACGCCGTTGACTGTCAGCTTCTTGTTCTGGTACGCCACCACGTCGCCCGGCACGCCGATCACACGCTTGATGTAGTCCATGGACTCATCCTTCGGGTAGCGGAACACGACCACGTCGCCGCGCTTGGGCTCGCCCACGTCGATGATCTTCTTATTGATCACCGGCAGGCGAATGCCGTAGTCGAACTTGTTCACGAGGATGAAGTCTCCCACGAGCAGCGTCGGGATCATGGACCCCGACGGAATCTTGAACGGCTCCACCACGAACGAACGCAGCACGAAGACCGCCAGAATCACCGGGAAGAAGCTCGCCGAATACTCGAGCCACCACGGCTGGCGCAGCTTCTCGTCGCGAAGCTTCGCGCGGGCGCTGGCCACCGCGCCGCCTTCCTGGATGCCGGAGCCCTGAATGCCGGAACCCTGCAACGAGAGCTGCTGCTGATCGAACTGCGCCACGGCCTCCTGTGCGGCCCGGCGGCGCGCCGGTTGAAACACCAACTTGTCGGCCACCCAGGCCACCCCGGTCACCAGCACCAGGATCAAAAGAATCAGGGCGAAATTCATGCGGGACCTGTCGCTACGTTATTTGTCTTCGACTTGCAAAATGGCAAGGAACGCTTCCTGAGGAATTTCAACGCTCCCCACCTGCTTCATGCGCTTCTTGCCTTCCTTCTGTTTCTCGAGCAGCTTCTTCTTGCGCGTGATGTCGCCACCATAGCACTTCGCCAGCACGTTCTTGCGCAGTGCCTTGATATTTTCACGCGCGATGATATTCGCGCCGATGGCCGCCTGGATCGCAACATCGTACATCTGGCGCGGAATGATCTCGCGCATCTTCGCCGCCACCTGCGCACCACGGCGACGGCTCTCCGAACGGTGCACGATGATCGACAGCGCATCGACCTTGTCACTGTTGATGAGCATGTCAACCTTGACCACGTCCGACGCGCGGTACTCCTTGAATTCGTAATCCATCGAGGCATAGCCGCGCGACACCGACTTCAGACGGTCGAAGAAGTCGAGCACGATTTCGGCCATCGGAATTTCATAGATCAGGCGCACCTGGCGGCCGTGATACTGCATGTCGATCTGCACACCACGCTTTTGCTGGCACAGCGTGACGACCGGGCCGACGTATTCCTGCGGCATGTACAGATTGACCGTGACGATGGGCTCGCGAATTTCTTCGATGCGGCCCGGGTCCGGCATCTTCGACGGGTTTTCGACCGACACCACCGTGCCGTCGCGCTCGGTTACCTCATAGATCACGGTCGGCGCCGTGGTGATGAGGTCCATGTCGAACTCGCGCTCGAGACGTTCCTGCACGATTTCCATGTGCAGCAGGCCGAGGAAGCCGCAGCGGAAGCCGAAGCCCAGCGCCTGCGACACTTCCGGTTCGTATTGCAGCGATGCGTCGTTGAGCTTGAGCTTCTCGAGCGATTCGCGCAGTGCGTCGTACTGGTTCGCCTCGACCGGGTACAGGCCTGCGAACACCTGCGGCTTGACTTCCTTGAAGCCCGGCAGCGGTTCCGGCGCGGGCTTGGTCGTGGTCGTCAACGCGTGCGTGACGGTATCGCCCACCTTCGCGGCGCCCAGTTCCTTGATCCCCGAGATGATGAAGCCCACCTGGCCGGCCGACAGCGACGTGCGTTGCTGCGACTTCGGGGTGAATACGCCGACCTGCTCGACCAGATGGGTCGAACCGGTGGCCATCAGAAGAATCTTATCCTTGGGCTTGAGCGTGCCGTTCACGACACGCACGAGCATCACCACGCCTACGTAGCTGTCGAACCACGAGTCGATGATCAACGCCTGAAGCGGCGCGTTGGCATCGCCCTTGGGCGGCGGCACCTTGGCGATCAGCGCCTCGAGCACGTCTTCCACACCGAAACCGGTCTTTGCCGAGCAGCGCACGGCGTCGGTCGCCTCGATACCGATGACGTCCTCGATCTCCTGGATCGCGTTCTCGGGCTCGGCCGAGGGCAGATCGATCTTGTTGAGCACCGGCACGACTTCCACGCCCAGTTCGATGGCCGTATAGCAGTTCGCCACGGTCTGGGCTTCCACCCCCTGCGATGCGTCGACCACGAGCAGCGCGCCTTCGCATGCGGACAGCGAGCGGCTCACTTCGTACGAGAAGTCGACGTGTCCGGGCGTGTCGATGAGATTCAGGTTGTAGATCTTGCCGTCGCGCGCCTTGTACTGAAGCGCGGCGGTCTGCGCCTTGATGGTGATGCCGCGCTCGCGCTCGAGATCCATCGAGTCGAGCACCCGCGATTCCATTTCACGATCGGACAAACCGCCGCTCAGCTGGATGATGCGATCGGCCAGGGTCGATTTCCCGTGGTCGATGTGGGCGATGATCGAAAAATTGCGAATATGGTCCATGAGGCGGGCTGTAGAAAAGTCGGTGCCATCGGATTCGGCTCGGCAGCGGCTTTCGAGAGAATCGGCAAACACGACATTTTAGCCGAAAGCGCACCGGTTCCGTCCGGAATCGGATGCCTCGCGGCGTTTTACCGGTAATGACGGGAAGGTTTCGTGGAGGTTCGTGGAGTACGCTCGCGGCGTGGCGTGGATCCGCCTCACTCGGCGGGGAAAACCGCGGCAACGGCATCCGCGTCGAATCGGTACCGGCACAACTCGCGATCGCCGAGCGCAAGCACCGGCACGATTTCATCGTACTTCGCTTCGAGCGCCGGGTCGCTGTCGACATCGACGACCGTGACAGAGAAATCGCGCGCCGGACGCCACGCCTCAAGGGCCGCCAGCATGTCATCGCACAGATGACACCACTTGCGACCGTAGAGCGTGAACGCCGGCGCACTCATGCGTCTGCGGCGGCCTTACTTGCCCTGCGCGCGCGGGCGCAACGGCACGAATTGCGTGGCATCGCCGCGCCGCACGAGGATCGGGACGAGACGCTTGGGATCGAGCGCCTTGACCACTTCCTCGAATTGCTTCGCGCTGGTGATGTCCGCATCGCCCACCCGGAGGATGATGTCGCCCTGCTGCAACCCCGCGCGGCCCGCCGGACCTTCGGCCAGCTCGACAGCCACACCGCCGCGCAGCTTCAGATCCTTCTTCTGCGCGTCGGTGAGATCCGAGACGACCAGACCCAGCGCGTTCGGATGCGGCGTATCGGCGCTGCCGCCCTGCGCCTTCGACGCCTTCGGCGCGTCGGCGTCGGCCTCGGCGATCGTGATACGCAGATCCTGGTTCTTGCCCTTGCGCAGCACCTGCAGCGTGGCGGTCGAGCCCGGCTTCGTCTCCCCGACCATGCGTGGCAGATCGGTGGCATGATCCACCGGGCGTCCCTCGAACTTCATGATGATGTCGCCCGGCTGCACGCCCGCCTTCTCGGCCGGACTGCCCGGCTCGATGCTGCGCACCAGTGCGCCTTGCGCACGCGGCAGACCGAGCGAATCAGCCACGTCCTTGCTGACTTCGCTGATCGCCACGCCGATACGGCCGCGCACGACCTTGCCCGTCTTCTTGAGCTGGTCGACCACGCGCATGACCTCGTCGATCGGAATCGCGAACGAAATGCCCATGAAGCCGCCGGTCTGGCTGTAGATCATCGAATTGATGCCCACCACTTCGCCGCGCATATTGATGAGCGGACCGCCGGAGTTACCGGGGTTCACCGCAACGTCGGTCTGGATGAACGGCAGGTAATCGCCCGTATCGCGCCCCTTGGCAGACACGATACCCGCGGTTACCGTATTTTCGAGGCCGAACGGCGAGCCGATGGCCACCACCCACTCGCCGACGCGCAGCTTGTTCGAATCGCCGACCGGCACGGTCGGCAGGTCTTTCGCTTCGACCTTCACCACGGCGACGTCGGTTCGCTTGTCCGCGCCCACGAGCTTCGCCTTGAACTCGCGCTTGTCGGTAAGGGTGACGTAGATGCTGTCCGCGCCGTCCACCACGTGGGCGTTGGTCAGGATATACCCGTCGCTCGACATGATGAAGCCCGACCCCACGCCGCTGTTCTGCTCTTCGTCAGGCTGTGGCTGGCTACGCTTGGGCGTACCGCCCTTGGGCCCCGGCTGCGGCATGGGCACGCCGAAGAAGCGCCGGAACAGTTCGGCCATGTCGTCGTCCATGCCCGGCGGCAAGCCCCGTTGGGAACGACTTACGCGCTCGGTCGTGCGGATGTTCACCACTGCCGGGCCGACGCGGTCGACAAGCTGGGTGAAATCGGGAAGATTGGTGACGAGCGGGGGGTTCGACGCCGTCGATCCGCTGCCCGGCGCCGAAGCCGGAGCGGCGAATGCGGCGGGAACTCCCGCCAACTGTGCGGCGATGGCGCCGCCAAGGATGACACGAAGCAGGAGAGTCTTCTTCATTGGAAGATCGTAGTGCGCGAAAGTCTCGGAATTCCTGAGAGCAGCCCGGCGCCTGACACGGCATTGCGTCTCTTGTGCGCCTCGCTGCCCGGGCCGCGTCGTTACCGGCGGCGGCCCACCCGACAACCGGTCACTTCGCCGGCTGTTTGTACTCGATGCTGGAAGCGAACTGCTGCAGCGTGGCCTGCGGCACTTCGCCGAGCAAGGTCAGCCAGAAATCGCCGTGGCGCTTGATGAGAATGTTCGTCGCACCGGCGCTGCCATGACCTTCCTTGCGCTCGCGCGTGGCAGGCTCGATGAATACCGAAAGCCCGGCCATGCCGTCGGAATATACCACCTGCTGCACTTCCAACGGCTTCCCGTCAGCCGTGGAGCGCATCGTGCGGCGCACTTCGCGAACGGCCTTGAAACCCGGCACCTTCTTTTGGGCATCGATGGTCCATCCGGCATCGGACAGACGTATGGGCACGATCTGTGGCTTGACGACATGCCAGCCATGCGTGGCCTGAATCGCGTGAACGATGCGCGTGCGTTCGCTCGGCACGCCGATGGCGATCTGCGAGAACGCCGCCTGCTCGAGCAGGTGCCCGTCAGCATCGATCGTCTGGGCGCGCAGCAACAGGCCGGTGTTGCGATCGGCCCACAAACGATAGCCGAAGCGGTATTCGTCCTTCGGCGTGAGCTCGATCACCATGCAGTCGAAACCTGCCATCCGTTCGTTCGGCAGCAGCTTCGGCGCGTAATAGTCGAGAACGTCGCGGTTGGGCGTTGCAAGCAGCGCCGGGAACGAATCCTTGCTCTCGCGCTTTTCCTGGAAGACGGTCTTCTGCTCCGGAATGAGCGTGTAGACGTCCTCATTCTGACGAAGAATGCGGCGCTGACGACCGTCGAGGGTCTCAAGCTCTTCGTACTCGTTGCCCTTTTCGGCGAAGTGGCTGATCTTCGACGAACGCATGGTCGAACCACGCTGATAGACGAAGGTGCCGATGTAGTTTTGCGTCTGTGCCGCGCGGTGGATCTTGTTGAGCCACGCCGCGACTTCGCGCCGCTCGACCAGCGGGTCGGCGGACGGCGCGGACGCCTGGGCCCATGCCTGCGATTGCAGCGTAGTCGCCAGCAGGAACGCGAACAGTAAGAAAGTGCGCCCGAGGGGCGCACGCGGCAAGGATTCGGTACTCAGGCGCTGCATTTATTCGTCCGCTTGCGCCGAGGCTCGCATGTAAGGGGAAACGCTCTGGCCGATGGGGGCCGGCGCATATTGCTGGTGTGCCGCCAGATACTGATCCAGCCGCGCATCGCGCAGCACGATCACATCGTTGGTGGCCGCGTTGGCCGCCACGGGGGCCTGAGGCTGCTGGGCGAGCGCCACACGCGTAACGTTGGATCCGGCAGACGTCGGCGCCGCGGCCTGGGCCAGCACCTGCGGCTGAGCACCGCTCGCCGGATGATCCTGCAGACGCGGCACCACCACCCACGACAAGGCGGCCACGGCAGCGGCGGCGGCGGCCGTCGGCAGCACGCGGCGCACGCGCAGGAAGGGATTGATGCGCGTCACGCGCGATCCCGCGGCCTTCACCGCCTGGGCGGCACCGGCCTGAGCGTCGGCCAGGGCGGCCGGCGCGAGCAGGTGAGGCTCGGCTTCGAGGCGTGCCGCGAAGGCCGCCATGAAGGCCGACTCCGAACGCGGCAGCGTCAACTCATCGGAACGCAGCGCGTCGCCGATCAGGTGGTAGTCGCCCCAAAGCGGACGGCCAGAGGTGTCGGCCTCATCCAGCAGGGCAGCCAGTTCGTCCGGATCGAATTCCCCGTCCACCAACGCGGAAATCCGCTCGGCTTGCAGCCCCCGCTGCGTTTGCACCGTCGCTGATCCCATGATATCCCCCAACGAAAATAACTTTCCCGGCGGCGCGCTCACCAGCGCTTGCCGTCAGGCGTGTCCAGCAGCGGCCGCAGCCGGCTGGCAATCGCTTCACGCGCCCGGAAAATTCGCGAACGGACCGTTCCGATCGGGCACCCCATGGCTTCGGCGATCTCTTCGTAGCTCAACCCCTCGATTTCCCGCAGGGTGATGGCCGTTCGAAGTTCATCGGGCAAAGCCTCCATCGCCAGATTGACCGTTTGAGCAATCTGCTTGCTCATGAGCATCGACTCAGGCGTGTTGATATCCCTTAGTTGATCGGCCTCGGCAAAAGTTTCCGCTTCTTCAGCGTTCGCTTCAGTCGAGGTCGGGGCACGGCGCCCTTGCGTCGCCAGGTGGTTCTTCGCCGTGTTCACAGCAATACGATACAACCAGGTATAGAACGCCGACTCGCCGCGAAACTGCGGCAAGGCACGGTAGGCTTTGATAAAAGCCTCCTGCGTCACATCCTCGACCTCGGCGGCGTCGCGCACGAGCCGCGATACGAGGCGGATGATCTTGCGGTGATATTTCGCGACCAACAGCTCGAAGGCGGCTTTGTCGCCCTTTTGCACGCGCTCGACGAGCGCCTGGTCGATTTCTCGTTCACTCACCTGATATGGATCCGTATTGTCTCTGGCTGCCGGACCCGGTCGGGCCCGATGGCGCCACGCCGGCGCCTGGCCGCCGTGGCTGGAAGTGTCTTGAACGCCGCACGCCCGGGCACACTCACCGGAGCGTGGGTCAGCGGGACGGGACGCCTGCAAGGCGCCCCTCGAACATCAGACGCGCTGGAAGACCAGCGTGCCGTTAGTCCCGCCAAATCCGAAAGAGTTCTTCAATGCGACGTCAATTTTCATGTCGCGGGCCACATTTGCGCAGTAGTCCAGGTCGCAAGCGGGGTCCTGATTGAAGATGTTGATCGTCGGCGGCGACTTCTGATGATGCACGGCCAGCACGGTAAACACCGACTCCAGGCCGCCCGCGCCCCCCAACAGGTGGCCCGTCATCGACTTGGTCGAGTTCACCACGACCTGCTTCGCGGCGTCGCCCATCAGGCGCTTGATCGCAACCGTCTCGGCGATGTCGCCCAGCGGGGTCGAGGTACCGTGGGCATTCACGTAATTCACGGTGTCGGCGTTCAGACCGGCGTCGCGCAGGGCGTTCTTCATCGAGCGCAGCGCGCCATCGCCGTCTTCGCACGGTGCCGTCATGTGATACGCGTCGGCACTCATGCCGAAACCGGTGAGTTCAGCGTAGATCTTCGCGCCGCGCGCCTTGGCGTGTTCGTACTCTTCTACCATCATCACGCCGGCGCCTTCGCCCAGCACGAAACCGTCGCGATCCTTGTCCCACGGACGGCTGGCCGTTGCCGGGTCGTCATTGCGGGTCGACAGCGCCGTCATGGCGGCGAAACCGCCGATGCCGAGCGGCGAAACCGTCGATTCCGCGCCGCCGGCGAGCACCGCATCGGCGTCGCCGTACTGGATCATGCGCGCGGCCTGACCGATACAGTGCAGGCCGGTCGTGCAGGCCGTGACGATCGCCAGGTTCGGGCCCTTCAATCCATACTTGATCGACAGGTGGCCCGAAATCATGTTGATGATCGAGCCCGGCACGAAGAAGGGGGAGATCTTGCGCGGACCGCCATTGAGCAGGTCGGTCTGCGTGTCTTCGATCATCGGCAGGCCGCCAATGCCCGAGCCGACCAGCACGCCAATGCGCTCCGCGTTCTCTGCGGTGACCTGCAGGCCGCTATCCTCAAACGCCTGAATACCGGCTGCGAGACCGAAATGGATAAACGTATCCATACGGCGCGCTTCCTTGGGCGACAGGTACTTGTCGGTATCGAAGTTTTTGACTTCGCCTGCGAAGCGCACCTTGTGCGCGCTCGCATCGAACTTCGTGATGTTGGCGATGCCCGAACGGCCCGCGACCAGATTTTCCCAACCCTCGGCAACGGTGTTGCCGACCGGCGAGATCAGGCCCAGACCGGTAATGACGACGCGACGACGACTCACGATACTCCCCTTCTTCTGCTGGGTCATACAAAACAAAAGCCACAGAGGCAGCAGGGTTCGACCCCGCGCTCCCTGCGGCTCACAGGCATGCCTGGCGCCAGGAACCGGTCGGCACCCCGGCCAGCCAGGCGAACCATGATGATTACTTGGCCGAGTTAGCCGTCACGTAATCGATAGCCTGTTGCACGGTGGTGATCTTCTCGGCTTCTTCGTCCGGAATTTCCGTTTCGAATTCTTCTTCGAGGGCCATCACCAGCTCAACCGTGTCGAGCGAATCGGCGCCAAGATCGGTCACAAAGTTCGAATCGTTCTTGACGTCGGCTTCCGCCACGCCAAGTTGTTCCGCGACGATCTTCTTGACGCGTTCTTCAAAGTTAGCCATGCAAACCCTCCGGGGTAGTTAGTTCAGACAAGTGCGCGCATTTTAACAGGTTTGCCAAGCAAAGTTAGCCTGCGCCAAATAATGTTCAACGTCGCGCAAATTAATCGATTTCTCTAATAAATTGCGCGATTTTCATTCAACTCATGAACATGCCGCCGTTCACGTGGAGCGTCGTGCCGGTGATGTAGCCGGCTTGCGGCGACGCGAGAAACGCGACGGCGTTGGCAATGTCCTCGGGTGCACCGAGGCGCCCCAGCGGAATACGCGCCTTGAGCGCCTCCTGCTGGGCTTCGGGCAACGCCTTCGTCATGTCGGTATCGATGAATCCCGGCGCGACGCAGTTGACAGTGATGTTCCGGCTGCCAATCTCGGCGGCCAGAGAGCGCGACATGCCGGCCACGCCAGCCTTGGCCGCGGCGTAGTTCGCCTGCCCGGGGTTGCCGGCCGAACCCACCACCGACGTCACATTGATGATGCGGCCATTACGCGCCTTCATCATCGGCTTGATCACCGCCCGCGACAGACGGAAGATCGCCTTGAGATTGGTGTCGATGACGTCGTCCCACTCGTCATCCTTCATTCGCATGGCGAGGTTATCTCGCGTGATGCCTGCGTTATTGACGAGGATGTCGAGTTTGCCGTACTGCTTCAGAATGTCGTCGAGCGCGGCGGAAACGCCGTTGGCGTCGGTTACATTCAGGACAATGCCCTTGCCGCCGGCCAGACCGGCTTCGGCGAAGTAGGCGTCGATGCCTTGCGCACCGGCTTCGCTAGTGGCGGTGCCGATGACCGTCGCGCCCTGACGGGCCAGTTCCAGGGCGATCGCGCGACCGATGCCGCGCGAGGCGCCGGTCACCAGTGCCACATGGTTGTCGAGTTGCTTGCTCATAAGAGAATTTCCCTGGCTGTTGCTTACGAGAGTTGGGCGCGCACGTCGGCGAGCGACGTCGGATCCGTGATCGCCAACCCCGTGAGATTGCCGTCGATACGCTTGGTCAGACCGGTCAGCACCTTGCCCGGGCCGCACTCGATCACTTGCGTCACGCCTTGCGATGCGAGCCATTTCACCGACTCGACCCACCGCACGGGGGCTGCGGCCTGGCGCACCAAGGCGTCCTTGATGCGGGCCACGTCCGTCTCGACCGCAACGTCGACATTGTTGACCAGCGGGATTTGCGGCGCATTGAACGTCACGTTTGCCAGATATTCGCGCAGGCGGTCCGACGCCGGCTTGAGCAGCGACGAATGGAACGGTGCGGAGACCGGCAGCACCAGCGCGCGCTTGGCGCCGGCGGCCTTGGCCAGCTCGCAAGCCTTCTCCACGCCCGCCTTGGCGCCCGCGATCACGACTTGCGCCGGTGCGTTGAAGTTGACGGCTTCGACCACGCCAGCGGCCGACGCCTCGGCGCAGACCTGACGCACCGTGTCATCGTCGAGGCCAAGAATGGCGGCCATGCCACCCTGGCCGACCGGCACGGCTTCCTGCATGGCTTGCGCGCGGAAGCGAACGAGCGGCACGGCGTCCTTGAACGCGATCACGCCCGCGGCGACCAGTGCCGAATACTCACCCAGGCTATGGCCGGCCACGAACGCCGGCGTGGCGCCGCCCTCGGCCAGCCATGCGCGGTACATCGCGTAAGCGGCCGTGAGCATGACCGGCTGGGTGTTGGTGGTGAGGTTGAGTTCCTCGGCGGGACCGGCGGCGATCAGTTTGGCCATATCCAGTCCGAGGGCATCCGAGGCTTCGGCAACGGTCTCGCGCACGACCGCGTTATCCGCGAATGCATCGAGCATGCCCACCGATTGGGACCCTTGTCCCGGGAAAACGAAAGCGAATGTCATAGCGCCTGGTTTTGCAGTCAGATTCAGAAATAAGGCAGCGTCCTGTCGCGTGCCAAAATGAAGACGACGAGACAGGAAGCGGCACGATCGCACTTGGCGCGCACTTCCGTGCGCCCGCGTCGGTCACCGTGCCGCAGCGCCGGGGCAATTACATGCGGAACAGTACCGCGCCCCACGTGAAGCCACCGCCAACGCCTTCGATCATGACGTTCTGGCCCGGCTTGATGCGCCCATCGCGCACGGCCACGTCGAGGGCCAACGGAATCGAAGCGGCAGATGTGTTGCCATGCTGGTCGACGGTCACGACCATCTTCTCGTCCGGCAGGCCCAGCTTGCGTGCCGTGCTCGACATGATGCGCAGGTTGGCCTGGTGCGGAATCAGCCAGTCGAGCGCCGACGGCGCCATCCCGGCCTTTTCGAGGGCCTCGTGGGCCACTTTGTCCAGTACCTTGACGGCAAGCTTGAACACCGCCTGGCCGTCCATGTGAAGGAACGCCGCGCCCTGTACGGCACCGGCGTTCACGTTGCCCGGCACGCACAGGATGTTCGAATGGCTGCCGTCCGCATGCAGCGCGCTCGACAGGATGCCCGGCTCGCTCGATGCCTGAAGCACCACGGCACCCGCACCATCGCCGAACAGCACGCACGTCGTGCGGTCATTGAAATCGAGGATTCGGGAAAACGCCTCGGCGCCGATCACCAGCGCGTTGCGATACGTACCGGAACGGATGAAGTTGTCGGCCGTGGCCATCGCGTAAGCGAAACCCGAGCATACCGCCTGGATGTCGAATGCCGCGCAGCCGTTGGTCACGCCAAGCTTGCTCTGTACGAGACATGCCGTGCTCGGGAACACGAAGTCGGGCGTCGACGTAGCCACCATGATCAGGTCGATCTGATCGGGGCTGAGTCCGGCCATGTCGAGTGCGTGCTTTGCCGCCTCCACCGCCATGTCGCTGGTCGTCTGGTCGGGCGCGGCGAAATGGCGGGCCTTGATACCGGTACGCGCGACAATCCACTCGTCGCTCGTCTCGACGCCGCGGGCCGCAAGCTCGTCGGCCAACTGCTGATTGGTCACGCGTCGTGCCGGCAGGTAGCTGCCGGTACCGACGACACGGGAATAAATCGCGGACTGGGTCATCTTATGATCGATTAGCGCGCCGGGGGAGCCGCCGGCTTCAAAGCGCCGGAATGGCGCTCACCGGCTTGTTGTCCTGGAGCTGGGTCTGGTTCTCTTGCATGGCGTGCGACAAACGGTCGAGCACGCCATTGCGAACTGCATCATAGCCGCGTTTGATAGCCCATTCAAACGAGTAGGCATCGGCGGAACCGTGACTCTTGATGACGAGCGCACGCAATCCGAGCAACGCCGCACCGTTGTAACGGCGATGATCGACGCGGTTCTTGAAGCGGGTAAGCACCGGCAGCGCAACGACAGCGATCACCTTGGTCCACCACGTGCGGGTGAATTCCTCGCGGATCATGTCGCCGAACATCTGTGCCAGGCCTTCGGAGGTCTTGAGTGCAACGTTGCCCACGAACCCGTCGCACACCACGATGTCCGTCGTGCCGCGATAGATGTCGTTGCCTTCCACGTTGCCGTAGAAATTCAGCGTGGAGCCGCGCAGCAGCTCGCCGGCCTGCTTGATGACGTCGTTGCCCTTGATGACTTCTTCGCCGATGTTGAGCAAACCGATCGACGGGCGGTCCTTGCCATCGACGGCCGCGACGAGCGCATGGCCCATTTCGGCGAATTGCAGCAAGTGCGTCGGCTCGCAATCCACGTTGGCACCCAGATCGAGCATCGTGGTGTAGCCGCCCTTCTGGTTCGGCAACACCGTGGCGATCGCAGGTCGCTCGATCCCGGGGAATGTCTTGAGCACGTAACGCGAGACGGCCATCAGCGCGCCGGTATTGCCGGCGGACACGCAAGCCTGCGCGCGCGCTTCCTTGACCAGATTGAGCGCCACGCGCATCGAGGAGTCTTTCTTCCTGCGCAGGGCGGTCTCGACGGAGTCGTCCATGGCGACGACTTCGGTCGCATTGACCACGGACAGGCGCGGGTGATCCGTCACACGCAGCTTCGCGAGCTGCGCGTTGATGATCTCCTGCTGTCCGACCAGCACAAGTTCGACATCGTCGGTAGATTGCACGAAGCGAACCGCGGCCGGCACCGTCACCGATGGGCCGTGATCTCCGCCCATACAATCGATCGTCAGGGTGACTGTCATGTCGACGTGATTGGCTTGCGGTACAGGTAACAAAAAAAGCGGCAGGATAAGTGCCGCTTTTGCCACATCAAACGATCAAACAGCGCCATGATGGGCGCGTATCGCCTGGAGGGCCGAGTTAGTCGTTCTTGGTCTTGATGACCTTGCGACCACGGTAGAAACCGTTCGGCGAGATGTGGTGACGCAGGTGCGTCTCACCCGACGTCGGCTCGACGGCGGTCGACGGTGCGGTCAGGAAATCGTGCGAACGGTGCATGCCGCGCTTCGACGGCGACTTCTTGTTCTGTTGAACGGCCATGATAACTCCTCAAAATATCGCGAAATTTTAACACAGTTCGAGCGCCGCCTTACGGTGTCGGCCTGTCGGCCCGACCTGTGCGACTAACGCAAACATGTACTTTGGTGAGCCGGAAACCCGGCCGCACATTACTTTCCGTCCTTGTCCGGCGAGCGCTTGAGCGCTGCCAGCGCCGCGAACGGAGACGGCTTATCCTCTTCCTCAGGCGGGGGCGGCGGCTCCGCCAACCCGTCGTCACCCGTGGCCAGACTCTCGTGCACAGTCGGACAAACCTCATGTTTCGGCACGATCGGCAAAGCCAACAGCAATTCTTCCTCGATCAGCTCGCGCAGATCGAAATGCCGGGAGCCGACCAGCGCCTCGAGTTCATCCTCATCGAGCGGGCGCGCTTCCGCGGCTGCTTCGTCCCGCACGATCTCGAAGGTCGTCTCCGAGTCGAGCGGCTCCTGGTACGGCGTCAGGCAGCGCTGGCATTCGAGCCACATCGGTCCGCTGACAGACAGCGTCAGAAACTGCGCCACCGTGGGCTTGCCGTCCGCCCGCAACACCGGCTTCTCGACGCCTTCGGCGCGCCAGTGGAAAACGCCCTGCGCGCGCCCGGACGCCGAGACTTCGGCAGGCACTTCGGTTACCATGCGCGGCAACGCCGCAAGTTGCACGTCACCTTCCGCCACCCGGCCGGTACGCGCGAATTCGAACAGATCGACGATGTATTCGCTCATCACGCTCATCCTTGCCTTGGCGCATCCGAGCGCGTCTTTCATGCCCCGTGCCAGTCGCAGCGCCTTGATTCGACACCACTTCCGGGCATTCGAACAGGGATCGCGCGGACTGGCGGGACCGAGCGCCAGATTGCAAAAGCCGTGAATTCTAAATAGTTTTTCGTTTCTCGTCAAACACTTAAACCCGATGACCGCACAGCCCCATCCCCCGCTGATCCTGGCCTCCGGATCGCGCTATCGACGCGAACTGCTCGAGCGCCTGCGCCTGCCGTTCTCGGTCGACGTCCCGGACATCGACGAAACGCCCGCCCCGGGCGAAACGCCGCGCGACACATCGCTTCGCCTGGCCCGCCAGAAGGCCGGCGCCGTGGCCGCGCGACGCCCCGGGGCCATCATCATCGGCTCGGATCAGGTCGCCACCTTCGAAGGCCGTCAGATCGGCAAACCCGGCAACTTCGAGAACGCCATGGCGCAACTGCGCGACATGCGCGGCAAGATGGTCGAATTCCACTCCGCTCTTTGCGTCCACGACGCACGCAACGGCGAGACCCAGGCCACGGACGTCGTGACGCGAGTGAAGTTCCGCGACCTGCCTGACACGGTACTGGCCGCGTATCTCCACGCGGAGACCCCCTACGATTGCGCCGGCAGCGCCAAGTCCGAGGGACTCGGCATCATGCTGCTCGAGTCGATCGAGAACGACGACCCGACCGCGCTGATCGGTCTGCCACTCATTGCGCTGACGTCGATGCTCATGCGCGCGGGAATCGCGCTCCCGGGCGCAGCCCCGGCCCCTGCGGAGAACGCGGCATGAGCGGCACGCTGTATCTGATTCCCAACACACTCGGAGCCAGCACGCGCGGTGGCCTGCCGGCGGTACTCCCGGAAGACGTGCGAGCGGTCGCGGCACATCTGAAGTACTTCGTCGGCGAACAGGCCAAGAGCACACGCGCATTCCTGAAGCTGGTGGGGGTGAGCACACCGATCCAGGAAATCGATATCCGCGAGCTGAATGTCAACACGCCGGCCGCTGCCATCGATGCCCTTCTCGCCCCGATTCTCGCCGGCGCGGACGGCGGCCTGGTATCCGAAGCCGGATGCCCGGCCGTCGCCGACCCGGGCGCATTGCTGGTTCGACGCGCCCATGAAAAAGGCGTGCGCGTCGTGCCGTTCGTCGGCCCGAGCTCGATTCTTCTGGCGCTGATGGCCAGCGGCCTGAACGGCCAGAGTTTCGCCTTCCACGGTTACCTGCCGACGGACGCCGGCGAGCGCGCCAGGCGGCTGCGCGAACTCGAGCAACGCTCGCGCAAGGAAAAGCAGACGCAGATCTTCATCGAGACGCCCTACCGCAACAAGGCCATGCTCGATGCCCTGCTACAGCATTGCGACGCGGCCACCCTGCTCTGCGTTGCGGTCGATGTCACGCAAGAGGCCGAGCAGATCGTCACGCACCAGGTCAAGGGCTGGCCTCAGGCGAGCGTCGAGCTCCACAAACGCCCCGCGATTTTCCTGTTCCTCAGCCAGTAACATCCGAAAGATCGAAAATCCCGGCATTCGCGACAGCAACGAAAAACCCCACGGAAATCGGAATCTCCGTGGGGTTTTGTGCTTTTTACGTACGGACGGATTACTTCATCGACAACGCAGAGCCCATCATCATCGTCTTCATCGCCGCCGCGCCAACAGCAGCGCCGAAGCGACGCGCCACCCGCTCCGGCAGATTCTCCTTGACGGTGTAGTCGACGAGATCCGGCGCCTTGAGCACGTCGCGCGCGACCGAATCGACCGTGCCCAGCCCGTCGGCGAGCCCCAGCTCGATCGAGCGCTGCCCCGTCCAGAACAGGCCGCTGAACAGATCCGGATCGTCTTTCAGGCGGTTGCCGCGCCCTTTCTTGACCGCCCCGATGAACTGCTGATGGACTTGCTCGAGCATATCGAGCGCATACGTCTTCTGCTGGTCGGTTTGCGGCGAGAACGGGTCAAGAAATCCCTTGTTGCGGCCCGCGGTCAGCAAACGCCGCTCGATACCGAGCTTGTCCATCAGACCGGTAAAACCGAAGCCGTCCATCAACACACCGATGGAGCCGACGATGCTCGCCTTGTCGACGTAGATCTTGTCGGCCGCCGCCGCGACGTAGTACCCGCCCGAGGCGCAGATTTCCTCGACGACGACATATAGCGGCTTCTTCGGATATTTCGCCCGCAAGCGCGCGATGTCGTCGTAGATCATGCCAGCCTGCACAGGGCTGCCGCCGGGGCTGTTGATGCGCAGGATCACGCCGGCGGCCGAGCTGTCATCGAAGGCGGACTCCAGCGCCGAATTGATCTTTTGCGCACTCGCCTGAGAGTCGGGCGCAATTTCGCCACTGAGCGTGACGAGCGCGGTGTGCTTGCCGGATGTCGCGCCAACGGTCGTCGAACCGCCGTCAAAGTCGGAGATCGACCAGACAATCAATGCGACGATCGCGAGCACCAGCAGCCGGAAGAATATCTTCCACCGGCGAGCAGCGCGCTGCTCGCGGATACCGGCCATCAGCACCTTTTCCAGCATCTCGCGCTCCCACGGCTTCACTTCCTGGGAGTCGCGACCGGTGCCGCCGGCCCCGGCGGGCGGCCGGGCGCCCTGCGCAGTAAAACCGGGTTCGGAGCGGGATGAGTCGGGCGGCAAGGTGTCGGCCATACGTTATCCAGAGAGCTTGGGGGAAATAGACGAAAGTGTCGAGGCGTACACGATTGCCGCGCGATCAGCTCGCCGCCGCATCGGGCGCCTCGATATAGGCATCGGGCCACCAGACGACAGTCGTCCCGGGCGACGCGACGAGACCTGCGGCATTCGGTGCGTCGGACGAGGCCAGTGCGCTGTTCGCGCTGTTCGCGCGGCTCGGTTGATCCGCGTCGACCCGACGCTCCTCAACCCGCACGGGATGCAACGCGCCGCCCTGACACGGGCCACCCACGCAGTGACCGGTGTCGGGCTCGTACACCGCGCCATGCGTCGCGCACATCAAGTATAAGCCGGACGTCTCGAAAAACTGGCCTTCCGACCAGTCCAGCTCCATGGGGACGTGCGCACACTGGTTGAGATAACCATAGACGCGCCCTTCGTAGCGAATCACGAACGCCGGCGTACGGCGGCCGGCGACGCACACTTCGAAACGCACGCCGCGCCCGCCATCCTCGAGCGCGTCTCCTCGACAGATCGGCAATGGCCCGGCGGGCGGCGGCAGATCCGTCACACGCGCTCCAACAGCCAATCGCGCAACTCGGTCACGCTGCCGGCGCAGTACGCCGGCTCGAGCGCCACCAGTTGCTCGCGCGGATGCGCACCCCCATAGGCCACCGCCACGCCCGCCGTGCCGGCGCTGCGCGCCATCTGCAAATCGTGCGTGGTGTCGCCGATCATGACCGTGCGACGCAGGTCCTGACCGAGCTCGCGCGTGAGCTCCTGCAGCATGGCCGGATGCGGCTTCGAAAATGTCTCGTCGGCGCAACGGGTCGCATCGAACATGCGCATCAAACCGGCGGATTCGAGCGCGCGATTGAGCCCCACGCGCGACTTGCCCGTCGCCACCGCCAGAAAGCGTCCCCGCGAACGCAGCTCCTCGAGCAGTTCGCGAACGCCCGTGAACAGCACGGTCTCCTTGTCACCTATCAGATAATGAAAGCGATAGCGCTCGGACAGGCGCGGGTAGTGCGCGGGATCGAGTGACGGCACCGCCATCTGGAGCGCATCGCGCAGGCCGAGGCCGATCACGTGGTTGGCCACCTCGTCGGACGGCACGGGCAACCCCAGGTCGCGGCAGGCGGCCTGGATGCAGCGGGTAATGGTGGGCGTTGAGTCCATCAACGTCCCGTCCCAGTCGAACACGACCAGGTCGAATTCAGGGCTTGGCATCGGCGGAAGCGCCTCGAAGTTGATTCAGGAATTGCTCACATTCTGGCGGTAACGCGGCTTCCAGTGCAATCGGCGTGTCAAGCACCGGATGGGTGAATTTCAATCGCCACGCATGCAGGAACATCCGCTTGATGCCCGGCCGGCTCCCCGGGCGCGCCAGCGTCTTGTTCAGCGTGAAGTCGCCATACTTGTCGTCCCCGACAATGGGCGTGCCGCAATGCGCGAGGTGAACGCGAATCTGATGGGTGCGTCCCGTTTTCAGTTCCGCTTCGAGCAACGTATACGGCGGCAGGGATTCCACCATGCGAAATACCGTGTGCGACGCCTGGCCATCTTCCTGCACCCGGACACGGCGCTCTCCATCCGCCGTCACGTATTTATATAGCGGCGCCTTGACCGCCCGCTGCCGATCGTGCCATTCGCCGGTCACGCAAGCCAGGTAGCGCTTATCCATCCGGTTGTGGCGAATCTGCTCGTGCATGCCGACCAGCGCCGCGCGCTTTTTCGCAAGCAGCAGAATGCCGGATGTCTCTCGATCCAGACGATGCACCAGTTCGAGGAATTTCAGATGCGGGAGGGCGCGACGCAATTGCTCGATCACACCGAACGAGACCCCGCTGCCGCCGTGCACGGCCACGCCGGCGGGCTTGTCGATCGCCAGCAGGTAGTCGTCTTCGAACAATACGGGGAACGTGGCGGCCGGGACGTGGGCGGGCGCGTCGGCAGCCGGCGTCGCGACCCGGACCGGCGGAATCCGCACGATATCGCCTAGGACGAGTCGATAGGCAGCGTCTACCCGCCCTTTGTTGACGCGGACTTCGCCGCTACGCAGGATGCGGTAGACGTGGCTTTTCGGGACTCCTTTGCACTCGCGCAAGAGGAAATTATCGATACGCTGCCCGGCCGAGCCGTCGTCGACTTCGACGAGGCGGACCTGCGGTGCGGACGCCGGCGAAACCATTTTCTGCCGACTTTTGCCTAACTCATTCATTATGAATATAATTTGCCCAACAGGGGTGGTGGTAGCGGGAATCATGCCAAATCCCCACGTCTGTCGGTGCATACCCCAAAACGGTATTTTACTTGCACCCCGGACCGGCTGCTCGTTCGGTGAACCTGGAGCAGCGAGCGCACGCACGTCACGCAGCGTCGGCAGGAAGTGGGCCCATAGGCCGCTTCGGTCGCAGCGCGCGGGACGCGGATAGAGTTGGTGGTTATAGAATTTTTTGGCGATCAGACCGGGCTCCATTGTCAGGGCTGATCGCTTTGTGAATATCGTTCGCGCAATAGTCGATGTGAGGCGCCGTCACAAGAAGAATAAGTGTCGGCAGGCGCCCCGAGAAAACGCTGATGAAGTTTCTCGTCCAGTTTCTCTTGGTATGGACTGCAAGCCCGAAGTGACTCGCGCCGGGCCGGAATTTTCCGGTGCCTGGGCGGATCCGGGTGAGCGCGAAAACGTATTCCTGGCGCCATAGCGTCCGTCGGCCTCATCGCCCGGACCCCCCGGCAATTCTTCCACTCCCGGCTCGAACCTCGCGTGTTGGATAACTCGAGTGATACGTACCCGACGCACTGCACATTGGCATCTGCGGCGGGTGGGAGTCGTTTTCATGAAACGCATGTTGTTCAACGCCACGCAGCAGGAAGAACTGCGCGTGGCAATCGTCGATGGGCAGAAACTCATCGACATCGATATCGAGACGGCCGGGCGCGAACAGCGTAAAGGCAATATCTACAAGGGCATCATCACCCGTATCGAACCCTCCCTGGAAGCCTGCTTCGTCAACTACGGCGAAGGGCGCCACGGCTTCCTTCCGTTCAAGGAAGTGGCTCGCGCATACTTCCGCGAGGGCGCCGATGTGCGCAATGCGCGCATCCAGGACGCCCTCTCCGAAGGTCAGGAACTGATCGTCCAGGTCGAAAAGGAGGAGCGCGGCAACAAGGGCGCGGCCCTCACCACGTTCATCTCGCTGGCCGGCCGCTACCTCGTGCTGATGCCGAACAACCCGCGCGGCGGTGGCGTATCGCGCCGCATCGAGGGCGAAGACCGCCAGGAACTGCGCGAGACGATGGGCCAGCTCGAGTTGCCGGAAGGCATGAGCATCATCGCCCGCACCGCAGGCATCGGTCGCTCGGCCGAAGAACTGCAGTGGGATCTGAACTACCTGCTGCAACTCTGGAACGCCATCGAAGGCGCCGCCAAGAATATCGAACTTCCGCGCGACTCCGCACTGATCTATCTCGAATCGAGCCTGGTCATCCGCGCCATCCGCGACTACTTCCAGCCGGACATCGGTGAAATCCTCATCGATACCGAAGAGATCTCCGAACAGGCACGCAATTTCATGCAGGTGGTCATGCCCGATCACCTCAATCGCGTGAAGCAATACCGCGATGACGTGCCGCTGTTCTCGCGCTTCCAGATCGAACACCAGATCGAGACGGCATACTCGCGTCAGGTGCCGCTGCCCTCGGGCGGCGCCATCGTGATCGACCACACCGAAGCCCTGGTCTCGATCGACGTGAACTCGGCGCGCGCGACGAAGGGCGCCGACATCGAGGAAACGGCCCTGCGCACCAACCTGGAAGCGGCCGACGAAGTCGCACGCCAGTTGCGTCTGCGCGATCTCGGCGGCCTGATCGTGATCGACTTCATCGACATGGAGTCGGCCAAGAGCCAGCGTGAGGTCGAACAACGTGTGAAGGATGCGCTCAAGCATGACCGTGCGCGCGTCCAGATGGGCAAGATCTCGCGTTTCGGCCTGATGGAGCTCTCGCGCCAGCGCCTGCGTCCGTCGCTGTCGGAAGGCACGCACGTGACCTGCCCGCGCTGCAACGGCACCGGCCATATCCGCGACGCCGAATCGTCCGCGCTTCAGGTCCTGCGCATCATCCAGGAAGAGGCAATGAAAGAGCACACGGCGGCCATTCACTGCCAGGTGCCGGTCGAGGTCGCCGCATTCCTGCTCAATGAAAAGCGTCAGGAAATCAACAAGATCGAAGCACGCTTCAAGGTCGGCGTGTTGCTGATCCCGAACAAGCATCTCGAAACGCCGCACTACAAGCTCGAACGCCTGCGCTTCGACGATCCGCGTCTGGACGCCCCGAAGGCCAGCTACTCGCTCGCCGAGGAAGCGGCCCGTTCGCTGGAAGACGATCCGGCCGGCTACAGCAAGAAGAAGGAAGACGTGCGCCCGCGTCAGGAAGCCGCCGTCAAGGGTATTACGCCCGAGCAGCCGGCGCCGACGGCACAACCGCGTCCGGAACCGGTTGCTGCGGCAGCACCCGCTGCCGCCGCCCCGGCCCGCAGCGGTGGTTTCATCGGTTTTGTGAAGCGTCTGCTGGGCCTCGAGCCCGCCGCGGCACCCGCGCCGGCCGCGGCCGAAGCGCCGGCCAAGCCGACAACTCGTGCACCGCGCGAGCGCCACGAGCGCCCGCATCAGCAGAACCGCAACCGCCGCGGCAACGCACGCGACGACAAGGCAGTCAAAGACAACGCCGGTCAGCCCGCACGTGAGGGTCGCGAAAGTCGCGAGGGACGTGAAGGTCGCGAGGGACGTGGCGCCCGTCCGGAGCGTGCCGAGCGTGGCGAGCGCGCCGACCGTAATGAGCGTAACGAGCGTAACGAGCGTGCTGAACGTGGCGAGCGTGGCGAGCGTCAGGAGGGCCGTGACAAGCGTGAGCGCGACGACGCTCAACGTCAGCCGGCCCAGGACGTCCGCGCGGATGAGGCCCGCGAGCCGCGGGAAGGCCGTGAGCGCGGCAGCCGCCGTGACCGCAACGAGCGTCGCGAGCGCCGTCAGACCGAAGGCGCGGAAGACCAGCAGGTCGCACCGCAACGCGCAGTGGCGGCCGCAGCGCCGCTCGTCGCCGATCAGGACGCGCTCGAACAGGATCACCTGACCACACAGGTCGAAGGCGCGCCGGTCAACACCGAGGAAGGCGAGCAAGCGGGTGAGGAACGCCGCCGCAGCCGTCGCCGTGGTCGCCGTGGCGGCCGCCGCGAGCGCGAAGCCGGCGAGCAGCAACTGAGCGCCGAAGGCGAGCACGCAGAGGGCGCAACGTCCGAAGCCGTGGAAAGCGCCGCCGCAAGCACCCCGCTGCCGACGCACGAAGGTGGGGAAAAGGCGGCTGACGAAGCGCTGGAGCGCACCGAACAAGCTCCGGCCGCCCCCGCCGCGGTGGCACCCCGTACCGAACCGACGCCCGCCCCGGCCCACGCCGAGCGCGCTGAAGTCCCGGCAGTCCCGGCAGCCCCGGCAGCCCCGGTTGCAACGCTGACCGAAGCCGCACCGGTGGCGGTGCCTGCGGTGCAGGCACCTGTGATCTCGGAGCCGGTCGCACCGGTGAACGCGACGCCGCTGCCGGTGGAGCAGGCCGCCGCCGTGCCGGTCGTACCGCCGGTCAGCACGCCGCTGCCCCTGGCAACGCCGGCCCCGGCCCAGGCGGAAGTCCCGGCGCAAGCGCTGACGGAAATCGCGGCGACTGCAGCGACCGCCAGCGCTCCGTCGGCCAGTCCCGCCACGGAAGCGACCGGAGTCACCGAAGTCACCCGGAGCGCAACGGAGACCGTGCAGGCCCCGATCGAGATGGAGGCGCCCCGAGCTGCCTACGCAGGCAAGGTGGTCGAAGCCGCCGAGGCGGTTGAGGCTGTGCAAGCCGCGCAAGCCGTGGAAGCGCCCGCCGCAGCGGTTCCGGCGGTGACGGCAGCACCGGAAGCGGCGGCCGCCGCGACGGAAGTCGTCACGCAACGCGCTGCTCCGGTAGCCGCTGCGCCGACGCTCAAGCGTAGCGAGCTGGAATCGACGCTTGCAAACGTGGGTCTCGTCTGGGTGCATACGGATGCCGACAAGCATCGCGCGGCGCAGGAAGCCGCGGCGCAGGTTGTCCCGGCCCCGCGCGTAAAGCGTGAGCGCCGCGCTCCCGCGCCGCTCAACAGTGGCCCGATGGAGCAAGTAGAAACGCGCAGCACGTCGCATCACGCGGCCTGAGGCCGATCGCATGACGCTCGGGCGGCAATGCCGTCCGGACGTCAGGCGACGCGCCCCGCCACCCTGAGCGTGACGCCAGAAAAGGAGGCTTCGGCCTCCTTTTTTGTTGACGGTGGCGCATGCGCTCTCGCCGCGACCCCGCGTTGTCCCGACTTGTGTCCGACTCCGCCTGTCCGTATCGTTTGCCGACACACGGGTTTGACGTCCTGCAACGAATGTCCCGGTACCGATATCCGATGTCCGCGATGCCAATTTCGGGCACTTTAGGGCGTCACCGGCGGCCGTCAGGCCAATTCGTTAGAATGGAGACGCAAGCCTGGACCCCACCATGACCGAAACGATCATCCGACTCACCGATTTGCGAAGCGATGCGCGCTATACGACGCATTCGCCGCAGTTGCCCGCACAAGTGCGTGCCGCGACCGGCCATCTCGAAGATGCGCTGGCCCGACCGCTGCACGACCTGCGGATCTCGGTGACCGATCGTTGCAACTTCCGCTGTGTGTACTGCATGCCGAAGGACGTGTTCGACAAGGACTACGCCTTCCTGCCGCAATCGTCGCTGCTGTCGTTCGAGGAAATCGAGCGCGCCGCACGCCTGTTCATCGAGCACGGCGTGGAAAAGCTCCGGCTCACGGGCGGCGAGCCGCTGCTGCGCAAGCACATCGAACGCCTGATCGAGATGCTGGCCCGGTTGCGCACGCCGTCGGGCAAACCGGTGGACATCACGCTCACCACCAACGGCTCGCTGCTCGCGCGGCGGGCGCAGTCGCTCAAGGACGCCGGCCTCACCCGCGTGACCGTCAGCCTGGACAGTCTCGACGACGCGATCTTCCGCCGGATGAACGACGTCGACTTCCCGGTCGCCAAGGTGCTCGAAGGGATTGCCGAGGCGCAGCACGTCGGTCTGGGCCCGGTGAAGGTCAACATGGTGGTCAAGCGCGGCACGAACGACGCCGATATCGTGCCCATGGCGCGCCATTTCCATGGCAGCGGCGTTGTCCTGCGCTTCATCGAATACATGGACGTCGGCACGTCGAATGGCTGGCGCATGGATGAAGTGCTGCCCTCGGCCGACGTCATCGCGCGAATCAACGACGCGTTGCCTGTCGAGCCGCTCGAGCCCAACTATCCCGGGGAAACGGCGCAGCGCTGGCGTTACCGCGACGGAGGTGGCGAAGTCGGTGTCATTTCCTCTGTCACGCGTGCTTTTTGCGGCACTTGTTCGCGGGCGCGGCTGTCTACGGAAGGCAAGCTGTACCTGTGCCTGTTCGCGAGCGCCGGTCACGATCTGCGCACGCTGCTGCGCAACGGCGCGAGCGACGCACAGATCTCGACCGTCATCGGCGACATCTGGCACGCACGCACCGACCGGTATTCCGCCCTGCGCACGGCGGCCACCGGCCTGCCCGAAGACGCCCCACCGAAAGTGGAGATGTCCTACATCGGCGGATGAGCGCGACGGGCATCGCCCGTCCGTTCGTCGGCGCACTTTCGACTTACCGAATTCTTTTTCTCAACTCATGATCCCTGTTGCCCCGGACGGTAGTGGCGTCCGAGACTCTCTGACCATTACTCGTCGCACCCGCCGTCTCGTTGCCGCCAGTGTGAGCGCACTGGCGTTCTCCTTCGCTGCGCTCTCACCGGTCGCCGCACATGCCGATTGCGACCCCGCCGGGCGCGACGTCGCAAATCGTCTGATGACATACAGCGGTCAGCTCGGCGATCGCAATCCGCTGCGCCTCGTGCTGCGTCCGTCGTCGGGCGGCAAGCTCGAGGGTCGCTACGCCAACGCGTCGTCGCAAAGCGACACGCACCTGACCGGCAGGATCGAGAACAAGACCCGCCTGCAACTGACCGAGTTCGACGCCGGCGGCATGCCGCGCGGCACCTTCGAAGGCGAGTTCGTCGCCAACGCCGATATCGATCGCCAGCGCGGCGCGTCGTCGAGTTGCGAGGTCATCTCCGGACAATGGAAGGATCTGCGCAGCGGCCGCTCGGTCCCGTTCGAGCTGGCGCTCTCCAGCATCCAGACAGGCAAGATCGACCACTTGTACGGTGCGGCCGGCGTGAGCGACGACGAGACCGTCAACCGCGCCGCCACGCAGTTCCGCAAAGGCGTACTCGACGATCGTCGCGATGTGGTCGCCCAATCCATTCGGTATCCGCTGCACGTGTCGCTGCGCGGCAAGACATTGATCCTTCGCAACCCGAAATCACTGCTGGCGCGCTACAACGAGATTTTCACTGACGGTTACGTTCGCACGATCGGTGCCGCGGTGCCGCGCCTCATGTTCGCGCGCGATCAGGGCGTGATGCTCGGCGACGGTGCCGTCTGGTTCGACGCCAACGGCCGCGTCATCGCGCTGAACCGCTCCTGACGCCGTCCGGGAAGCCACCGCTCATGCCCCCCGCCCTCTCCCGTCACGCCATCACCGGCCTGGTGCTCGCGGGCGGGCGTGGTCAGCGCATGGGCGGACGCGACAAGGGGTTGCAGTCCTTTGCCGGACGCCCGCTTGCCGCACACGTCATCGAACGCTTGCGCCCCCAGGTCTCGGCGCTGATCATCAGCGCCAATCGGAATGGCGATGCCTATGCCGCGCTCGGCGCCCCGGTGGTCAGCGATGAGACCCAGGATTTCGCCGGCCCGCTTGCGGGCATGCTGGCGGGCTTGCGTGCCGCACGAACGGACTATGTTCTCACCGTGCCGTGCGACGCCCCCTATCTGCCACAGGACCTGGCCACGCGGCTGGCGGGCGCGCTGATCGACGCCGTCCACACCATCGGGGGCGACGCCACACCGCCTTTGGCCGCCTATGCCGCAACGGCGCACGGCCCGCATCCAGTATTCGCGCTTTTGCACCGATCGCTGGCCGACGACCTTGCTGCGACGCTCGCGGCGGGCGAGCACCGGGTCCGGGCGTGGCTGGCGCGCCACAAGGCCGTACAAGTTCACTTCGGCGACGAGCGTCCGTTTTACAATGTCAACACGCTGGACGACCTCCATACCGATACGCCGCGCGCGCCCTGACGCTCCGGGTTCCGACGCAGCCCGTTCCGTCGCCACCGCTTTTACGGGATTCATGCCGGACTCAAGCCGAAAGCGAGCCGGATGACGACGCCACACCGATGACAACACTAGACGAAGCCCTGGCCGGCTTGCCGGACTACGACCCCAACCACATGACGGTCGAATTGGCGCGCACGATTATCGTGCGCACCGCGTGTCCGGTGTCCGCCATCGAGCAGGTTGCCATTCGCGGCGCATTGGGCCGGGTGCTCGGCCGCGACGTGATTTCGCCGCTCGACGTCCCCGCCTTCGAGAACGCCGCGATGGACGGCTACGCCTTTCACAGTCGTGCCCTTGCCGCAGGCGGCAACGTGCGCCTGCACGTGGCGGGCCGCTCGTTCGCCGGCCATCCGTTCGAGGGCGACGTGGGCGCCGGCGAATGCATACGCATCATGACCGGCGCCTTGCTGCCGGCAGGCTGCGACACGGTCGTCCCGCAAGAGCAGGTGCAGCGCGAAGGCGACACGGAAATCGTCACCTTTGCCGCGAATGCGGTCACCCCCGGCCGCCATGTGCGCCATGTCGGCGAGGATTTGGCGGCCGGTCATCCTGCGCTGCATGCGGGCAAACGCCTGCGTCCGGCCGCGCTCGGGCTGCTCGCCTCGCTCGGCGTGGCCGAGGTGCCGGTGCGCCGACGCATTCGCGTGGCGTTCTTCTCGACCGGCGACGAACTTCGCTCGGTGGGCGAGTCTCTCGCCCCGGGCAATCTGTACGACAGCAACCGTTACACCCTTTTTGGCATGCTGACGCGTCTGGGCGTCGAGGTGCTCGACCTCGGCGTGGTGCGCGACGATCCGCAAGCCATTGAAAACACATTGCGCACCGCGTGCCGCGATGCCGACGCCGTCATCACCTCGGGCGGCGTGTCCGTTGGCGAAGCCGATTTCACGCGCGAGATGATGACGCGCCTGGGCAACGTCGTGTTCTGGAAGATGGCGATGCGCCCGGGCCGGCCGTTTGCGTTCGGTGAACTCGAGAGTGACGGTCACCGCGCCTTGTTGTTCGGACTGCCGGGTAATCCGGCGGCCGTGATGGCTTCGTTCTACCATCTGGTTCGCGACGGCCTGTTCGCGTTGATGGGTGCCGAGCCGCAAATCACGCCGAGCTTGCCGGTGCCGTCGGCCACGGCCATCGCGAAGCGTCCCGGGCGCACCGAATTCCTGCGCGGCATGCTCGCCCCCGACGATCACGGACGCTGGCAGGTCACCGTGGCCGATGCGCAAAGCGCCGGCATTCTGCGCACGATGAGCGAAGCCAACTGCTTCGTCACGTTGGGGACTGCGCGCGGCGACGTCGCGGCCGGCGAGCTGGTCGACGTCGTCGCGTTTGACGGACTGGTGTGACGCGAGCGGCGGACGACCTTCGGATTTTTTTCCAAAAGCGAAGCAACGAAATAACGACAAATCGCCGGCGTCGGCGCTTCGACGATGACGGCAACACAGAAAGCACACGTCAATGACCACGACAACGACAACGACAACGAAAAAGCAGATCACGTACATCAGCCCGGGCCAGACGGCCAAGGCGCTGGTGCTGGTCTATCTCACGTTCAGTATTCCGCTGGTGTTGCTCGCCTTCCTGGCGGCATTCCTGCGCTATGGCGAACTGCCGGGCCTGGCCTTCATTTCCGCGCTGGTGCTCAATGCCATCGTCGGCTTCGTGCTGCTCTGGATCGCCTGCCACGCCTATAACTGGGTTGCGGAGCGCTTCGGCGGCATCGAAATCGCCTTGAGCGACGCACCGGAAGACGAGTACTGACGCCCGCAGCGGCGGCCGACGGCGTTCCGATCGACAACCGGATCGCCAAGGCCGCCTGCCACTTGTGTCCGCGCGCACTTGCGCATTCCTGCACTCCTGCATTTCCTCATTTGCCCCTGCCCCATGTCCCTTACCCTGCGTGCTGCCACGGCCGACGACGTCGGCGCCATTCATGGTCTGATGCGAGAACTGGCTGTCTTTGAAAAGCTGCTGGATATATTCGAAGCGACGCCCGAAAGCGTGCATGAAGCGCTATTCGGCAAAGCGCCCGCGGCGGAGTGCCTGATTGCGCAATGGGACGGCCAGGTGGTCGGCTACGCGCTGTACTTCCACAACTTCTCCACGTTCCTCGGACGACGCGGCCTGTATCTCGAGGACGTCTATGTTCAGCCGTCGATGCGTGGCAAAGGGGTTGGACAGGCCCTGTTGCGCGCGCTGGCCCGAATTGCCGTCGAACGCAACTGTGCCCGCTTCGAATGGACTGTGCTCGACTGGAATCAGCCGGCCATCGACTTCTACGCGTCGCAGGGGGCGAGCGTGCTGCCCGACTGGCGTGTGGTGCGCATGACGGGTGAGGCGCTCGAGCGCTTTGCCAGGGGTGGCAACGCCTGAGGCCCCGCCGGGACCAATCGGAGCCAATCCGAGCCAATCGGACGATCAGGCGTCCTCGTCGGTATCGAGTTCGACGCCGAGCACCTCGACAGCCTGCTCGCCCGGCAACGCCTCCACCGCCTTGAGCTGACGCGCCATCGCGCGCGTGCGAACCTCGGCCTTGTCGATGGAGCGGGTGACGGTCTCGAGTTGCGACTTGGTCTTGGCGAGCACGTCGCCGAACTTGGTGAATTCCGTCTTCACGGCGCCCAGCACCTGCCACACCTCGCTGGAGCGACGCTCGATCGCGAGCGTGCGGAACCCCATCTGCAAGCTGTTGAGCAACGCGGTCAGCGTCGTCGGCCCAGCTACGGTCACGCGATATTCCCGCTGCAGGAGATCCGAGAGCCCTGGTCGCCGCAGCACCTCGGCGTAAAGCCCCTCCGTGGGCAGGAACAACAAGGCGAAGTCGGTGGTGTGCGGTGGTGCGAGATACTTCTCCGCAATGGTTTTCGCTTCGAGACGGATGCGTGTCTCGAGCGCCTTCGACGCCTCTTCGACCGCGACCGGGTCGGCGCGCTCCTGTGCGTCGAGCAAACGCTCGTAGTCCTCGCGCGGGAACTTGGCATCGATGGGCAGCCAGACCGGCGTGCTGCTGTCGCCGTTCTGTCCTGGCAATGCAATGGCGAATTCCACGCGTTCGGCGCTTCCCGGCCGGGTCGCGACGTTCTTCGCGAACTGATCGGGCGTGAGCAACTGTTCGAGCAACGCCTGCAATTGCACTTCGCCCCAAATGCCTCGCGTCTTCACATTGGTCAGCACGCGCTTGAGGTCGCCGACCCCGGCCGCGAGCGTCTGCATTTCGCCAAGCCCGCGATGCACCTGCTCCAGGCGGTCGGAGACGAGCTTGAAAGATTCACCCAGCCGCTGCTCGAGCGTTGCGTGGAGCTTCTCGTCGACAGTGCGGCGCATTTCTTCGAGCTTCGTCGCGTTGTTGACCTCGATGTCCTTGAGCTTCTGTTCGAGCGTGGCACGCACCTCAGCCAGACGCCGCTCGTTGCCCTCCGCCAGTTGCGTCAACTGCTGATGCTGCGCCTCGCCGAACCGGCGTAGTGTGGACGCCTGTTCCTCGCGCATCTGTTGCCCACTGAGCACAAGGCTTTGACGCACCGCCTCGATCTGGGCCGCATTCGACTCGGTGAGCTTCGCCAACTGCTGGGCGAAGCCGTCGATCTGATTGTTCTGCACCGTGGCCACGCTCGTCATCTGGGCGGCGAGCGTCTGCTGGAACTGCGCCATTTGGGCGCTCTGTTCTCCTCGGCCGGCACGGGCCGTTTCCGCGAACTCCTGACGCAAACCGCGCTCGCTGCGATCCGCCGCCCGCAGCAAATCGTCACGCACACTCGCAAGCGAATCGACGAGCGCTGCGCGAAGCGACGCGTCGCCTCCGCGCTGCCAGACCTTCACCGCGATTGCGATCATCACCAACAGATTCAGCGCTGCCAGCGCCACCAACACCATCTCCACCATCGCGTTGCGACTCCCGTTGAACCTTCCTGTCCTGCCCAATAGACGCGTCGGGCGTGCCCGGCGCGATTACGCCTTGCGCGCGGCCGGATTGAGCAGGCACGGCGGCTTGCCTGCGGCCGCACCGAAACCAAGCGCTGCGATCAGATTGTCGGCCGCCAGACTTGCCATGCCGCGGCGTGTCGCCGCGGACGCACTGGCGATATGCGGCGTCAGCACGACGTTGGGCACCTGCAGTAACGCCGGATGCACCTTGGGCTCCCCCTCGAAAACGTCGAGCCCGGCCGCCGCGATTTGGCGCTTCTCGAGCGCGGCGGCGAGTGCCGCGTCGTCGACGATGCCGCCGCGAGCCAGGTTCACCAGCGTTGCGGTCGGCTTCATCATGGCCAGCTCCTCGGCGCCGATCGTATGATGCGTTGCCGCCGAATACGGCAACACCAGAATCACGTGATCGGCAGTGCGCAGCAGCGTGTCCTTGTCCACGTAGCTCGCCTTGCAGGCGGCTTCCGTCGCCGCGTCGAGATGCGATCGGTTGTGATAAACGACGCGCATGTTGAAGCCCATGGCGCGACGGGCGATCGCCTGCCCGATGCGCCCCATGCCGATGATGCCCAGCGTGCTGCCGTGAATGTCCGCGCCGAGGAACATGTCATAGGCCCATTTGTCCCAGTGCCCTTCGCGAAGCCATCGCTCCGACTCCGTCACGCGGCGCGCGGTCGCCATCAGCAGTGCCCAGCCGAAGTCCGCGGTCGTCTCGTTGAGCACGTCTGGCGTGTTCGTCGCCATGACGCCTGCCGCAGTCATCGCATCGATATCGAAGTTGTTGTAGCCCACCGCCATGTTCGCCACCACGCGCAACTGCGGCGCACCGGCCAGCACCGACGCGTCGATGCGCTCGCTCGCCGTGGTGATCGCACCAACCTTGTCGGCCAGTCGCGCACGCAGCTCGTCGCTCGAATACACGGTATCGGCGTCGTTGCGCTCCACATCGAAATACTGCGCCAAACGCGCGATCACGTCGGGAAAAATGGCTCGGGCTACCAGGATCTTCGGTTTCACCAGGAGTCTCGCAAAGAAGGTCGCGGGGTCAGAAGAATATCAGGGTCGTCAGGACGAACAACGGCAGCAGGATCGACCCCGACCACAGCATATAGCCAAAAAAGCTCGGCATGCGAATACCGCGCTGCTCGGCGATGGCTTTGACCATGAAGTTCGGTGCATTGCCGATGTACGTGTTCGCCCCCATGAACACGGCCCCCGCCGAGATCGCGGCGAGCGTGGCGGCTCCGGAGGTCATCAGCGTGGCGGCGTCGCCGCCGGCAGTATTGAAAAACACCAGATAGGTCGGCGCGTTGTCGAGGAACGACGACAATAACCCCGTCGCCCAGAAATACATGTCGTTGTCCGGCGCGCCGTTCGCGCCGGTAACCAGACGCACGACCCAGCCCAGCGCGCCGGCGTCGCCCGCGCGCAGAATCGCGACCACCGGGATGATCGTGAGGAAAATGCCGGCAAACAGTTTCGCGACCTCCTTCATCGGCTCCCAGTTGAATCCGTTGCCTTCGCGAGCGGTACGCGGCGTGATCGCAAGCGAGATGAGCGTCACCGCGATCAACCCGGCGTCACGGACGATGTTCTGAAGCTCCACGGGCGTGCCGAAGACGTCGAACGTCACCCCCGGCTTCCAGAGGCCGCTCATGAGCACCAACCCGACGGCGGCCGCGAGCAACACGAAATTGCGTTTGCCTTCAAGACGCAGCGGCGCGGCGTGCGGCGTCGGATCGAGTTCCTCGATTAGACGCTCGCCCTTCTGGCGGAAGTGATACGCATCGATCAGGAAGAACAGCAGCAGCAGTGTCACGCAGATGAACAGCGTTTCAGGCCAGATGTGGACCGTCGTCCAGAAGAAGTCGACCCCCTGCAGAAAGCCGAGGAACAGCGGCGGATCGCCCAGCGGCGTGAGCGAGCCCCCGGCGTTTGCCACGAGGAAGATGAAGAACACGACCACGTGCACGTTGTGCTTGCGGTTGTCGTTGGCGCGAATCAGCGGGCGAATCAGCAGCATGGCCGCCCCCGTGGTGCCCATGATGCTCGCCAGGATCGTGCCGAGCGTAAGCAATCCGGTATTGAGCCAGGGACCGCCGCGCAGGTTGCCGTGCACACAGATGCCGCCCGCCGTGGTGAACAGTGCCGTGAGCAGCACGACGAATGGAATGTATTCGGCGACCACGGCGTGCACCGCGCCATACCACGCGGCGCCGAGGCCGAACGCCGCGGCGAACGGCACGAAAAACGCCGCGCCCCAGAACGCCGCGATCTTGCCAAAGTGGTGATGCCAGAAGGCGGGCGCGAGCAGCGGCCCGAGTGCGATCGAGAGCAGCAGGCCGGCGAACGGCAGCCCCCACCACGCAACGAGTTGCGCGCCGTCCGGTCCGGCGGCGCGCGCCACCGGGCTCGCCAACATCAGCGCCGTTGCCGCCGACGCACCCCAAATCCCCTTGTGCATTTCTGGTTCCTGTTCATTGAAGGTCGACTCGATACGAGTCGACGTCGGCCCCGGAGTGCCCGAAGTCGCACGAGCTTGGGAAATATCCCAAACTTAGGCGCAACATCGCTGGCTGCGCCGATTCCGACAGCCCCGGAGTGTTCACGTTAGTCGGCTCGCGCGCCCGCGCAGGCCATCGTGCGCCCGTTCGGCTTCGGCTCGTGGCGCCCTCGCGACCGCCCCCGGCCACCGGGACAACGAAGCCGTCGATCCGGCGTCGCGCTTGCGACGCCGCGCGTCAGGCGCCGTCGACGATGATGAGATGAACGCGGTATGGGCCATGGGCGCCCAGCACCAGCGTCTGTTCGATGTCGGCCGTTCGCGACGGGCCGGCGATGAAATTGGTCGCACGCGAGAGCTGTCCGCGCTCGCTTCGCATCAGCGCAAAGCCGTCTTCATGACCGGCCACGATGCGCGAGGCCGGCACGATCGCGATGTGGGTTTCCGGCAGCAGCGTTGCCGACGCGAACGTCTCCGGCCCCGACATCATCATCAGCGCGCCGGTCTCGGCGATGGCACAGAAGCATCCGGTGACGCCGACCAGGTCGTCGCCGTGCGGCTTGCGGAATTCCAACTGGCAGCCTGCGCCGGCCCAGTCGAGATCGCGCAGCGTCGGCCACGCTACCGCCCGAGTCGCGAGGCCATTCGCTTGCAGGTAAGTCGCGGCGGCGGCGGGAACGTCCTGCATGGCAGGCACCCGCGCAATCGTGGTGGAGAGCGCTTCGGCCTTGGCGATGAAGGTGGCGACGAGGTCGGCCGCCATGGTCGGGCGCGGTCCTTGCGGATGCCGCGCGAGATAGTCTTCGGCGGCCGCCTGCTCGTTCGCACGAGCGACATCGGGACGATGCTGAGCGTTGCGAATGCGGGCAAAGATGCGATTGCGGGCGTCGGAGGTATCCATGGTTTGTCCTGTGAAGCCGACGCGTCGGACTGCTGCCGACGCCGTCGCCTGTCGTCTCTTGTCGTGTCTCTTATCAGCGCAAGGCCGCTGGCATCGAAGCCGGCGGGCGATGCGCAATTATAGCGGTTGCCCTCGGGGGAACGACCGGCCTTCGCGCACATTCGGAATGGTCTGCAGCCAACGTCGGAACCGGCGAGGCCGGCCGACCCGCTCCGATGTCACATCCGCCGCCATGTCGCCGTCGCCCCCTTCGGCGCCGCGGGCGTATCCGCTGCGCCGTCAGACGCCGGCTTCCGTCACGGGCGCGATCTCGAAGACCTGACGCAGATAGGCAAGATAGGCGTCGTCCTCGCACATGTTCTTGCCCGGCGAGTCCGACAGTTTCGCTACGGGCTGGCCATTGCAGCGCACCATCTTGATGACGATCTGCAGCGGCTGATAGCCGAGATCGTTGGTCAGGTTCGTGCCCACACCGAACGCGAGCTTGCAGCGATCGCGAAAACGCTCGAAGAGCTGCAGGACCTTCGGAATGTCGAGACCGTCCGAGAAGATCATCGTCTTGGTGCGCGCGTCGACACGGTTCTGCGCATAGTGCTCGAGCAGGCGCTCGCCCCACGCGAACGGATCGCCGGAATCGTGCCGCGCCCCGTCGAAAAGCTTGCAGAAATACATGTCGAAATCGCGCAGGAACGCCGACATGCCGTAGACGTCCGAGAGCGCGATCCCCAGGTCGCCGCGATACTCCTTCGCCCAGGTCTCGAAGCCGAAGATCTGCGAGTCGCGCAGCCGCGGCCCCAGGGCCTGGCATGCTTGCAGATACTCGTGCGCCATGGTGCCCAGCGGCGTAAGCCCGTGCTTGAGCGCGTAGTACACGTTGCTCGTTCCCGCGAACTGCTCGCCCAGTTCGTCTCGCAACCTGAGAATCACCTCTTCGTGCCACTCCTTCGAGAAGCGGCGGCGCGTGCCGTAGTCGGCGATCTTGCAGTCGCGATAGTCCACGCGCCCGGCGAGCATGCAGATCTTGTCCCTGAGACGCTGACGCCCCTCCTGATAGGCCGGTGTGCGCTGCGTATTGCGGAAATACACCTCGTTGACGATGGCCAGCACCGGAATCTCGAACAGGATCGTGTGCAGCCAGGGCCCCCGGATCGCGATGTCGATCTCGCCGTTGCCCTTCGGCGACGGCTGCACCGTGATGTACTTCTCGTTGAGATGAAACAAGTCGAGAAAGTCGATGAAGTCGCTCTTGATGAAGCGCATGCCGGCGAGGTAGCGCAGCTCGGACTCGGTGAAGCGCAGACCGCAAAGCAATCGGATCTCGTCGCGGATCTCGTCGACGTACGGCGTGAGGTCGACGCCTTCGGTGCGGCACTTGAAGCGGTATTCCACCTGCGCGGCGGGGAAGTGATGCAGGACGACCTGCATCATCGTGAACTTGTAGAGATCGGTATCGAGCAGCGACGTGATGATCATGACGACAGGCCCCGGAAGGAGCACGCACGTGAGAGCAGCGAGTGCCGGCGCTCGGGCGAGCGACGGCGCGCGGGGAAACAGCGGACATCGTACCGCAAAGCGGCGCCGCGCATGACGTTGCGCCGTTGCGGGACTGCCCGCCGCGCCGCGCACGAGGCGCCATTTCGGTCTCGCACCCGCGACGTCGGGCTGCGTTACAATACGCGCTTTAACGGCCAATCGAAGCCGTTTCGCGCCCTACTCTGGAGTTGGCATGACGCACGTTGTCACCGAAAACTGCATCAAATGTAAATACACCGACTGTGTGGACGTTTGCCCCGTGGATTGCTTCCGCGAAGGCCCGAACTTCCTCGCCATCGATCCGGACGAGTGCATCGACTGCGCCGTTTGCGTGGCCGAGTGCCCGGTGAATGCCATTTATGCTGAAGAGGACGTGCCGGGCGATCAACAGGCGTTCATCGCGCTGAACGCCGAACTCTCGCCGAACTGGCCCAGCATTACCAAGACGAAGCCTTCGCTGCCCGATGCGGACAACTGGAAGGACGTTACCGACAAGCTTCATCTGCTCGAGCGGTAAGCCGCGAGCGATACGGGCGAATGTCGCATGGCGGATGCAGAAAAAATGCGTCCTGAGTGTTGACAGTGTACGAAAGCCGCCTCTATAATCGCTTTCTCTTTTGATCCCCGATAGCTCAGTCGGTAGAGCGCCGGACTGTTAATCCGTAGGTCCCTGGTTCGAGCCCAGGTCGGGGAGCCAAGAATACCGAAGCGATGGCCTCGCGCACGCGGGGCCTTTGTTTTAGTCGATGCGTTGTGACAGCGATGCGCGACACCCAGTTTGATCCTCGATAGCTCAGTCGGTAGAGCGCCGGACTGTTAATCCGTAGGTCCCTGGTTCGAGCCCAGGTCGAGGAGCCAAAACGCAGAAAGGCCCGTCTTTGACGGGCCTTTTTTGTTGCTCGCTGCCGATATCCGGCCAGCGCTTCCTCACCGCCCCACCCCATGCCCCCTTCCGGCGACACGCGGCATGCGACGCTCGGCGGCGCCAAACAAAACGGGGCACCGTCACCGGCGCCCCGCTCCGTCTGCATTTTTCGACGCTCACCGCGTCATGCCGCGAACTTACTCGCTGGCCGGCGCTCCGATCGCCACCGACGGGCTTGCCACGTTCTGCGTCTCGTTGTTCACGCTTTCGATCCAGCGGCGACGCATCGGTGCGAGCACGAACTTCGCCGCCACCGCCGCCGAGATGCTGATCACGGCCGCCGCGATGAACACACGATCCCAGTGACCGCCCACCGCCAGCACCGAAGCCAGCGGCACCAGCAGTGCGGCCGTGCCCTTGGCGGTATAAAGCGTACCTGCGTTGGACGCCGCGTTCTTGCTACCGAACGTGTCCGCGCACAGTGCCGGGAAGATCGAGAAGATTTCGCCCCAGCAAAGGAAGGTCATCGCTGCGAAGAACACAAACATGTACGGGTTCTGACCGAAGTGCATCAGGCCGAGCATCGCCACGCCTTCACCGAGGAAGATGATGAACATGGCGTTCTCACGACCGATCTTATCCGACACGAAGCCGCACAGCGGACGCGTAAAGCCGTTGCACAGGTTGTCGATCGACAGCGTCATCGTGAGCAGCGGCAGCGTTGCACCGAAGAGCGTCATCGGCATCGACGCAATGCCATAGTCCTTCGCGATCGGACCGATCTGTGCCGTAGCCATCAGGCCACCGGCGGCGACCGCCACGAAGCACACGTAGATCACCCAGAAGACCGGCGTTCGAATCATCTGCCCCGAGGTGTAGTCCACCTTCGTCGCCAGATTGCGGCGCGACGCCGTCAGACCCTTCGGCACACGCGGCTTGACCAGCAGCAGCGCGAGGATGAAGATCGCCACGCCCTGGATAATGCCGAAGTTGAAGAACGCGGCCTCGTAGCCCGATTGACGAATCATGTTCGCGATCGGAATCACCGTGATCGCCGCGCCGGCTCCGAAGCCGGCGGCCGTCAGACCGGCAGCCAGGCCGCGCTTGTCCGGGAACCACTTCAGCGCGTTACCTACGCACGTACCGTATACGCAACCCGCACCGATACCGGCGATGACGGCTGCCGTGTAAAGCACCGTCAACGTTTGCGCATAGGAGTAGAGGATCCACGACAGCGCCACGCAGATCGCGCCGCCCGCTACCACGGGCCGCGGGCCGAAGCGGTCGACCAGCCAGCCCTCGATCGGCACGAGCCACGTTTCAACGACGATGAAGATCGAGAAGGCCACCTGGATGGCTGCGATGCCCCAATGATGCTTTGCCTGCATCGGCTCGACGAACAACGTCCACGAATACTGCAAATTGGCCACAAGGCCCATACAGATGATGCCGATCACCAGTTGTGACCAGCGCCCTCCCAGAAAAGAGGTCTTCTCCTCCGGTTGCGCAGTTGCTTGCATGACTTGCCTCCTGTTCCTGTCAGACGATTGACGACGGCCCGCGATTCGTAGTGCGGTGCCCGACGTCATCGCGCGCCCCGTGCATCGGCACGTATGGCACGCCTCCTGGCGTTACTTGCGGCTCATGCTTGGCCGCTTGATCGCGGAACGCAGCCTGGCGGCGCGCTCGCGGGGCTGAGGCCCCGGCTGACTGACTCTCGGAAGCGCCAAAGGACACTTCCGGCCACCGCTCCGGCGCGGCGACGCAGGCTTTTCGAGCCCGCGCCGGCAAGTTGCCGGCTGCCGAAGGGTGACAAATGAAACGACTTCGAGTGCGGACCGGCTTGTGATGCCGGAAGGTCATGGTCGACGCCTTCCGTCCCATCGCAAGCCGCGCCCCTCACTCAGGCGAGCGCGCCTCGCGGACGCGTAATCGCCAGATCGCCTGCCCGCGACCGGCGGCAGGGAGATGAGACACACCGCGAGTCCCGGGCGACTTCCCCGGAGGATCGCGGCGTATGCGTCAGGGCAGTCCGTGCCGATAAAGTCATCCACACACACTGCCCAAAAAGAAAGACTGGTTTACCCAATTGCCGTCTCCGATGAACCTGCCGATCGAGCCGCCGCCCCGAGGTTTTCAAGGGACGGTTTTGGGCCGCTTCGGCACTTTGAATCTGATATACAAGATTCAATATATCGAATTAAGTATTTTTTATGGTTCCAAAATTAGTCGATGGCCGGATGACTGTCAACCCGAGAGCGCCCGGACGCGGCGCATGCGCTGCCCCCGTCGATGTGCCCGACGAGCCGCCGAAGCTCGGCGGCGGAATGGCGATAAACGTACGGAATTCAAGCGTTTGCGTCGCTCGGCACTCGCATGCGAGGGGCTGGTGAATCGTCAGACCGTGCCCCTGGAAGCTCATCATGCTCAGGGAAAACGATGACATTTTCGACGTTCGCCGATTACCCCCGAACGAGGAGACGAGCGAGATCGGAAGGACGGAGCGGCGCAGGGGTGAGACGTGAATGTCGCGGAGATCCGGGAGGTCCGGGGAAGCCGCACGGACCGCAACGCGCCAGCCCGCCTGGCGCAGGAGAACGCGAGAGGACTGGCCCTCGGCATCCGGCTGTCGCCTGCCCTCGGGCAGGGCAGGCGACATCGACGGGTCGGCCCAGACCGCGGACCTTGTGCGGACTGGCGCGAAATCGCGTGGACTCGCGCGGACTCAATCCGGCGTCACGTCGCCCGAATTGGTGCGGATGAAGGCGAGGTGTTCGCGAAGCGATCGTTGCGCGCTGTCGGCGTCGTGCGAAGCCACGGCACTGAAGATGCGGCGATGCTGGTCGATCAGTTCGGCCAGATCGGCCCCGTGACCGACGATCGCACGGTAATTGTCGACGACGGAACCGCGCAACAGCTCGAAAATCGCGTGCATCAGATGAACCAGCACGAGGTTGTGCGTCGCTTCGGCCAGTGCGAGATGGAAATGCGCATCGAGTTCCGGCACACGGGTGAGCAGCGTTTGGCCGCGCGCGTCGCCCTCGCCGTCGAGGCCGTCGCGGCCCGCCGCATACGCTGCCTCGAGTGCTTCGAGCGCCTGTGCGAGCCGTGCGATGTCCTCGGGCGTCGCACGCTGAGCCGCCAGCTCAACGGCCTTGGCCTCGAGCACCTCGCGCATCTCCAGCACGTCGTCGACCGTCTTGGCGTGGCGTGACATCAACTGCGAGAGCGGCTCGGCAAGCAGCGGCTGGCTGGCGTTCGCCACCAGATACCCGCCACCGGCCCGTCCGACGATCAACCCACGGGACTCCAGCCGCAGCAGCGCCTCCCGCAACGAGGGGCGCGACACGCCCATCTGTTGCGCCAGGTCGCGCTCGGACGGCAAGGCCGAGCCCGGCGCAAGCCGGCCTTCGACCACCATCGTCTCGAGTTGCTCGTAGACCATGTCGGAGAGCCGCAGGCGCGGCGGCGGCGTCACCGGGGCGAATCCCGCGGCGGTGCCCGGCGATTCACTGGCGGAAAGAGATGACATAGACGTGGAAGGCTCGTTGGACGGCATGTCGGCTTCGGTTCTCGACAAAATTCACAGACGCCACGATACAGGATGCCGACGCGCCGGGGGCGCCCGTCCGGCCGGGGAAACGACCCGACCGGAGGAATTTCCTTTCAGTGGGGGTTAACCCTGTAGTCGGAATCAGATCATTCCCTATACGATGACATCATCAGATCACTGGTCTACCAGTCTACCAGTAGACCATATAAAGTTCATCTCACATCCACGATCGTCCGAGAGCAAGCCTGATGGCATCGAATGCGTCGCCCTTTTCTCCTCACCCGTCGACGGCTACGGGTGCCGAACCACAGGGTTCCCCGGGTTCTGTCGTGACGGCTGTGCCGCCTCTGGGCCCGAACGAACCCGTATTCGCGCCGGTAGACGAACTCACGCGTGCCAGGCGGCTCGCCGCATTGCGTGCGGCCGCACCCGACGCCCTGTGGCTGACCGATCGCGAACAGATCACCCCCTACGAGTGCGACGGGCTGGCCGCCTATCGCAAGCTGCCCCTGGCCGTGGTGCTGCCCGCCGATGAAGATCAGGTATGCCGCATCCTGCGGGCATGCCACGAACACAAGGTGCCGGTCGTGCCGCGCGGCGCCGGCACGGGCCTGTCGGGCGGCGCGATGCCGATCACGGACGGCATCGTGCTGTCGCTGGCGAAGTTCAAGCGCATTCTCGAAGTGGACGCCTACGCTCGCACCGCGACCGTTCAGCCCGGCGTGCGCAATCTCGCCGTCTCTGAAGCGGCAGCCCCGTACGGTCTGTACTACGCACCGGATCCGTCCTCGCAGATCGCCTGCACCATCGGTGGCAACGTGTCGGAAAATTCCGGCGGGGTGCATTGCCTGAAATACGGCCTGACGGTTCACAACGTGCTGCGTGTGCGAGCCGTGACGATGGATGGCGAGGTCGTCGAATTCGGCTCGCACGCGCTCGACGCCCCGGGCCTGGACCTGTTGTCCGTGTTCATCGGCAGCGAGGGCATGTTCTGCGTCGTCACGGAAATCACGGTGAAACTCGTGCCGAAGCCGCAGGTGCAGCAAGTCATCATGGCGAGTTTCGACGATGTCGAGGCGGGCGGAAATGCCGTGGCCGCGATCATCGCCGCGGGCATCATCCCGGCGGGTCTCGAGATGATGGACAAGCCCGCGACGCAGGCCGTGGAAGAATTCGTTCACGCGGGTTACGACCTCGACGCCGCCGCCATCCTGCTGTGCGAGTCGGACGGGACGCCTGAAGAGGTCGCGGAAGAAATTGCGCGCGTCTCGGCCGTGCTGCGCGCCTCGGGCGCCACGCGCATCCAGGTCTCGACTTCCGAGGCCGAGCGTTTGCGTTTCTGGTCCGGGCGTAAGAACGCCTTTCCCGCCGCCGGCCGCATCTCGCCTGACTACTACTGCATGGACGGCACCATTCCGCGCCGCACGATCGGCACGTTGCTCAAGCGCATCGAGGCCATGGAAGTGCAATACGGTCTGCGCTGCATCAACGTCTTTCATGCCGGCGACGGCAACATGCATCCGCTGATTCTCTTCAACGGCAACGATCTCGACGAGTGGCATCGCGCCGAAGCGTTCGGCAGCGACATTCTCGAAGCGTGCGTCGAGCTCGGGGGCACGGTGACCGGCGAGCACGGCGTGGGCATCGAGAAGATCAATTCGATGTGCGTACAGTTCTCGCCGGAAGAGCGCGACGCGTTCTTCGCCGTGAAGCGCGCCTTCGATCCGGCCGGCCTGCTCAACGCCGACAAGGCCATTCCCACACGCGCACGCTGTGCCGAGTACGGCAAGATGCACGTGCGCGGCGGCCTGTTGCCTCACCCCGATCTGCCGAGGTTCTGATGTCGCAAGTCCCTCACGTCCCTCACGCCTCTCAAGCCCCCCAAGTCACCCCGTTGCCCGCACCGCGCAACGCGGATCCTCTGCCGATGCAAGCTGCCGCGCAGGTGCTCGCGGTCATCCGCGAGCGGGTCCTGACGGCCACATCGAGCGGCACGCCGCTCGACATTCGCGGCGGCAGTACCAAGCGTTGGTACGGCCAGGCTCCGTCGGGCGAGGCGCTCGACATACGCGCCTATCGCGGCATCGTCTCGTACGATCCGGCCGAGCTGGTCATCACCGCGCGCGCCGGCACACCGCTCGCCGAGATCGAGGCGGCGCTGGCCGAGCGCGGCCAGATATTGCCGTTCGAGCCACCGCACTTCGGCCCGCACGCCACGCTGGGCGGCTGCATCGCCGCCGGCCTGGCCGGCCCGCGGCGCCCGCACGTGGGGGCGCCGCGCGATTTCGTCCTTGGCGCCGTGGTGATGAATGGCCGGGGCGAAGTGCTGCATTTCGGCGGACAAGTGATGAAGAACGTGGCGGGTTACGACGTCTCGCGCGTGCTCGCCGGATCCCTCGGCACCCTGGGCGTCCTCCTCGAACTGTCCATTAAGGTCCTGCCCTGCCCCGTGGCCGAGGCCACGTTGCGCTTCGCGATGACGCAGGCACAGGCGATCGAACAACTCAATCGCTGGGGCGGACAGCCATTACCGCTCATGGGCTCGGCGTGGCACGACGGGGCGCTGAGCGTGCGCCTGGGCGGTGCCGCGGCCGCGGTTACCGCGGCGCGCGCGGCGATGGGCGGCACGCCGGTCGACGCCATCGCGGCGCATGGCTTCTGGCAGTCGCTGCGCGAGCAGACACATCCTTTCTTCTCGGCGGCGCCGGTCGCGGGAGACGGCCAGCCGCTGTGGCGACTGTCGGTGCCGCCGACCACGCCGCCGCTGGTGCATGGCGACGAGCACCTGATCGAATGGGGCGGCGCGCAACGGTGGTGGATCACGCCGCGCGACGCCGCCGAAGTCCGCGCAATTGCCGCAGCCGCGGGCGGTCATGCTACGCTGTTTCGCCATGGCGACAAGTCGGCAGGGGTTTTCACCCCGCAGCCGGCCGCGTTGCACGCTATCGGCGAACGATTGCAGCAAGCTTTCGACCCGAGCCGCATCTTCAACCGCCATCGGCTGTATTGCTAAAGAAGACGATGCAAACGAACCTCGCAGAATTCCTCCGTCAGACGCCTGACGGCGACGAAGCCGAAGCCATTCTCCGCAAGTGTGTGCATTGCGGATTCTGTACCGCGACCTGCCCGACATACCAATTGCTGGGCGATGAACTGGACGGCCCGCGCGGTCGCATCTACCTCATCAAGCAAATGGTCGAAGGCCAGAGCGTGACGCGCGAGACCCAGCGTCACCTGGACCGATGCCTGACCTGCCGCAGTTGCGAATCGACGTGTCCGTCAGGGGTGCAATACGGACGCCTGGCCGACATCGGCCGTCGTCATGTCGACGCGCAGGTGGGCCGCCCGGCCGGCGAACGCGCCCTGCGCTGGACGCTCGCCCGCGTGCTGCCCAACCGCGCCCTGTTCACGCCCGCACTGCGTCTGGGCCAGCAGTTCCGCACGTTGCTGCCGCGCTCGCTGCGCGAGAAGGTCCCCCATCGCCAGCGCTCGGGCAGTTGGCCGCAGGGCAAGCACGCCCGACGCATGCTGATGCTCGAAGGCTGCGTGCAGCCGGCCATGCTGCCCAACGTCAACAAGGCCACCGCGCGGGTAATGGACGCACTCGGCATCGAGATGATCCGTCCCGCGTCGGCCGGCTGCTGTGGCGCAATCCGCCTGCACCTGAACTATCACGACGACGGTCTCGACGACGTGCGCCGTAACATCGACGCCTGGTGGCCCGACATCGAAGCCGGCGCCGAGGCGATCGTGATCAATGCGTCCGGCTGTGGCGCGACCGTCAAGGAATACGGCCATCTGCTCCGGCACGATCCGACGTATGCGGGCAAGGCGCAACGCGTCGCCGAACTCGCGCGCGACCTGTCCGAAGTGCTCCTCGACAACCTCGAGGCGCTGCAGCGCCGCGTGCCGAATCGCAAGCTCGGCAAGATCGCGTACCACCCGCCGTGCACGCTGCAACACGGTCAGCAACTCAAGGGCGTGGTGGAAAAGGTGCTCGCGGGCGTGGGCGTGAACGTGGTGCTGCCGCAGGACAGTCATATCTGCTGCGGCTCGGCAGGCACGTATTCCGTCACGCAGCCCGCCTTGTCTCATCAGTTGCGCGATGCCAAGTGGAAGTCGCTCGACGCCCTGGCGCCTGAGCTGGTGGTGTCGGCCAACGTCGGATGCATCTGTCACCTGCAGGCGACCGCCAAGGGCGAGCATGCGCGCGATCACGCGCCGGTCCAGCATTGGATCGAACTGCTCGACCGCATGATCGCGACGGCATAGGCGCCGGCACCGCAAGCCGCCCTCGCCTCGAACGCGAGCGCCTTTCCGGGCGTTTGCGTTCGCCGTGGAAATTGTCCCGACAAACGGGATAATCAATCCCTTGGCCGCTCATTTATCTGAACGATGACGCTCCCTAGAATCGGGGTTGTGTCGGCGATCCGCCGGATTGCCGAGCGCACGCTTCCCCCGATTTCCCTTCCGGAGCCTGTCATGATCGATTCGAAAACCGCCCCGTACGCCGCGCTGCTGCTGCGCGTCTCGCTGGGTATCCTGTTCCTCGCGCACCTCTCGCTCAAGGTGTTCGTGTTTACCGTTCCCGGCTTCGTCGGCTTCATGGGCTCGCTGGGTCTGCCGCCGGTCGTCGCCTATGCGACCATGGCGCTGGAGTTCGTCGGCGGGCTGATGCTGATCACGGGGTTTTACGCTCGCTGGGCTGCCCTGCCGCTGGCCGCATTGATGCTCGGCACCATCGTCTCGGTGCACGGGCACAATGGCTGGATGTTCGCCAACAAGGGCGGTGGCTGGGAGTTCCCCGCCTTCTGGCTCGTCGCATTGCTCGTCGTGGCCCTGCTGGGTGACGGCGCCTTCGCGATCCGTCGCGCGCGCACTGCCTGAACGACGGCGGCGGCGGCGAAGACATCTTCGCCGCCCGTATTGCCGTGAATGCTGTTATTGCCGTACTTGCCGGAGTGATTGCCATGTCTGCCCTTCCCACCCTCTTCGTCTCTCACGGCTCGCCGCTGCTCGCGGTCGATCCGGGCCGCACCGGCCCGTTGTTGACGGCGCTGGGGCGTGCGGTGCCGCGTCCGAAGGAGATTCTCGTGATCTCCCCGCACTGGTCGACACCGACGCCGCGCGTGGGCAGTCTCGCGCAACAACGCACGATCCACGACTTCGGCGGTTTTCCTCGCGAACTCTACGCATTGGAGTATCCGGCGGCCGGCGCGCCCGAGCTGGCCGAGCGTACGGTGCAGTTGCTGCGCGACGCCGGACTGCCCGCATCCACTGACGACCAGTGGGGGCTCGATCACGGCGCCTGGGTGCCGCTGCGCTACCTCTACCCCGATGCGGACGTACCTGTCACGCAGTTGTCGTTGCAACGGCAGATGAGTCCCGAATACCAGTATCGGCTCGGGCAGCGCCTGGCACCGCTCGCGCGCGAGGGTGTCTTGATCGTGGCCTCCGGCAGCTTCACGCACAACCTGCACGAAGTGTTCCGTGCGCCGTCGGAAGATCGCGCCGAAGCGCCCTATCTCTCGGAGTTCGTCGCGTGGTTCACGTCGCACCTCGCCGCCATGGATCTCGACGCCCTGTTCGACTATCGGGCACGCGCGCCGCATGCCGAGCGCGCGCATCCGACGGACGAGCATCTGCTGCCGCTCTACATTGCGCTGGGTGCGGCCGACGATGCCGCGCAACAAACGCACTTCGACACGGGCACGACCTATGGCGCACTGCGCATGGACGCCTTCGCATTCGGCGATGCCGCCCCGTCGCTCGCGGACGTGAGCGCACTGGCACAATAGCGGCATCAACGCCGATAGCAGGGCTTGCAGGGTATGGACGGACGACGAGGGAACGGTGGTTCCCTCGCTCGCTCCGCCGTCGCCCGCGAGCGCGTCCGGCGGCCCCCGCCATTCCTATTCCGAGGAGCCTGTGCCCGGCATGAACAAACTTCGCGAGATCGAGTGCTTCATCGCCGTCGTCGAATCGGGCAGCTTCGTGAAAGCGGCGGCCACGCTCGGCATCTCGAAGACAGCGATCTCGCGCTACGTCGCCGATCTCGAGGCGCGCCTGGGGACGCGTCTGCTCCAGCGCACCACGCGCCGGCTGTCGCTCACCGAGCCGGGGCAGCGCTACGTGGAACGCTGCCGTCAGATCCTGGCGGAACTCGACGAAGCCGACGCGATGGCGGGCGAGCAGGACGGGCAACCGGCCGGGCCGCTGCGCATCAACGCACCACACACGTTCGGCGTGTTGCATCTCGCGCCGCTCTGGCCGACTTTTCTCGCGCGGCACCCGCAGGTCTCGCTCGACATCACGCTCAGTGACCGCCTCGTGGATATCGTCGACGAAGGCTTCGATCTGGCGATCCGGATCACGCGGCTACCCGACTCGTCGCTCGTTCACCGCCGGCTGGCCGGCACCCGCATGGTGCTTTGCGCGTCCCCCGATTACCTGGGACGGCACGGCACGCCGCAACATCCAAGTGAGCTGGCGCATCACGAGACTGTGGGCTACAGCTACTTTTCCCATCGACGCGAGTGGCGTTTCGACGGCCCCGACGGGCCCGTCTCGGTACGCACACATGCGCGATTGATCGCCGACAACGGCGACACCTGCCTGGCGGCCGCCGTGGCCGGCGCGGGCATCATTCTGCAACCGGCGTTTCTGGTGCAGGACGCCCTGCGCGATGGTCAACTCGTCGAATTCCTGCCCGAATACACGCAGGGCGAGACGGGCATCTACGTGGTCTATCCCACGCGCAAATACCTGAGCGCCAAGGTGCGCGTGCTCATCGATTTCCTCGTCGAGGCATTCGCCATGCCCGGCTGGCGGGCGCTCGACGAGACCCCGCGCACCACAAATCTGCCTGCATCCACCGCGAAAGCCCCCTGAATGGCCAGTGAACGGCGGACAAAACACTGGAACTTCTCGGAAAATTATGACGCCTGGCAAATGTCACTTATACTGACGGGCCTGCTGTCCCATTACCGATATTTTGGAAAACTTCTTACTGATCGTCGCTGCGATCCTGCTGGTGTTGCTCAACGGCTTTTTCGTGGCGGCGGAATTCGGCCTCGTCAAACTGCGCCAGACGCGCGTTCATGTCATTGCCCGCCAACGCGGTTGGCGCGGCCGTATCCTGGCCAAGGTGCACGGCCAGTTGGACACCTACCTCTCCGCTTGCCAACTCGGCATCACCCTGGCGTCGCTCGGTCTGGGCTGGATCGGTGAACCCGCTTTCGCGCGCGTGCTCACCCCGCTGTTCGCCAAACTGGGCATCAGCTCGCCGGAACTGATTCACGGGCTGGCCTTCTTCATCGCCTTCTTCACGATTTCGTATCTGCACATCGTCGTGGGCGAACTCGCCCCGAAATCGATGGCGTTGCGTATGCCCGAAGCGATTTCGGTATGGACCGCAGCGCCGCTGTACGGCTTCTACTGGTTGATGTTCCCCGCCATCTGGGTGCTCAACCACAGCGCCAACCGCCTGCTGCGCTGGACCGGACTCGATCCGTCCCACGGGACCGACGCGCATTATTCGGCCGACGAAATCAAGCTGATCGTGCGCCGGGGCGCCACGAGCGAAAAGCTCTCCCGCGATGACTGGAACGTGGTCGCCTACGCCATCGACTTCAGCGACCTGACCGTGTCCGACCTGATGCGACCGATGAGCGAAGTCGCGGCATTTCACCGGGACGCCACGTTCGCGCAGAACATGGATACGGCCTATCGTCACCGCTACAGCCGCTATCCGTTCTTCGACAACGACGGCGAGACGGTCCTCGGCGTGGTTCACCTGAAGGACTTGTTCCTCGCCGAACACCATGGCCAGTCCATCGACGACCTAGGCAGCATGGCCCGTCCGGTCGAACGCGTGAAACCCGACATGCCCGCGCGCGAGCTCTTCAGCCGCTTTCGCCGCGGTGCGCCGCACTTCGCGATCGTCGGATGGCCCGACCAGAAGCCGATCGGCTTTCTGACGCTCGACAACCTGCTTTCCGCGCTGGTCGGCAAGATCCGCGACGAATTCCGTCAGACCGAAGACGATTGGACGCGCATGGAAGACGGCACGCTCATCGGTCGCGGCAGCCTGCCGATCCTCACGCTGGAGCGAGCCCTGGGCCTGGAGATTCCGAGCGAGCATGCCGAATCCGTGGGCGGACTGATCATGAACGCGCTGGGTTACCTGCCTCGTGAGGGTCAGAAGGTCGACTTCGACGGTTTCTCCGTCGTCGTGAAGAAGATGCAGGGTCCTCGCATCGTACTGGTGCGCGTCTACCCCGAAGGCGTACGCGAAGCACGTGGCGAGGCGCCGCAGGCGACCACGCAGCAGCGCGAGCACTAAGCGACTTCGCGATCGTCGGCCGCGGACGGCGTGCCGCTTTGTGCGGCTTTGTGCCGGGGCATGCCGCCGCACCCGACGCGACTCCCTCCCGGCCCCCAACCGGATCGCACGATCCGAGCGAGGCACGCAACGTAAACGAACAAGGGCGGCCGGAGGGCCGCCCTTTCGGGTGCATCGTGTCGAAGGCACGCAGCCCCGAAAATCTCAACCGCGCGCAAACGCCTTGCGGTTGAGTTCGAGTTGCGTGATGAGCTTCTGCAGACGCGACTCCGCGGCGCGCGACAAGGCGATGAAGCGGCAACCGACGTGATACTCGACGTCCTTGGCAAGCGGCACGCTGCGAATCGCGCACACTTCGAGGTCGACCTGCACGGTGCCGTAATCGCGCAATTCGATCTCGGCCTGCATGAGCATCGACCCCTTAGGGATTTCAGCCGCCACTTCCGCCTTGGTGCGCAGGCCTACGCCGCCGAGCGACAGGTCGAATACCGACAGCCGCATCGGCGTGTCGTCCGGGAATTTGACCGTGCACTGATACGGATCGAGGATCGGGGTCTTCACGCGGAAGTTGTCACGTCGCTGCAGACGCACGAGCGTCTCGGGATACGACGAATAGAACGCCGGATAGCCTTCATACTCGCGCTCTTCCACATCGCCGATGGGAAAGTGCACCTGAATCCCCTCGGGCACACCAACGAACAATGCGCGCTTGTTCGCGAGCAGCGCCCGGTTCTCCGACTCCACGCCACCCCAGTCGAAATAGAATCCGCGCGCCTGCGGCTCCACCTTGAGCAATCGCGTGACGAGCTGGCGCTGGCCGTTGGCGAAGTACACCGTCATGAAATCGCCACGCGTCGCCAGATGACGCAGCACACCGCCGATTTCCAGCGGATTGCTGATGCGATACGAGTCGTGCAGTTGAGACTCGTCTTCCGTGGGCGCCGGTGTCACCTGCGGTTCTGTCGTTTCCATACCTGATCTTTTATTTGTTCCCGTGACGGCTGCCTTGCGGCGCGGGCCGTACGTATGTAAGCCTTTGCGAAACGCGCTACCGCGCCATGCCCCGGGTCGTGGACAGGGTCATGGTCGTGGTCAACGACGTTAACGGTCGCCGGCCGGAAATATTGAGCATCACTGCGGCGCACGAACCTACTGCTCCCCGTGCCGTGCGCCCCGCTCCGGCGTGTCGCCACGCCCGTAGTCTGCCCCCGACGAATCAGCGATGAACCGCCGCCATCAAGGCACCAAACCCCATGAACACCCCGCCGCTGATGCGGTTGAATGCCTTGAGCACGCGTGCTTCGCGCAGGTAGGGCGCGATGCGCAGGCCACCGGTCGCATACACCAGATACCAACTCACCTCGATCACGGCGAACGTGCCGAGCAGAATCGAGAACTGCGGCAGCTTGGCCGCCGTCGGATCGATGAACTGCGGCAGGAACGCGGCGGCGAAGAGAATCGCCTTCGGGTTGCTGCCGGCAACGAGGAAACCCGCCTTGAAGAGCTTGCCGAAACTCGACTCGGTGGCCAGCGGCGCTCCTAGCCGGGCGGCGGCCTCATTCGTGTCCACCGGCGAGCGCCAGCTCTTGTAACCGAGATAGACGAGATAGGCCGCGCCAATGTAGCGCAGCGTATCGAACAGCATCGGCCACGCCTTGAGCACGGCGCCGAGGCCGGCCGCCGAAATCGACATCATCGCGATGAGCGCGGTCATGCAGCCTGCCATCGTGCCGAGCGACGGCCGCAGCCCATGGCGCGCACCATGCGTCATGACGAGCAGCATGTTCGGACCGGGCGTCGCGGAGACGAAAAAAACGGTGACGACATACAGCCACCAGGTTTGCAGGCTCATGATTGCCTCGAAAGAATGCCGACGGAATTTCGATCTGGCATTGTAGCGTCGAACCGTGACGGTGACATGGTTCGCGTGCACCTCCCGCTGCCACGGCGAGGCCGGGCTGCGCGACAGGGCACCCGGAAAACAAACAGGCCCGATGACTTTCGTCATCGGGCCTGTCTATCGCGAGACTCCACCTCGCCCGAAGGGCTGAGGCGGAATCACGTGAATGCGAGCAAGACGCTTACAGCGGCTTGATGTTCGCGGCTTGCTTGCCCTTCGGGCCAACCTTGACCTCGAACGACACGCGTTGGTTCTCTTGCAGCGACTTGAAGCCGTCAACCTTCACTTCCGAGAAGTGAGCGAACAGGTCTTCACCGCCGGCGTCCGGGGTGATGAAGCCGAAGCCCTTTGCGTCGTTGAACCACTTAACAATACCGGTTTCCATGTTTTTTCCTAATAAAACAATAGCCAGGGATCGAAATGACCCCGTTTAGCGCTGACAATCAAGGGAAAATGAAGGACTAGAAACCAGCGAGAAGCAGGAAAACTACGTCGGACAACAACTTCGCGGCTTGACAATCTGCAGTTCGTTTTATACGTGGCCCGCTCGCGCTTGTCAACAGGAGAAATACCGCAAATTAAGTAACAATTTCCGCAATTAGCGGGGAATTTGGACGCTCATTGGTGGTCCGACCCCGCGTCGCTGCCCGTACAATGGGCGTTTTGTTCCGCGCCTATGCCGTTGTCGCGCGTCTGGCCCGCGTTTTGTGCTGTCCGAACCCGTTTTCGGGGAGGTTTCCCCTCTTTCTCCGTTCCCGGATTCAGCGGTGTTTTCCTTGACGCCCGCGCCGCCCACGTTGCGCCCTCGCCATTGGAGCCTCTCACCTGCCTACGGATGGAGCCTACCCGCCTCACGCGATCCGATCGATCGCAATCTGCAGTCCCCACGACAAGCCAATCCCGCTGGCTCGCCCGGTGCCGCACCCACACGCTCGGCCTGGCCGTGTGTCTGATGCTCGCCGCGTGTGCCGGTTCGCCGACGTACGGCCCGGTGCCTGCTGGCAGCTATCGCGTCCAATCGGGTGACACGCTCTATGGCATTGCCCGCGCGAACAACACCAACACGGCCAATCTGGTGCGCTGGAACGGGTTGACCGATCCGGACAAGATCGAGGTCGGTCAGGTGCTGCGCGTCGTGCCGCCCGCGGGCGCGAGCGCCGCGGCCGGTGCGCCTGCCACGGCCGCGTCGTCCGGCACCGGAGCTTCATCCTCGACCGCCGGGCCGCGTCCGCAGACCAAGCCCGCGGCACGCCCTGCGCCCGCGCCGGCCGCGCCACGCGTCGCCACGAACAAGATTCCGATGATCTGGCCCGCCGACGGCCCGGTGCTCGCCAACTTCAACGGCAGCAGTAACAAGGGCGTGGACATCGGCGGGCGGCCCGGCGACAAGATCTACGCCGCCGCTGCCGGCAAGGTGGTCTACGCAGGCAACGGTTTGCGCGGATACGGCAACCTGGTGATGATCCAGCACGAGAACGGCTATCTCACCGCCTACGCCCACAACCGGGCGATTCTGGTCAAGGAGAGCCAGTCGGTGAGCAAGGGCCAGACGATTGCGGAGATGGGCGATACCGACTCGCACGGGACGGTCAAGCTGCATTTCGAGGTGCGCCAGAAGGGCACGCCGTTCAACCCGAGAGATTTTCTGCCCTCTCGCTGACCCGCACAACCTCATGATGGCAAAACGGCAAGGCGCAACGCCTTGCCGTTCTGTTGTCGCGCGCGGCACAAAGCCGCACCGCACTCAGGCGGACGCGAGAAATCCCTGCGACAGACCGTTGGCGCGGGCGTCGCGCCATTCCCGATGCGCCCGGGGATCGGTCCACACCAGCAAATGCAGGGCAGCGAGGCCGCGCGGGTCGTTGAGCAACTCCCACTTCTGCGTGTTGGTCAGACGGGTCGGCCCCTTGAGCAACGCCGTCTCCACGCGCCCGGCGCGCAAGGCGCCACGCTTGGCATCGTCGAGGGTCGGTGCCACGCTCGACGCGACCAGCGCGTTGGCCATGGGATCGACCACGGCGTCGACGAAGTCGACATGCCTGCCCGCCTCGTCCGTGTATTTCTCCGTCATGCGCAGTTCCTTGGGCGGCCACGATTCTTCGGGAATCAGGAACAGTCGGGCGCGCTTGAGCGCGCGTCCGAGCGACACTCGGCTCGAGAACACGGATACCGGAATGGAGATCATCATCGAGCCGACGATCGGCATGAGCCACCAGATGAAGTCCGGGTTGAGCCAGTAGACGACCGCGCCCCAGCCCATGCCGATGATCGTTTGCAGGCCGTGGCGACGAATCGCTTCACCCCAGTGCGTCTCGGCGTCCTCGCGCGGCGGCGACTTCCACTGAATGGCAATGCCGGTGAGCGCGGCGAGCACGAATTGCGTGTGAAAGAGCATCCGCACGGGCGCGAGCAAGGCGGAGAACACCATCTCGATGAACATGCTCACGGTCACGGCAAACCAGCCGCCGAAGCGCTTCGCGCCTTTCACCCAGATCAGCAGCACGGCCAGGATCTTGGGCAGGAAGAGCAGTGTGGCCGTCGCCGAGAACAAGGCCAGTGCGCGCTCGGGGTGCCACTCGGGCCACACCGGGAAGAGCTGGCGAGGTGCCGTGAAGTATTCGGGCACCACGAGGGTGTGCTTGGCGAGCAGGCAGGTGGAGAGAATCAGGAAGATGAACCAAAGCGGCGCGGACACGTACGCCATGGCACCCGTGACGAATACCGCGCGGTGCACGGGGTGCATGCCTTCGGCAAGGAACAGCCGGAAGTTCATCAGGTTGCCCTGGCACCAGCGGCGGTCGCGCTTGAGTTCGTCGAGCAGGTTCGGCGGCATTTCCTCGTAGCTGCCGGGCAGGTCGTAGGCGATCCAGACGCCCCAGCCCGCACGTCGCATGAGCGCGGCTTCTACGAAGTCGTGCGAGAGGATCGCACCGGACATCGCGCCCTTGCCGGGCAACGGGGCGAGCGCGCAATGGTCCATGAAGGGCTTCAGGCGGATGATCGCGTTGTGCCCCCAGTAGTGCGATTCGCCGAGTTGCCAATAGTGCAGACCGGCGGTGAAGAGCGGGCCGTAGACGCGACCGGCAAACTGTTGCAGGCGCGCATAGAACGTTTCGCGACCGGCCGCGAGCGGCGCGGTCTGAATCAGGCCCGCGCTCGGATGGGATTCCATCATGCGCACGAGCTTGGTCAGGCATTCGCCGCTCATCACGCTGTCGGCGTCGAGCACGATCATGTAGCGATAGTTGCTGCCCCAGCGACGGCAGAAGTCGTCGAGGTTGCCGCTCTTGCGCTTCACACGCCGTTGGCGGCGGCGGTAGAAGATGCGTCCGAACCCGCCGACTTCGCGGCACAACGCCTGCCAGGCGTCGACTTCGGCGGTGCAGTTGTCTGCCTCGTTGGAGTCGGACAGGATGAAGAAGTCGAAGCGATCGAGCGAGTCGGTCTTGGCGAGCGACTCGTAGGTCGCGCGCAATCCGGCGAAAACGCGGCCGACGTCTTCGTTGCAGATCGGCATGACGATCGCCGTGCGGGCATCGGGCGCAATCGGCGCATCGCCGGCGGCCATCTTCGAGATCATGTGACGATCGCCCCCGAACAGCAGGACGAAGAAGCCGAAGATGGCCGTCCAGAAGCCTGCCGACACCCAGCCGAAGAGCAGGACGAACAGCACGAGTACGGCGAATTCGAGCGGATCTGCGCCGTGGTAGGGCAACACGGATGCCATGAAGTGCGTGGCAAGCGCGGTCTGCGCGATCATCAGCACGAGCAGCATCCAGCGGCGGCGGCGCCCCGCCTGGGACCATTTGCCCTTGGGGTCGGGCGCGTCGCGCACGAGCGGATCGGGGTCCTGGCGGCCGGTGAGCTTGCGCCACAGGCGTGCGAGCGGATTGAGCGACCATTCGCGCGGAATGAGCGATGCGCGTCGCACGGGCGGCGCGATGCGCAGGGTTTGCACGCCGCGCACTTCGCGGAGGCCGGCAGCGCTCGCCAGCGAACCGCCTTCGGTCAGGGCAAGACGCACGGGCTGCGAGGCGAGCACGGCTGCGCTGTCGGATTCGATCTCGGCGAGGTCGTGCGGGTGCCACGCGGCCGTCGCCACGTGGGTTTCGGTCGCCGCTGCACCCTGGCCGGGGTTGCCGGCGTCACCCTCGGGCGAGCCCACCATGGGCGTCGCGTTCGCGGGGTCGGCACCCGGCGCCGCGTCGCTCGCGGGGTTCGCCAGGCGCGCGGCGAGCAACCGCTGTACGCGCGTCAGGACGTCGAGCGAATCGCCGCCGTCGCGCTTCGCCTGGGCGAGCAGCGCGCGACGCTTTTCAGCGGGCAGGGGCAACCGGTCGACGTACAACTCGTCGACCGGAATGTCGGAGCGGTCGCTCACTCGGGGGGTAACAGGTAGCTCCACGTTTCGGATAGGGTATTGCTGCCGTTGCGCAGGTAGGCGCGCATTTCGACGGGTTTCTCGGAATCGAGGCGGCGCATGCGCAGCATGACGCGATAGCCTCCCGTGACGTCATTGCGCTGTGTCTGCACTTCGAGGATCTTGCCATTGCCGTCGATGGACACATTCCCTTCGACCTTGGCGTCTTCCGGCAGTTTCTTGAGCGCCGGGCCTTCGAAATCGAGTGCGAACAGCAGACTGTCGTCTGGTTTCCCCCGGTAGCCATGGCCTCGACGGCTTTGCGTCACCCGCGCCATCGGCGGGCGCTTGTCGTTATCCTTTTGCCACGACAGACGGTATTCGAGCGAATACGGCTGCTTGGGCTTCGGCGGCGCATCGGGTACCCAGTACGCCACGATGTTGTCGTTGGTTTCGTCCGGCGTGGGAATCTGCACGAGTTCGACGCGGCCCTGTCCCCACTTGCCCTTGGGCTCGACCCAGGCGCTGGGACGCGACTCGTAGTGGTCCTCGAGGTCCTGGTAGTCGCTGAAGTCGCGATCGCGCTGCATGAGCCCGAACCCCGCCGGGTTGGACAGGGCGAACGAGGAAACCAGCAAGCGCTTGGGATTGACGAGGGGACGCCAGATCCACTCGCCGGTGCCGGACTGGATGGACAAGCCATCGGAGTCGTGTACTTCGGGGCGATAGTCGGGCACGGCGGCCGGCTGGTTCTCGCCAAAGAAGAACATGCTGGTGAGCGGCGCGATGCCCAGCTTGGTGACGTTTTCGCGCAGGAACAGTTCGGCCTTGACGTCGACGGTGGTGTCGACGCCGGGTCGCAGCGTGAAACGATAGGCGCCACTGGCGCGCGGCGAATCGAGCAGCGCGTAGATGGTCAGTTCCTTGGCGCCCGGCGCGGGACGCTGGATCCAGAATTCGGTGAACCGCGGAAACTCTTCACCGGAGTTGAGCGCGGTGTCGAGCGCCAGGCCACGCGCCGACAGGCCATAGGTCTGGTTCTTGCCCAGCGCACGGAAGTAGCTCGCGCCGAGGAACACCATTACCTCGTCCTTGTATTTGGGCGCATTGACCGGGTAGTGAATGCGAAAACCTGCAAAGCCAAGACCCTTGAGCTGCTTCGGGTCGACCTTGAGGGCGCCGAACTCGAACATGTCCGGGCTGTAGCGCACTTCGCGCACGGCGTTGCCGACCACCTCGTTGATCTTGACCGGCCGGTCGTAGTATGAGCCCTCGTGGAAGAACATCAGCTCGAACGGCAACTTCTGCGTACGCCACAGTGCCTTCTCAGGCTTGAAGCGGATGTTGCGATACCGATCGTACGAGAGGTTCTGAAGCTCCTTGGGGAGGTTCGGATCCTTGGGCTTGTAGCGATTGTTCGCCAACGTGCGCGCCTGTTTGGCGACGTCGTCGAACGAGAAGGCATGGGCGGCGCCGGAGCACAACGCGCAAATGCCGAGCGCGCCAGCAAGCGCCAGGCGCAGGGCACGGCGGGAGATCACGCGGAAACTCGCGGTGGACAGGAATTCCATCGGCAGTGAGGATTGGCATGTAACGCGCGTGCTGACCGCAGCCAGCGTGCGCCGAACGCGCAATTTTACCCGTTCATTTCCCGATTGACTAAAGGCGCATCGGCAAAACCTTCGAAGCAGGCACTCACATTACCCCGATCGTCAGCTATGACGGGACTTCACGGCAGTCACAAATTTGTGACTATTTGTGACCAATGCGCAATTCGAAAGGATTTCCTTTCCTTTTTTGCCCGATTCCCGCCATTCAATCACCACTTTCGCGTCATTCCTGCGGCATTCCAGGGGGATTCGCACAAGTATCACCAAATTAGCATTGCGTTATAACGCCAGTGTCATGCGCTGACCGAACCGTATTTTTCGTCTCCCCCCCCCTCTTTTATTCCCACCCCGATCCCCCTCCCTACCCCCGCAGCGGACCGGGGACCTATTCCGCCCCTCAAACATTGACCCAACTCGGTTCGGAACAGGCCCCCGATCCGCCGCTCTTCGCACCCTTCGCACCCTTCGCACCCTTCGCACCCTTCGCACCCTTTGCACCCTTTGCACCCTTTGCCTCATCTTTCTCTCCCCCCCCCCCACACACTCTCGTCGTCTCCCGCGAACCCACTCTCACCATGCGCCGGCTCATCCCCCGCCTCGGCGCCTTCTCCTAACTCCACCCGGATATCGCCCTCCACCTCCATCCGCCGACGGACCACTCAACCTCGTCACGGACGCGTTTCGGTGGATTCGCCCGGCGCTTCGCGTGATTCGATGGGACGGCGCGGATCCTCCGTCAGCGACTCGCCCGACGAAGGCGACACGATGGGCGCCGGCGACGGCCCCGCCGGCGCACTCACGGCATCCTTGACCGGCGCCACGGCCAGCTTCGCGCCACCGGACAGCATCCGCATGCCCCGCCAACGGCCCCACTTGTAGTAGGCGAGCGCCATGACGAGCGAAACCGCAAAGCCCAGCGGGAAGCTCCACCAGATCGCCTCCGCCCCCCAGTGTTTCTGCATCTGCCACGCAAACGGCAACCGGATGACCCACTGGGACACGAAGAGGATGACGAGCGGCGCCGCCACCGCCCCCGTCGCACGCACGACCCCGAAAAGCACGATGGTCACGCCAAACAGCACGAATGACCACGCCACTACGGTGTTGATGTGCTGTGCCACAGAGATGGCATAGCCGTCGCCCGGCAGAAAGGCATTCATGAACTGACGATTGAAAAGGAGGATCGCAATGACGAGCGCACCGGTCATGACGAAGTTGAGGCCCACGCCAACCCGGCCAATGCGCGAGACGCGATCCCACAGCCCCGCCCCGACGTTCTGCGCGGTCATGGACGACACCCCCGCACCAATGGCCAGCGCCGGCATCTGCACGTAGGTCCACAACTGGGAGGCAACGCCATACGCCGCCGTGGTCTGCGATCCATACCCGTTGACGAATCCCATCATGACCATGGCCGACGACGAGATCACGACCATCTGCAATCCCATCGGCAAGCCCTTGACGACGATGAGCCTGAGCAAGCCCGGATCGATGCGAAGGTACTTCCAGTCCTCGCGCTGCAGCCACAAGGGATCGCGCCGGCGATAGAGGGTGTACATGAGCGCCGCGAGACTCACGCTCTGCGCGACGAGTGTCGCGCCCGCCGAGCCCGCGATGCCGAATGGCGGAACCGGCCCCCATCCGAAGATGAACAACGGATTGAGCGCGACGTCGAGGCCAGCCGAAAGCAGCATGAACCGGAACGGCGTACGCGCATCGCCCGCCCCCCGTAACGCCATCATGACGAAGTTGTAGAAGTACATGACCGGCAAGGCCAGGAAGATGATGCGCAGGTAAGCGACGGCGAAGTCGCGCGCATCGCCAGGCGTGCCGAGCATGTGCAGCAGTTCGGGCGTGAAGCAGTAGCCGATCAGGGCCACAGCCACGGAGACGAGTACGAAGAAGGTGGCGCTGGTGCCGACGATTCGCTGGGTGAGCTCGCGATTCTTCGCGCCGATGGACTGGCCGATGAGGATGGTGTTGGCCATGCTGATGCCGAACACCACGCCCAGCAGGAAGAACAGCAGGATGTTGGCGTTGGACGCCGCGGTCAGCGCGGACTCGCCCAGGTAGTGCCCGATCCACATGGCGTTGATCGAAGCGTTAAGGGACTGCAGGACATTGCTGCCGAGCACAGGCAGCGAGAACCAGAACAGCGTCCTGCCGATGGGGCCGCGCGTCAGATCCCTTTCGGCCATGATGCGCTACTTGGCGTCGAATTTCACGCCGGATGCCGGCGTGGGCACGGCACATCGGTGCGCGCGCACATTGTCGAGAAAGCGCTGGACAATGGGCAGTACCTTGGCCTCGATGTCGCCGTGACCGTACCCGAACCCCGCGAAGTTGAAATGCGTGGCGTTGTCGACGACGGCCTGCCAATGGCACCCCGGCGGCAGATCGGCGAAGGGCTCGGTGCGCGTCTGCCATTTGCCGTCGAGCGGCGCGTCGCGCGTGCCGGTCACGAGCAGCACGGGTTTGTGGATGTCGTGCCACGCCCCCGCCGGAAAGATCGACCCGCTGCCCTGGGGCGACAACGCGATGTAGCCGTCGAAGCGGTCGTCGCTGTCAAGCCGGAGCTTGTTCTTCGCCCCCGCCTCGATCATGACGGTGGCCGCTCCCATGGAATGCCCGACCAGCACGGAAGGCCCGGCACGGCATTGCGTTCGCGCCCAATGCAGCGCCGCCCCGACATCCTCTAGCCGGTCGTCATACGCTTCGGGATCCGTAGTGAGTGCGAGCAGGCCGTCGCGCAATCCACCGTTACGCACGCGCTCGCGCAAGGAGTCGCGCCCGCTTTCCTTGTGCGCCATGGTCACGGCGAGCCACCCGTATTGCGAGAGCGCGCGGCCGAGCCACGAGAGCGCGTCGCGGTCGTCGCCCGCCCCCGGGCTCAGCACGGCCACGCCGTTGCATGCCGCCGGCGGACGAAAGACGTGGAGTTCGGCATAGGCGCCATCGCTGCGCAACACGCGCTGGTCGACACCGGTGGAAGGGGACGCTTTGGCGCCCGGCGCCGCGACGGCGGCAGCGGGCGCCGAAGGCACGGACGCCGCTGCGGGCCTCACGACAGGATTGCCCGGTCGCCCCGGCAAGATCGTATCGGCTGCCGGAACCACGGGGGAGAACGTGCCGAGCCCGAGTATCAATGCGGCCGCGCCGACGCTGCGGGCACCGACCGTGACGAGTGTCGCCCCGAACGATCGTCCCACGGTCCCGCGCGACATTCCGAGCATCCGTTCTCCCTTTGGCCTGGTCTCTGAAGATACGCAGCCAATCGGGCCCTGCGGACCGAGAGCACCGACCGGACCGGCAACGACGGTCTCGCGCCGAAGTCCCGCTGCGACATCACACGATGAGCCATCTTAGCGCGGATTGCGAAGGGATTCGCATGAATTTTGCATTGGCGACTCGTGTCTCGCGTGCGCAACGCGTGAGCCCCTCCCGCGACCCTCGCGCGCCCCTCGGTCGGCCAGCACGCCCCCTCAAGCGCGCTGATGGCGCGCCCGTCGCGGATCGCGCGCCAGACCGAGTGCCGCCGCGTAGCCCGCCGGATCGAAGCGCCAGGTCAGCGCGATCAGCGCCATGTTCACGACGATGAGTCCCGCCCACGATGGAAGGAAGCTGCCGGTCGCGGCGAGCACGGCACCGGAGACGAACGGCGCGAGTGCCGCGATGCAAAAGCCCACGCCCTGCATGAAAGCGGCGAGCGCGGCAGCGTGACGCGGCTGTGTGTGATGGTCGAGGGCCAGTACGAGCCCCAGCGAGAAGGTACCCCCCAGTCCGAACCCGATGCCGCCGACCCATGCCCAAGGGGCGAGGTCGGACGCAAAGGCCAGACCGGCGAGTCCGGCCAGGGTGGCCGCCAGTGCCAGGGTGAGCCAGCGGCGGCGGTCGACGTTGCGACGCGCCAGCCACGGCAGCATGAGGGCGGCCACGACCTGGCACGCGGTCAGGCCCGCGAGCAACGCACCGCTTTGCGTTGCGCTCATGCCATGCTGCTGGTAGAACGGCGGCAGCCAGGCCACCATGGTCGTGTAGGTGCAGTTGATGAGACCGAAGTAGACGGCGAGCGTCCACGCCCGGTGTTTGCCCAACAGGTGCAACATGGACGGCGCTTCATCCGCAGGCGACGTCGCGCGCTCGCCGACCGCTTCATTCGCGGGGCGCGATTCCACGGCAGTGGCGGCCCGTGCGCCGCCGGTGGCCATCGACGCAGCCAACGGCGCGCGCGACCACGCGAGCGCCGCCGCCAGCACGACCACCAGCCACATGCCGAGTCCGATACGCCAGTCGCCGGCCTCGGACACCGCCCACGGACTGAGCGCCGCGCCGAGCCCCCCGCCGCCCATGAGCGCGGCGGAGTACAAGCCCATGATCGCGCTCATGCGCGCGGCGCCATAGTTCGCCTTGACCACGCCGGGCAGCAATGCCTGGACGATCGCAATGCCGGCGCCCGACACGAGCGCCGTGGCGAGCATCGTCACGGTATCGTCGGCGACGAAGCGCACGCCACAGGCAAGCGCCAGCGCCGCCAGGCCGAGCAGCACGCCACGACGCTCGCCGAAACGCCGTGTCAGCCCGCCGGCCGCAAACGCCCCCGCGCCCATGGCCAGTACGGGCAGCGACGTGAGCAGCGCCGCCACCGGATAGGTCATGCCGGTGGCGGCGCGAATTTGCGGCAACAAGGGGCTGATGGACGTGAGCGTCGGGCGCAGCGTGAGGCCCACCGCGACGATGGCCAGCCAGAGGGTCATACCGCAACGCCCTCGCTGACGACGACGCGTCCGTTGGCGACCACCCAGCGACGCGGCGCACGCGCGACGATGGCTTGCGCCGCATTGACGGCGTCGACGAGCACCAGATCGGCTCGCGCGCCGACGTGCAGGCCGTAGTCGTCGAACCAGCAGGCGCGCGCGCCCTGGTGCGTCACGCAATCGAGCGCCATCTCGAGCTCGTCGTCGCGTCGCAGGTTGTAGCGCAACCCGATCATCATGGCGCGCTCGAGCATGTCGGGCACGCCATACGGCGTCCACGTGTCGCGAATGCCGTCGTTGCCGCCCGCGAGCGGCACCCCGGCGCGACGGGATGCCATGAGCGGCGGCACGACGCGCGACGGCGGGGCCGTGGTGATCAGCGCCACACCGGCATCCGCCAGGCGGGCCAGCATGACATCGGCCCGCGCCGCGTCGAGTTCCCCCAGGCAAAACGCATGCGAGACCACCACCTTGCCCTGCATGCCGAGCGCCGCAATGCGCTCGAGCATCAGTTCGAATGTGAAGACCCCCATCTCGCCCGGCTCATGCAGGTGCATGTCGATGGGACATCCGTGTTTGTCCGCGAGCGCGAACATGGCGTCGAGCGAGGCTTTCGGATCCCGGTCGATGGCGCAAGGATCGAGCCAGCCGAGCACGTCGGCGCCACGTGCGAGCGCCGCGTCGAGCAAAGCCACGGTGCCCTCGCGATCGAGCACGCCCGACTGCGGAAACGCCACGATCTGCATGTCGAGCGTGTCGGCCAGTGTCTCGCGCGTGGCGAGCACCCCTTCGAGATGGCGCAGACCGGCATCGGTGTCGATGTCGACGTGCGTGCGCAGGCGCGTGGTGCCGGCGGCGAGAAACGCGCGACCGAGCGCCAGCGACGCGGCGCCTGCGTCGTGGCCACTCCCGGCACGCCAGCGACGCTCGTTGTCGATCCGGTCGATGAGCCGCGAGCCGCAATCGTTGACGTACCAGGGCATGCCCCACACGGTCTTGTCCAGGTGCGTGTGCGACTCCACGAGCCCCGGCAGCAGCAACGCGCCGCACGCATCGATGCGCGTGACGCCATCTGCCGCCAGCGGCGAAGCCGACGGAGCTGACGGAGGCGACACCGGGGGTAGCGATGCCCCGATGGCCGCGATCCGTCCGTTCTCGACGCGCACGTCCACCGGCGTCCCGTCGAGCGCGCGTGCGTTGCGAATGTCCAGTATTGTCATGCCTTCCTCAAGTGGATTTCCCCGGCGACGTTGCGCGAACGCGTGAGCAGACTCACCGCCACGAACGTCACCCCGTTCACCGCAAGCGCCACCAGCCCCATGTTGATCGATGCGACCGTCGCCGAAGCGTTCGGCATCAGCGTGTGCAGGTTGACGTCGAAGCCGACTGCGGCGGCCAGCACGACGGCCCCGGCACCAATGCCGGCAAAAGCGCCGTACTTGTTGCCGAACGGGCGCGGCAGCAGGCTTGCCACGAACGACGGGAACAATTGCGTGAGCAGACTCGACGCGAACAGCGCCAGCGCCACGAAGGTCGCGCCGCCGCGCAGCACGAAGAACACCGCAACCAGCCCGAACACCGGCAGCACGCGCTTGGCAAGCTTACCCACCGCCGCTTCGCTCGCGTGAGGGGCAAAGCCGTCGCGATAGATGTTCTTGGCGATCAGCGTCGAGGCGTTGAGCAGGATCATCGAACCGGGCACGAGCGCGGTCAACACCCCCACGCCACCGATCACGCCCACGAACCATGGCGAGAATGTCTGCTTGACGATACGCAGCAGCGCCAGATCGGAGTCCGTGCCGCTAAGCCCCGGCACCTGCAGAATCGCGGCAAACCCGACGAAGAACATGAACGCGATGACCATCTGGTACAGCGGCATCAGGATCGTGTTCTTGCGCACCGCATTTTCCGTCTTGGCCGCGTACACGGAGGTGAACACGTACGGATACAGGTAGTAGCCGAGCGACGTCAGCAGAATCGTCGAGTTGTACCAGGACAGCGTAAGGCCACTCGTGGGCATTTGCAGAAAACCCGGTCGCGCCGCCTCGATGCGGTCGAACATTTCGCCGAATCCCCCGAAGTAGTGCAGCGGCAGATATATGCCGAGGAACACCGCGATCGCGAGAATCAGAACGTCCTTGTAAATGGCAATGCTCGCGGAGCCGTGAATGCCGGAGACGGTGATGTAGAGCACCATGGCAATCGCGCCACACCAGATCGCCACCGCGGGTGAAATGCTGCCATACGATGCCTCGGAGACGATGATGCCCAGACCGCGCAACTGGATGATCAGCAATGCGCTCATGCCGAGCACGGCCACCACCGAGACGACCACACCGAGCGCGCGCGAGCGATATGCCGTGGCGAAGAAGTCGGAGAACGACACGCAATGGTGTCGCGTGGCATGACGCCACGCCGCCGGCAGCATCCAATACCCCAGCAGATAGGCCAGCGCGCCGTAGGCGAGGATGTAGAACGCGGGCGGCCCCTTGCTGTAGGCCCACCCGCTCGCCCCGAGGAACGTGAACGTCGAGAACGCCTCGCCCGCCATCAACAGGAACACGAGCAACGTTCCGAAGCCCCGGCCACCGACGGCCCACTGCTCCAGACTCATGGTGCGCCCGCGCCGCGCACGAATGCCCACGAACAGGGCGAAGGCGAGAAACGCCGCAATGACGGCCAGCGCGGCGTTCATGACGTCGCTCCGTCACGCCCGGCGCAAGCGTCAGGCGCCGCGCCCTCCCGCGCCCCCGGATTTCGCCCGGCATCGCGCGATCCATCGAAGCGGAACATCACGACCATGACGGCCGAGGTGAGCAGCAGCCAGACGATGTTCCAAGTCATCAGGAACGGAAGCCCCGCGAGCCGGGTGCCCAGATGCTCGGCGAGCCAACCGCCGCTATAGAAGGCCGCGATGGGAAGCGCGGCCAGGCAATGTACAGGTTTCATGACGTCTCCAGACCCAAGAGGAATCGAACGACCGCCGCAGTGGCGTGTCCCGATGGCTTGCCCGCTTCGTGGCTGGCGAGAGACGACGAATTGCCATATCATCAACCAAATACCACAAAATGGTTAACCATTTTTGTTGACCATTATCGGCAACGAATTGCCGAAATGCAAGGTCGCGGTGTTGGAGTGCGGGTTTGCGATAGGGGCCGAAGGCGCGTGGCAGGCGCGCGACAAGCGCACGCGGGCGGTGTCGGCTCCGGTTGATGCCCCGTCACGGGGGAAGTCGACACCGGATCGCCGCCCTGGCGCGGTGGCGCGAGCGTGGGGACAGGTACAATTCGCCGACACCGACGCGAAGCGCGTCGTCCCCATGCCCTCGCGGATGAAGGAGAAGAGGCTTGAGCCGCAATGCAGCACCGGCGTCGCCACGCGACGCGTCCCAAGGTGAGTCCCGAGGTGCATCGCACGTCGATGCGCCGCCCGCTGCGGCCGACGATCCCGCATCGAAGCTCGAAGGCGCGTCGGCGGGTGCGGGGCAGCCCATCGAGGCGCGCGTCTATCAGGCCATCTCGCAGGCCTTGCTCTCCGGCAAGCTGCGGCCCGGCATGCCGCTGCGCGAGCGCAATCTGGCGCAGGCTTTCGATTGCACGCGCGGCGCGGTGCGCAAGGTGCTCGCGCGGCTCGGCTTCGAGGGCAAGCTGGTGCTCGAACCCAATCGCGGAGCGTTCGTTCCGCAGCCGTCGCTCGAGGACATCCGCCAGACCTATCGCGCCCGCCGCGTGCTCGAAACCGGCGTAATCGCGAGTATCTGCACGCGACTGAGCGCCGGCCAGCTGGCAGAACTCGACGCGCATGTGGCCATCGAGGCCCGCTCGCATGCCGACGGCACGCACGAGCGCTCGATACGCCTTGCGGGCGAGTTTCATCTGAAGTTGATCGGTATGGCCGACAGCGCCGAACTCGATGTCTTCGCGCGCCAGCTCGTGGCGAAAACGGAGCTTTACAAGGCGCTGTACGACCCGGCGGAGTTTATCCACTGCGCGCCCACGGAGCACGCACAACTGGTGGACCAGTTGCGCCGTGGCGAGACCCAGGCCGCGATCGTCCTCGCGACCGCTCACCTCGACGAGCTCGAGGCCCGCGTACTCACGCGCGCGGCAGCGGCGGAGACGCCCGACTTCCGCGCGATTTTCGCCGAAGCCTTCGCCGACGCGGCCCGCTGAGGCCGACGCCGGTCCAACGGGCCCTGCCAAGCCGGCAGCGTCGGGCCGGATCACCGGGATCGGGCCAATCGGGGCGAGATGGCATCGTCCATCGCGCGTCAAGCGGCGCGGCAATCCCACCACGGACGAGGGGTTCGCGTGGCGCGCCCCCTTCAATGGGGGTATATTGCGCCTGTTTGCGACAGGCCTCAGGCCCGCCATTTCCTCCCCCCGCACGATGTTCGAAGGCAAGAAGCCCGAAGGAAGCCCATGTCCCATCTGGTAGTCCACGGCGGCCAGCCGCTACGCGGCCGCATTACCCCCTCCGCCAACAAGAACGCCGTTCTCCCGGTACTTTGCGCCACCCTGCTCACCGATCAGCCGGTTCGCCTCGTCGGCGTGCCCGAGATCACCGACGTGCGCAAGATCCTCGACATCTTTCGTCAGCTCGGCAGCGACGTGAATGTCGATTTCGACGCCGGCACGCTCGACGTCCACCACAAGAACACCCGGTTCGACCCGCGCACCGACCATCTGCCGGAGGAGATGCGCTCGTCGATCATGCTCGTGCCGCCGCTGCTCGCGCGCTTCGGCGTGGCGCGCATCGAAGACAACATCAAGGGCTGCACGCTCGGTGTTCGCGAGATCGATCCGCATATCGAAGTGCTGCGTCACTTCGGCGGCCGCGTGGAGCGCACCGAAGGCTCGCTGCTCATCCATGCGGACGAAGCACGCCCGGCCATCCATCACTGGCTCGACTATGCGTCGGTGACCACCACTGAAAACTTCGTGCTGTGCGCGGCCACCGCCAACGGCCGCTCGCAACTGAACAACGCGGCGTCGGAGCCGCACGTGCAGGAATTCTGCCGTTTCATGCAGATGCTGGGCGTGCCCATCGAAGGCGTGGGAACGTCGCAACTCGCCATCGAGGGTGTGGAGCGCTTCGGCGGCGGCGAATTCCGTTTCGCCGAGGACTTTCACGAAATCACCACGTTCCTGGCGCTCGGCGCCATCACCGGCGGCGAGATCACGGTCAAGAACACGGCGCCCGAACAGTTCCCGCTCATCGACCGTACGTTTGCGAAGTTCGGCATCAAGGTCGAACATCGCGACGGCTGGTCCACGGCGACCGCCCAGGGCAAGCTGAAGGTGCAAACGCCGTTCACGCAGAACATTCTGACGAAGGTGGAAGCGGCGCCCTGGCCGTATTTCCCGGTCGACCTGTTGCCGATCTTCATCGCGCTGGGCGTCAAGGCCGAAGGCAGCGCCATGTTCTGGAACAAGGTGTACGACGGTGCGATGGGCTGGTCGACGGAACTCTCGAAGTTCGGCGCGCACGTGTTCCAGTCTGACCCGCATCGCCTGATCACTTTCGGCGGCGTGCCACTCTCGCCCGCCGTGGTGGAGAGCCCGTACATCATCCGCGTGGCGATTGCGCTGCTGATGGTCGCGGCGAGCATCGACGGACATTCGACGATCAAGAACGCCGATCCGATCCGCCGTGCGCATCCTCGTTTTGTGGAAAACCTTTGCTCGGTCGGCGCCAACGTCGTGTGGACGCCCACGGAATGAGCACAGGGCCCGCCGGCCTCCCCCGCAGGGGGGCCGGGCCCGCCACATGGGGTTTGCCGCCGGCGGGCAATCCCCCGATCGCCCGCGCGCCGGTCCTCGCCCCGACGAACCCGACGCCCGACCCTACCCGAGCGCTTCCCACCTGAAATCGCCCCACCTTTGCCAGACGGCATGTGTCGTTTGCGCGACGGAAAAAAATTTCTCGCGGGTCCGGTTTCGCGGGCAATCGCCGCAGCGTAACGCAGCGAATGTGAAAGAATGGCGACCATCATGAGCGATCGTCCCCAGCCTCCGCAGCCGCATGTCACACCCGCCGCACGTCAGGCGGGCGACGCCTGGCCCGCCTCGCCGCACGCCCGTCAGCTCTCGGGTGTGCGGGTGCTCGTCGTCGACGACAATCAGGACGACCGCATGCTCCTCATGGACTTCCTCAGCCAGCAGGGATGCCGCGTCTACATCGCGCAGGACGGCCGCGACGGCTACACGAAGGCGCGCACGGTGCAACCCGACCTGATCCTGATGGACATCCGCATGCCGGTCTGCGACGGCCTGGGTGCGTGCCGTCTGCTCAAGGCCGACCCCGGCACGCGTCACATCCCGCTGATCTTCCTGACGGCCGCGGCCCTGCCCGGCGAACGGGTGGCCGGGCTCTCGGCCGGCGCCGTCGACTACGTGACCAAACCGTACGATTTCGAAGAGGTACGGCTGCGCCTCTCGATCCATCTGAAGGCAGGCGCACCCGCGCCCTTACCCGGTACCGAGGCGGGCAAGGCGCCGCCGCTGCCCATACAGGCGCACACGCTCGACGCCGTGCTTTTTCGCGCCACGCGGGCGCTGCTGCTCGACCGGCTCGCGCTCACGCCCGAACTGGCCGGCCTGGCGAGCGCCGTAGGCACGAACACCCGCCGCCTGAACCTGGCGTTTCGCCGGTGCGTCGGCGTGACGGTATTCGACTTCCTACGAGAGGAGCGCATGAAGGAAGCGCGACGCCTGCTCTCCGAAACGTCGCTCGACGTCCAGGACATCGCCGGCGCCGTCGGCTTCGCCAGCGCCGCGAACTTTGCCACGGCGTTTCGCGAACGCTTCGGCATGCCGCCGAGCGGCTTTCGCGAGCTCGGGGCGTCGGGCGCGCATCGGGACGCGCCGCAGTCTCCCCCGGTAACGGACGTACCGGGAACGTCCACCGCACCATGATCGCGGGGTCATCGCGCGGACTCGACGGCGCGCCGAGCCGGCGCACCGCCATGCGGCGCGTGCGGGCCATGTCCCGCGTCATGGCCCGCATCGCGCGCTGGATCGTGCGGCTCATGATGGTTGGACTGGTCGTGCTGCTCGCGGGCGCGAGCGTCGCCCTCGCCGCCCCCACGGCCTCCGAGACGCCCGAGCCCGCCGCGTCCGCCGCGGCCGCGAAAGTGGCGGCGGCCTCGTTCATCGACATCGATGGCGCGTCATCGCCGCTCAAGCTTGACACGCGGCTGCGCATTCTCGAGGACCCGTCCGCGCGCCTCACGCCGTCGCAAGCGCTCGTCGCCCCCGGATGGCGCGACGTTGCGCCGCGCATGCTCAACCCCGGCTACAGCAGCGCCGCGTTCTGGCTCGCGGGTCACTTCGAGAACCTCGGCAAGGCGCCCGTCACCCGCTGGCTGAGCGTGGGCATCGTGCGGCTCGAAGACGTGCGCTTCTACGCCATGCCGTTCGGCAGCACGCAGCCGAGCGTGACCTGGCGCGCCGGTCACACCGTGCCGCTCGACCGGCATCCGGTCACCTCGGAGACCTCGGTTTTCCCGATCACGCTGGCGCCCGGCGAGCGCATGACGTTCCTCGTGCGCGTGCAGTCCCGGTCGTCGGTCAGCATCGTGCCCGAGCTCTGGCGTCCGGACGACTTCCGTCTGGAGGAGTCACACAACGCGATGGTCGCCATGCTGCTTGCCGGGTCGATGCTCTCGATCGCGTTGTACGCCATGGTGCTCGGCGTGGCGCGTCGCGACACGGTGTTCGTGCTGCTCGCGCTCGTCACCGTCACCCAGGTCGCGCAGGACATGGCGTTTCAGGGCTTTCTTTACCGGTACCTGCTCACGCAGGGCGGAGAATTCGTGGTGCGGGCGCCGAGCTTCTTCTCCACGCTCACCGCAGGTTTCTTCAGCGCGATGCTCATGATCTTCGCGGGCCTGCGACGCATCGCGATCTGGCGCTGGACCTACCGCGCGATGATCGCATGCATGGCCGTCATGGCGCTCTGGGTCGCTTTCGGCGATCACCGCGCGGCAGCGCTCACGCACCTGCGTCTGCTCACCGCATTCAACGCCATCTGGGTGGTGTCGCTCATCGACGGCTGGCGGCGCGGCAACGCCAACGCGCGGTTGTCGCTGCTCTCGTTCTCGCCGGGATGCGCCGTGCTGTTCTGGCGGCTGGCCATCATCTACGGCGTGCTGCCCGAGGATTGGCTGGCCAATACGGCGATGGCCTGGAGCACCAATGTCTCCGTGCTGCTCATGCTCACGATCATCTTGGCCGGCCGCTCGCGCGAGCTAGTACGCGAGCAGCGTGCCGCGCAGCATGAAGTGCTACAAACGCGCCGCGAGGAGCAAGTCAGGCTGGCCAACGCCGTCGACATGCGCACGCGCGAATTGCAGGCCGCGCTCATCGCGGCCGATGAAGCGAACAGCGCGAAGAGCGACTTCCTCGCGCGCATCAGCCACGACCTGCGCACACCGTTGACCTCCATCATCGGCTTCGCCGATCTGGTGCAGGCCGGCGGCCGCGAAGACGCCGACCGGGGTCGCATCATCCGACGCAGCGCGCACCACATGCTCGCCATGGTCAACGACCTGATCGAGTACGCCGGCGGCGGCGCAGCCGACGCGCTGCACGTCGCCCCCGTCTACACGCATGCCTTCGTCGACGCCATGGCGCACGAGGGCATGAGCCTGGCGCGCAAGCATGACAACACGTTCGTGCTCGACGTGCGCGCGCCGCTGCCGCCACTGCTCGAATTCGACGCCAAGCGGGTGCGCCAGGTCCTGGGCAATTTGCTGGACAATGCCGCGAAGTACACGTCGAACGGCACGATCACGCTCTCGCTGCACGCCACTGCGGATGCATCGCGCGCAGACCTCGTGCACGTGCGCTTCGCGGTGGAGGACTCCGGCTGCGGTATTGCGAGCGACGACCTGCCTCGCGTGTTCGAGCCATTCGCGCGACTCGACCGGGCACGACGCGTGCCGGGCGTGGGTCTTGGCCTGGCCATCGTGCAGCAATGGGTCGAGCGCATGGACGGCACGATCTCCATCGACAGCGCGCCCGACGCGGGCACGCGGGTATCGTTCACGCTCGCGCTGCGCATCGCGCGCGAAACGGATCTCGTGTCGTATTCGTTCCCGGGCATGCCCCATGCGCTGCCCGCGCTCGACGGCGGCGGCTATCGCATCTGGCTCGCGGAGGACTCGCCGGACATCCGGCAGTTCCTGCACGACGAACTGGCGAGCCTGGGCTTTGCCGTGCGCACGTTCGGCGACGGCGTCGCGCTCATCGCGGCGCTGGGCGACCCGAAAGCGTCGGCCCCGGATCTCGTGCTCACCGACCACATGATGCCCAACGCCGACGGACTCGCCGTCGCCCGTGCCACCCGGCGCCGCTGGCCCGGCGTGCCGGTACTCGCCGTCTCGGCCTCGCCCCAGGCGGTGGAAGCGAGCGGCTACGACGCGTGCCTGCTCAAGCCCATCGAGCTGGCCGATCTGCGCAACACGCTCGCGCGGCTGCTGGATCTGCAGCGCGACGAATCGCCGACCGCGTCGAACACCGACGCCCCGGGCGACCTGCCGCGAATACTGCCGTCCCGTGAACATCTGACGCAAGCGCGGCAGCTGATCGCGATGGGTGCGATCACCGATCTGATGGACTGGGCGCGCGAGTTGAGCGATCAGGCGCCGCAGTTCGACGCCTTCGCCCGACACGTTCACCAACTCGCGCAACGTGGCGATCTGGCCGGGCTCGCCGCATTGTGCGAAACGCCCGCCGGCTAGTTCGGCAACGACCGACGCCCGTCAGCACGTCTCGTCACTACGCCGCTTCGCGCACGACAAACGACAACGGCACGCCCGCAGGCGTGCCGTCGCGTCATGCCGGGATGTCGGTGTGCGTCAATCCCTGAGAGGCTTGTGCGCGGTCTCGCGCGCCGCGAGCAGCGCCACGGCCGTCACCGCGAGCGCCACCGTGACGTACAGCGATACCGACACCGTAGTGCCGTATTCCTTATACAGGCTCACGATGATGAGCGGCGCGAACCCGCCGCCCAGAATCCCCGCCAGCGTATAGGCCAGCGAAGCGCCCGCGTAGCGAACGCGGGTCGGAAACTGCTCGGTAACGAACGCTGCCTGAGGACCGTACATGATTGCGTGGATCACCAGGCCGATGACGACCGACAGCACGATGAGCGCCGGATGGGACGTATCGAGCAGCACGAAGAACCCATAAGCCCAGATCATCGCGCACAGCACGCCGAAGCCATACACCGGGCGGCGGCCGAGCTTGTCAGAAAGCGCGCCGAACAGTGGCACCGTGAGCGCGTTGCACGCGGTCCCGACGAGCACTGCGGTGAGTGCCAGCGGGCGCGACAAATGCAGCGTGCCGGTCACGTAAGTGAGCGTGAAGACCACCATCAGGGCGTAGAGCACGTCCGAGCCGATGCGCGAGCCACCGGCCACGAGCAGATTGCGCCAGTGCGAGCGAAAAACGTCGGCGATCGGCATTTCGGCCTGACGCTCCGAATGCTGGATCTGTTCGAACATCGGCGTTTCTTCCACGCCGCGACGCACCCACAAACCGAACCCCACCAGCACCAGGCTCAGCAGGAACGGCACGCGCCATCCCCACGAGAGGAAGTCGTCGGGCGAAATCGCGAGCGTGATGAGCGCGATGAGGCCGGTCGCAAGCAACGTGCCGAACGACGGTCCGACCTGCGTCCACGAGGCGTTCAATCCTCGCTTGCGCTGATCGCCGTGCTCGACCGAAAGCAGCACCGCCCCCGCCCATTCGCCGCCGAGCGCGACCCCTTGCACGAAGCGCAGCGCCACGAGGAGCACCGGGCTCCAGATGCCGATCGAGGCGTACGTGGGCAACAACCCCATGAGCCCCGTGGTCAGGCCCATGACCACAAGCGTGAGCACGAGTACGGCACGACGGCCGATCTTGTCCCCGAGGTTGCCGAACACGAACCCGCCGAGCGGGCGCGAAACATAGCCCACGGCGTACGTCGACAGCGCCAGGATCGTACCGGCGAGCGGATCGACCGACGGGAAGAACAGATGGTTGAACACGAGCGCGGCGAGCGTGTTGTAGACGGTGAAGTCGTACCATTCCAGCGTGGTGCCCACCATGCTGGCCGTCGCAAGGCGTCCCTTGTTGGCGCGGCCGGCGCGCGCGGCGTCGTGAGTCCCGGCAGACGCTTGCGCGGCGTCGCGGGTATTCGAATATGTCGTCATGGATGTCTCCAGTGGGTCCGCGAGATCGCTCGCGGGAAGGCGGCGGGAGGTCAGTCGTCGTTGGCGCCAAGGCGCCAGAGCATGGCAAAGCGGGTGACCTCGCCGGCGGGCACGCCATGGGCGGCGGCCAGCGTCTCGGCGGCGGCTCGCACGGCGTCGGGGTCGGTGCCTTCGATCAGCACCACGGCGTCCGCCGGGGGCGGCGGTGCGTCCTTGGCCGTGAGGGAGACGGACAGCGACGGCACGGTGACCTGCAACGTGGCGCGCACGATGCCGTCGGCTTGCGCCAGTTCGGCGAGCTGGGTGTCCAGTCGCGGCCGGGCCTGCGCCACGACGGCCTGCGTCAGAACAAAGGCGGCCAGCATGCCGCCCTGCCCTTCGCCTGCCTCGACGTCGAGCGTGCCGACACGACGCTGCGTACCCTGCATGCGTGCGAAGTTGCGCAGCGACCATTCCGTCTGGTGCTGGAATGCCCGGGCATAGGCCTCGCTCGTGAACACGGAGGCGTCCTGCGTGCAGTAGAGCGCCAGATACGGACGGGCGGTTTCATGCAGGGCCTTGAAGCGACGGGCGAAGCGGAAGCCCGGAATCGCCACGCGCTCCTGCATGTGCTCTCGGTCGTACCAGCGGTTGAAGTCGGCTTCGAAGGCCGGGTCGATATTCGTCCAGATGCAGAGTTGGGCGCGCGGTGCAGTCACAGTCATGAGGCAATCCATCGTTTCGACAATCGGGGGAGATCGACCCCGGCGCGCGCCGCATGGCGAGCGGCGATGCACAGGGGCCGACCGTCTTGCCGAGTGTGCAAAACGGGGGAAATGGCGTCCAACAAGAAATCAAATTCGCCGCGACAGCAAATTCTTATGACCGGCGTCCTGGGCCTGACAGCGTCAGGCCTCGCCAGCGCCCCAGGCAGGCGCCGTCATGACGGCGGCGGGTGGAATCGCGATGTCCGGGCCCATGTTCAGCGCGAACTCGCTGGCAGTGCGCTGTGCGAGGCGAGCCACGTTCTCCGCGAGCAGCGCCCCGGTACGGAACGAGCCCACGAGCGGCAGGTTGGGGAAATTGGCGTTCACGCGCAGCAAATGTAGGCTGTGTTCGCCCAGCTCGCGCTGAATGATGGCCGGGGGCAGCATCGCCACCCCGAAGCCGTCGGCCACAAGCCGGATGATGGCCGCCACCGAGGTCATGCAGTTCACGCGCACCGGACGTTCGGCGGCCACCGAGAACATGCGCTCGAGCGTCTTGTGCGGGCCGGAGTTGCGGGAAAAGCTCACCAGCGGATACGCCGCGAGATCCGACACGTCCAGCGTCTCGCCCTCGAGCTCGAGCTTCGGGCTGGCCACCCAGCGCATCGGGAATTCCGCCAGCGGCAGGTTCTCGATGCCCGCGCCATGCTGGACATCGGTCTGCAGCACGAGATCGAGCGTACCGGCTTCGAGCTGCTTGCACAGATTGATCGTCGTCTCGCTGGTGACCTCGATCTCGAGTTGCGGATACTCGCGGTGGATGCGCGCGGCCAGGTCCGGAAACCAGCTGTGCACGATCGATTCGACCACGCCGATCTTGAGCACGCCCGGCGGCATGTCGGGATCGCTCAGTTCCCGCTTCATCTCCTGACCGAGCATGACGATGCGTTCGGCATAGGCCAGCGCCTTCTGTCCGGCAGCGGTGAGCGTGACCTCCCGCGCGCTGCGATCGAACAGACGCACGCCGAAACTCTGCTCGAGTGACGCGATCCGGCTCGACACCCCGGCCTGCGTCGTATGCAGACGCTCCGCCGTAAGTCGGAAATTGCGCAGCTTGGCGAGCCAGACGAAGGTTTCGAGAAAACGCAGATTCATGCGCCCATTCTAGCGGCAACGCACGCGTGAGCCGCGCGAATGGCCCCACACCCGCCCCCCCGACACTCGATCAACACTCGATCCCCTGCTCGCCGCTCGCCGCTCGCCACTGTTACGGCCAGACGTTCCCGCCATGTTTCGGTTTCGTAACGTTTTTCGTCGCTCTGGCGCGGACCATGTGTGACCACCCCTTACAAATCAATTAGTTAATAAGCCAAAAAGGACTGGCATGGGAATTGCTATTCCTCAGGCAACGGCCCGTCGAGGCCGGAGGGCCGATTTCCTGGAGACTGTCATGGCAACCGCCCACTTTCGCCGACCGCATCCGACCGTGGAACTCGCACGCTGCGTGTTCCGACAGCACTACATCCGCATCATGCAGAGCGAGCAGCCTGGCAATTTTGCGGTGCTGGTCGACATTTGGCCCATGGATGGCCGGACATTCACAAGCATCGACCAGGCCAAGCAAGCGGCCATGGTGTTTATTCGAAATCTGGAAGACGACTGAGTCCACGTAAGTGATTCCGCGCCAGTCGCCCTGGCGCGGCCAACGAGACGAGACCGACATGAAACATCACGCCACACGCCACGGCGCCGCCCAGCGCCACGCTTTCGCTGCCATCGCTCAGCCGGTGGCCCGCCAGCCTCTCGTGCTCGATCCGGCCGGCGATCCGTATGCACGCGTTGCCGTCGAAGCCTATGCCGAAGCCTGCGCGCACGAGCAGCCCTGGCTGGCAGAAGCCTTGCAGCGCCAATATCAGTTGGCGGGCGGCACGCCGTCGAGCGCCGCTGCCTTGTGGCGCGCATTTCACGAGGCGCAACAACGCGCGCGCGAGGGCGACGCCTACGACGAGGCCGCCTGGACGCATGTGGCCCTGCATCTGTGCGGCGTGCTCGGCGCGATGAACCTGTAAATTCGCGCATTCCGGGACGTCTTGCGGGCAAACGTCGCACACGCAGGACTAAGCCGTGGCTCGGGGGGCATTTCTGGCATACTTCGTGCGGAGTAAACCTGAAGTCTGCCAGTCATCCAATGAGTAAGTCCGCCTTGCCGGCGCAACTTTCAAACCGGCCTTTGTTTGCCAAGATTTTCTGTGCGTTGATTCTGTTGTTTCCCGCCGCCTCTTTAGTGATCCCTCGCGGCGGAAACACCGTAATGTTTCTGACGGTCGCCCTGGGGGCGACCGTTCTCGTGACGGAGCGAAAACAAGGGGATATTTGGCGGCTCTTCAGAAGCGACATCGGCGTTCGCGTGTTCATCAGTGCCCTATGCCTGCCGTTCTTTGCAATCCTGATCGTTGAGTTGCTGCACGGGAAAGTCGTCTCCAACACGCTGGACTCGCCCGTGCGCTTCGTTCTCGCCGTTATTGTGTTTCTCGGACTGCGACGCCTTGCACCATCGGTTCCCAAGGTCGTCGACCTGACGTTTGGCGCCGGCGCGATCTGCGCGGCCATCATGGCCGTCTACTCGACCACCGACATCCTGGAGGCAAGGGCCGAGAGCGCCTTTCTCAACCCGATCCATTTCGGCGACATCTCCCTGCTGCTAGGCATCCTCTCCGTGGTGTCGATCCATTGGCTCGCACACGACAAGCCCTGGGTCGTCGTGTTCAAGATTGCCGGCGCCCTCGCCGGCGGCTACGCGTCCTGGGCCAGCCAGTCGCGCGGAGGCTGGATCGCCCTGCCCTGCCTGCTTGTCGTGTGGCTGTTCTGGCGCGAACCTGGCGTCAACATGTGGCGGCGTGTCATGATTGCCGTCGTCGCCGTCGTGCTGCTGGCCGGCGCTTTCGCATCGCCCTTGGTGCGCGACCGATTCGAGGCCGTTCGGTCGGACCTCACGAACCTTTCTCAAGGGCATCCCGACACGTCCACCGGTATCCGGCTCGAGCTCTGGAAGGCGGCAGGCAAACTCATTGTCGAGCACCCACTGCTCGGGCTCGGCGCCCATGGTTACCGTGACGCCATGCCTGAAATGTCCGCATCCGGTGTTCTCACGCCACTGGCGGCCGACCTCGGCAAGGGGGAGGTGCACAACCAGATTCTGGCTTACGCCACCGATTACGGTCTGATCCTCGGCCTGCTGGCCATTCTCGGCGTCTATGCCGGACCCGCATACCTGTATTTGCGCGCCGCCCGCGTGCGCTCAAGCCGCAAGGAACATCGCGCCGCGCTCATGGGACTGATGACCGCGGTTGCATTCGCCGTCTTCGGACTGACCGTCGAGACCTTCAACCTGAAAGTCACGGTCGCCTTCTACGCAACGATGCTGGCGGTGTTTGCGGCCTTCGCATATCCTGACGGCGATCCCGACAATAAGACGCCGGCCGCCCGGTAATACACGCCGTTCCTTCCATGCTAAGCATTCTGATTCCGACCTGGAACAACCTGCCGTTCCTCAAGCTGTGTATCGATAGCGTGCGCCGTCATTCCGGCGAGGCGCACGAGATTCTCGTCCACGTGAACGACGGCAGCGACGGTACGCTGGCATGGGTGCAGGCACAGGGACTGCGTTACACCCACAGCAGCGGCAACGTGGGCGTCTGCCTGGCGCTCAACCAGCTCGCGCCCCTGGCCTCGCACGACCAGTTGCTGTTCCTGAACGACGACATGTTCGTCACGCCCGGCTGGGACACGGCGCTCATCGAGGCGGCCCGTACCCTGGACACGCCCGTCTATTACCTGTCGTCGGTGATGATCGAGCCCAACGCCGGGGTGAGCAAACAGGTAGTGTCGAAGGATTTCGGCACGACGCCGGAGACGTTCGACGAGTCGGCACTGCTCGCCTTCGCCGCGTCGCTGGGTCGCGGCGATGTCAACGGCGTGCCCACGCAGCCCACTTTGGTAAGCCGCAGCCTGTGGCATCTCGTTGGGGGATACAGCATCGAGTTCGGGCCGGGCATGAGCAGCGACGACGACTTCCTGATGAAGCTGTGGCTCGTCGGCTGTCGCACGTTCCGCATTGTCGGCAAGAGCGTGGTGTACCACTTCGGGTGCCGCTCCACCGGCCGCGTGGTGAAGAATCGGGGCAGCCGTGAATTTCTGATGAAGTGGGGCATGACGCAGGCCGAGTTCAAGCGCGACTATCTCGATCTGGCGGGCACGCCCGCCGGCGCCGAGTTACCGAACGTGCCGCAACCCAGCGGCAAGAGTCGCATCAAGCGCGCGCTTCACGGCAGCAAGCCGTATCCGCTCGAAGACCTGCAGCGCTGGGACGGCAACGTGCCGCGCCATCTCAAGCTCGACTGAGCCACGTGGCACACCCCGTCCCCGCGGCCGACAAACGCGAGCCGCACGTTCCCTCCCGCTCGGATCGCCTGCGCGCGGAGCGCGCGCGCTCATTGTCGTGGGTGGCGAATCCGCGCCCAGGCGTGCTCGAGCCGCTGCACCGCGCGATGATTCGGGTGACGCGTCCACCACACCCCCAGCTCCCACACCATCCCGGCCAGCACCGCGATCAGCACCAGCGCGCCGATGGTATACCCGATCTCACCGAATGACGTTCCCATGACGCCTCCCGAATTGCCGCACCCAAAAGACTTCACGGACGACCGATGGCCGTCCGTGATTTCATTCTAGGTGACGAAACCCGGCTTGACCGCCGGTTATGTCCCAGGGGCTGACGCCGGACGGGTATCGTCTTAGAGCTGCCCCATCGCCAGTTGCACGACCAGGCTGCTCACCGACACGGCGGCCCACACGCCGAGTCCCAGGAGGATGGGGCGCACGCCGGTGGAAGCCATGCGGCGCAGGTTCGACGACAGGCCGATGGCCGTGAGCGCAACGATGATGAGGAACTCGGCGGCATCGTGAATCCACGGTTGGAGCGCGTTTGGCACCAGTCCCGCCGTGCGGATACCCGACGCGATCAGGAAGCCGAGGATGAACCACGGGAAGATGCGGGCGAGGCTGAAGTTGCCTGCGCCGGAGCGCTTGGCACGATAGGCCACGATCGCGGCGAGCGTCAGGCAAATCGGGATGATCAGCGTGGCACGGGTGAGCTTGACGATCGTTGCGTAGTCCCCGGCCGCCTTGCTGTAGCTGTACCCGGCTGCCACCACCGACGACGTATCGTTGATTGCCGTGCCCGCCCACATGCCGAATCCCAGGTCCGACAAGTGGAGCACGTGGCCGAGTACCGGGAAGAGCAGCACGGCCGCGATATTGAACAGGAAGATGGTCGAGATGGCGAATGCGGTCTCGTGATCGTCCGGCTTGACGATCGGCGTGACGGCCGCGATCGCCGAGCCGCCGCAGATGGCCGTGCCCACGCCGATGAGCAACTTGAGCTTGTCGCCGACGCCGAGCAGACGCCCCAGCCCCCAGGCCGACAAGCCCGCGGCGGTGATCGTCACCGCCGTGACGGCCAGCGACTCGAGCCCCGTATGGGCGACCTGCGACAGGCTCAACCCAAAGCCGAGCGCGATGATGGACCACTGAAGCACGTACTTCGACGCAAACTTGATGCCCGCCTCGTATCGGGCCCCCGGCGCAAACAGGTTGCGCACGAGAATGCCCAGCAGGATGCCGAACACCGGACCGCCAACAAGCGGCATCTGCCGACCGAGCAACAACGCCACGAAAGCAATGACCGTCGAGAGGATCAGGCCGGCCCAAGGGTTGTGCCGATCCGGCACCAGAGTATCGGGACGGCTGGCCGTGGCAGAGCGTTCGGTGTGGGTTTTTGTTGTCATTGCAGGCACTCCTATGGAATGACTGCAAGTCTAAAAACTCCGCTTAAATAATAAAAATCGTTATATCAGATACGAAATATACGAAAATCCGATATTTACTCAGCTAGCACGTAAGCTTCTGAATTCACGGCGTTTTTTGCCTTGCGACCGCGCAGGCGGTTCGCCGATGGCGGTGGCCCGCCCGCTACACTGATGCAAATCATCGGGAAGCATCCCTGTAAGCGCCCCCTTCAGGGTCACGAAACGCGTCGAGGCTTTTGTCCGCGCCGACATCATCAAACATCGCCTTACCGGAGACCGTCCTCATGTCGCAAGCTGCTCCCGCCCGCCGGGCACAATGGTATTTCGATTTCGCCTCGCCCTTCGCGTACTTGCAGCTCCAGCGCTTCGGCACGCTGCCCGGCGCGCTGACGATCGAATGCAAGCCGATCGTGCTGGGCGCGATACTCGCGCACGTGCAGACGCAGGGGCCGGCGGAGATCCCCGCCAAGCGCGTCTTCACTTATCGCATGGCGCAATTCCGGGCCGAGCAGGACGGCATTCCGTTTCGCATGCCCCCGGTACATCCGTTCCATCCGATCCGTGTGTTGCGCCTGGCTGTGGCGCTCGGCGCGACGCACGAGGTCGTGCAAACGATTTTCCGGTTCATCTGGGCGGAAGGGCGCGACGTCACCGACGTGCAGGAGTGGCAAGTCCTCAGCGAACGCCTGGGGCTCTCGCCCGATGAGGCCATCGAGAAGGCAGACGCCCCGGCCGTGAAAACGGCCTTGCGCGAGAACACCGAAAGCGCCATCGCGGCGGGCGTGTTCGGCGTACCCACCTTTGCCTGCGACGGCGCGTTGTATTGGGGAGACGATGCGACCGCAATGTTCCGCCACTGCCTCGAACATCCGGAGTGGCTGCGATCGCCCGAGGTTGCACGTCTGCAGCAGATCACGATCGGCGTGCGGCGCGAGCGCTGACGCCCTGCGCCCGGCCGGCGCTACTTCTGGGGGCCGAGCACCAGCGGCAGCGGCACGGCGTCCGCCATCGCGGCATATCCGGCATCGCTCGGATGCGTCCCGTCGCCGCTGTCCAGACGCGGCTGCATGCGCGTGGGCTGCGCCGGGTCGCGCAGCGCCGCGTCGAAATCGATCACGCCATCAAAGGCGCCGCTCGTGCGTACCCACTGATTGACGGCTTCCCGGACCGCTTCGCGCTCGGGCGGCAATTTTCCCGGCGGGATGGTGGTGCCGAGGATACGTACGTGCTTAGCGTGCGCGGCGGCGATCAGCGACTGATAGCCGGCGATCATCTCCGGGGCGGTCACGATCACGTGCGGTACGTCGCAGTCGAGTCCGGCGTGCGGCGGCACGTACCCGAAGTTGATGTCGTTGATACCGATCTGCACCACCACCGTGCGCACGCCCGGTTGCTCCAGCGCATCGCGGCGGAAGCGCGTCAGCAGCCGCTCGCCGTAACATGCCGAATCGTGCAGCAGGCGATTGCCGCTGATGCCGAGATTGAGCACCGCGACATCGCGGCGCCCGGCCGCTTCCAGACGCCGCGCCAGCCCGTCCGGCCAGCGCCGGTTGGCATTGAGCGTGCTACGCATGCCGTCCGTGATCGAATCGCCGATGGCGACGATGGCGTGTGCCGGTACGTCGGGCACCACGCTGAGTCCCGACAGCCACACGGTGTTGGTGAAGCGCGTCGGAAACGACGAGCCCTGCGCGGCATCGACGTAATTGCCGGTGCCGCTCAGGAACGCCGTCTGTTGCGCGATCTTGTGCCACGTTGTCGGCGTGCGCGCCTCCCGCGTGAACAGGCTGACCGCCAGCGGTGTGCCGGCGCGGACAGCGAATGGCAACGGGTCGCTTTCGACCGACGCTCCAGGCGCAAGCGAAGCGGCCGGTCTGCCGCCGAACGTCAGCGCGCGCAAGCTCGCGGCATCGACGGCCGCGCCGCGCTCGGACACCGCGAGACTTGCCGCCCCGATCTCCAGCGGTTGCGTGCCGAACGTGTTCGAAAACCGCACGCGCACCTCATTGCCCGACAGTGTCGGATAAACGATCTGGCGCACGGTTCGGCCACCGACGGCCGGGGCCCGATTGAACGACGGCGCCGCGGGATGTTGTGCGACGGCCTGGGGCGCAGTCGCCCACGTTGCGACGCGAGCAGGCTGCGCAAGCGCAGGCGACACCCCACCGCCCGCCAGGACGGCGAGCCACACGAGGTTCAGGAAAACACGTGATGCACGATGCATTCGGGGTGAGCCGTCAGCTGAGGAAGCGCAGTGGATCGGAAACGTTACGGCAACCGGGCACTAGCCGGTGAGGGGGCTGGCCGCTTGCGGGCATGCCCCGAAATTGCCGTCATTTTGACTGATTGTGATCGCGCGCCGCGCGAGACGTTCCCCACGGGCGGCGTCGGCGTGACGCGAGCGTCTTGCCACGACCGCGCAGCAAATCGCGACCGTCAGCGCGTCGAGATCACGATGGCCACGCGGCGGTTCTGAGCGCGGCCGGCCGGTGTGCTGTTGTCGGCCACCGGATTGCGCTTGCCGGCGCCGATCGACTGGATGCCGTTGCGCTTCAGGCCCGCGTCGACGAGCGCGTCGGCCACCGCGTCTGCCCGGCGCGCCGACAACTGCTCGTTATACGTGTCGCTGCCGACCGAGTCGGTGTAGCCGTAGACGCGAACCGCGTCGAGCCCCACCTTCACGAGCGTGCCGCCGATGCGCAGCACGGTCTGGCGAGCGGCGTCGCGCAGCACGAACTTGTCGGTATCGAAGAGCACCGTGTCGGAGAGGCCGAATTCCCAGCCTTCGTCAGTCTGGACAAACCCCTCGGACTTGAGCGCGGCGATCTGCTCGGCCGTCAGTCCGTGAACAGGCGTCGTCTGGCAGCCGGCCAGCGCACCGAATGTCAGCAGGACGACGAGCGAAAGCAGGCGACGCACGGCGCGCGCCAGGCGAGCGGACACGCCGGGGCGTGACGTGGTCGAAGCCGGTCGCGGCGCGACGGCGCGCAGGTTGTGTTTATCAACAGCGAAGTCCAAAGCGAATCCCCATGGCAGTAGATGGTCCGGTCGTCATTTCTGGTTTTGTCGTTGCAGCTAAGGTGTTGCGCGCCGCCTTATCCCTTGGGGCTTTCCGCAACATGCCAGGTGCCCACACCGGCACGCTTGGCCTGGTACATCGCCGCATCCGCCGAGCGCAGCAACGCGGAGGCGTCGCTCGCGTGCGTCGGGTACAGCGCCACGCCGATACTCATCGACGTGACGACTTCGCCGCCACCGGGCAGCGCAATCGTTTTTTCCATCGACGCCAGCAGACTCTGCGCGAGACGCACGGCATTGGATGTCTGACGCACGCCCGGCAACATCACGGCGAACTCATCGCCGCCCAGGCGCGCAACCAGATCGCCTTCGCGCAACGGCTGGCGCAGCCGTTCGGCAATCGCCACGAGCACGGCATCGCCCGCGTCATGGCCCAACTGGTCGTTGATTTCCTTGAAGCGGTCGCTGTCGAGGTACAGCAGCGCGACATGCGTGCCGAGCTCGCTGGCGTCCACAAGCGCCTGTGACAGCCGCGATTCGAAGTACGCCCGGTTCGGCAGTCCGGTGAGCGGATCGTGATTCGCCTGATGGGCGAGGGTCGCGTTCTGCGCACGCAGGTGGCTCTGCCAGCCTTCGAATTCGTCGAGCAACGCGTTGAAGTCGTCGCCCAGCTCCTTCAGTTCCGCGAGCGGCGTGGCCGCCACGCGCTGATGGAACGCGCGCTCCCGGCGCACCGCATGGGCCACTTCGGCCAGTGCCCGCAGCGGCTTGACGATGTCGCGGTGCATTCGCTTGGCCAGCAGGTTCGCCACGGCAAAGGTGACCAGCAGGCAGGCAAGCACGCCGCCAATGCCGCTGATCAGGAACAGGAAGAACTGATGGCCCTGTCCCTGCACCTCGATATGGCCCACTTCCTTGCCGTCATGACGAATCGGTGACGTCACCGGGCCGGGCAGCGCGAAGTCGGCGACGATACGCTCGACCCGGGCGAGAGTACCACCGTCTGCGCGACGCCACAGTGCAAACTGGTTGTCGTAGGCGTCGAGCACGCGCACCTGCACCACGTCCTCGTCGTTCGCGATCAGCGCGATCGCCTCCTGCGCCGCCACGCGGTCGCCGAAGACGACGGCGGCTTCCGCCGTGTAGGCGAGCGACCTGCCGATGAGCTGAAGATTGTTCTCGGCGTAACTGCGCAGGGCGAGCCATGCCACCAGCGAAAGCGACACGGCAGCCAGCACGACCGCCGAGACCGCCAGGCGCAGGTGCGTGCGTCGCAGCAGGCCTTGAAGCGACGGGCGACGGCGACGGCCCGTCGTGCCCGTCGTCGCGGACCGCACCGCTTGGTGGGTCGGCGGCGCCGCAGGCGGGGAAGCGGGTGGCGTCGAGGCGTTGGAGGACGCCGGAGCACCGGTACCGGTACCGGTACCGGTACCGGTACCGGTCGAATACACGTCCGGCGGCGGCGTCTGGGGCGACAGCAATCCGGCCACGGCGCTGCCGGCGCCGGACGGTGGTGGGTGGGTTGGGGGGAGTCGGGTCGTCATGGTGTCCCCGGTTTTCGCGCCAGCTTCAGCACGTTGGGGTGGACACGTACGCCGCTGCGCGCGACGGTGTCGAGGTTGATGTCGAAGGTCACCCGGTCGGCATCGACGTTCAGGCAGAACATCGTCCCGGAGGTGCACGAGTCATTGCGCTCGCTGATCGTCAACACGGGATGACCCGCGATGTTGGCCAGCAACTGCCGGCGCTCGCCGTCGCCGACGGTGCCGAGATATAACGCGTCGCACAACGAACCAATCGCGGGTTCGGCGGCGGACAGGCGGCGCGCCTCCACCGGTAGCCCGCTCGCGGGCAGCGGTCCGGCCACCAGGTCGCGCGCATATTCCGTGTTGCCGCTCACGCACAGGCGTACCTTGGCGGGCGACGTCGGCCAGCGGGTGAAACTGATGATGCCCAGCACCACCTGACGCACGTTGGCCTCGCGCACATCCACGGACGCACCACCCGTGCCGCCTGATGCACCTGAGGCGCCTGCGGCGCCTGAGGCGCTTGAGCCACCGGCCTCCGGCGTCTGCGCATGGGCAACGCCGCACAGGGCGCAGCACGCGAGCCACAGACAGAACGCCAGCTGCGCGTGCAGACGACGAGGCATCCGGCGCGCTCGCCAGAGGCCGGTTGCCATACCGCTCGTCGATGTCCGGACGCAATGCAACGCCGTCTTCCTTTTCCCGAAATGTCTGTGGTCCTGAGGGGGATACCGCAAGTGTCCCGCGCGACGGATCTCACTGCATCCCGCCCAGGTCAGGGCGAATCATACCGAAGGGCTTCGACTCAAGCCACCGGCAAACGATGCATCATGCGGCTCCGCACCCCGGTGCCTCGTTACGGACTTCCCTTGCAGCATGCGCGAGAAGACGCGTTTTCGAAAGCGCTTTCGACACCGCGTTTTCCCTTGCACGCACGCGTTCGCAACGTGGCAGAATAAACATCATAACCGCTTGAAAATCAAAAGAAATCCAGCGAATCGATCGCTCGAATTTCGAGATAATATTCGCGACGCCAGGGAGGTGTTGCATGACGTTCCTGAACGCCGGCCGAACCGGCATTCGGGAGGTGCGGGCATGAACGATCCCGTACCTCGTCGGGTACCCGACGTGCAAGCCGAGTTGAGCCGCGCGGCGCTCGACAGCGCGCCCTATGCCATGTTCGTCTGCACCGATGACGGCATGCTCGAGCGCATGAACGCCGCGTTCACGCGCCTGACAGGCTATGGCAGCACCGAACTGCTGGGCAAGCGCAGCTTCCTCTCGCTGCTCGACCCCACCGAGTTGGCGCGCCGCCGCCTGCCCGCGCTCGCGAGTCTATCGGCCCAAGAATCCGTGCCGTATGACGACGAATGGCACTTGCTCACGCACGCGCGAAGCTGGCTACCCATCCGCCTGGCCTTGTCCTGCGTCGAGCATGCCCCCGGCGAGCGGCGCTGGGTGGGCATCGTGCTCGACCTGTCGCAGCAGGTGCAGGTCGCGTCCCGCCTCTGGTACGTCACGCACCACGACCCGGTCACGCGCTTGCCCAACCAGACATTGCTCAACGAACGGCTCGAACTGGCGATTCACCGTTGCGCGCGACAGCAGGTGGGGCTCACGGTGCTGCTCGTCGAGCTCGATCATCTGCGCAAACTGCATAGCACCTTCGGCGCCCCGGCCGCCGAGCTGGCGTTACGCATCGCCGCCGAGCGGCTGCGCGAAGCCACCGGCCCGGAAGACGCCCTCGCCTGCCTGGGCGGCAGCCAGTTCGTCATCGTCACCAATGAAACGGGTGACGCCGCGCGCCTGCTCGCCTCGCGCATCCAGTCCCGGCTCGCCCAATGGGTTGACGTCGAGCAAAGCACGGTGGCGCTCGACGCGAGTATCGGCGCCGTAAGCTACCCCGAACATGGCCACACGCCCGAGGCCCTGCTTCGGCGCGCCCACGTGGCACTGGGCATTGCGAGCGCCGCCGGCGGCGGGTTGCGCTTCTTCAGCAGCGAGATGGATGCGCAGGCGAGGCGGCGCAACGCACTGGAGGGGCTGCTGCGTGCGGCGATTCACGAGCGCACACATTCGCAACTGCATCTCGTCTACCAGCCGCAGGTCAGCCTCTCCGACGGCGAGATCCGTCACGCCGAAACGTTGCTGCGCTGGCGCCACCCGACGCTGGGCGCCATCGGCCCGGCCGAGTTCGTACCGATTGCCGAGACGTCCGGCCTGATCCTGACGTTGGGCGAGTGGGTGATGCAAACCGCCTGCCGCGAGGCGAGCCGGCTGCTGCGCCGCTGTGGCCGGTTGCCGCGCATGTCGGTGAACGTCTCGGCGCAGCAGTTTGCCCGGCAGGATGTGGTGGGCATGGTCGAGCGTGCGCTCAAGGCCCACGCACTGGAACCGCGGCACCTGGAAATCGAAATCACGGAAACGGTGCTGCTCGGCGATTCGAGCGCCGCACTGGGCGGGCTGCGCTCGTTGCACGACATGGGCGTGGAGATCGCCGTGGACGACTTCGGCACGGGCTACGCGAGCCTCGCCTACCTGACGCGCTTCCCTGTCGACCGCCTGAAGATCGATCGCACGTTCGTGCGCGACATGCTCACGCACGCGCCGAGTCACGCCATCGTGAACGCGGTCATCGCCATGGCGCACTCGCTTGGCCTTCGCGTCACCGCCGAAGGCGTGGAGACCCAGGCGCAGGCGCAGCGTCTCACCGAGCTGGGCTGCGACGAGGCACAGGGCTACTGGTTCGCCCGCCCGGTCGAGATGCAGGGGTTCTATCACATCGTCGCGCCGCTGGGCAGCAGAGGCCGGCGATAACGCGCCGCGCCCCGCGATTCCTGCGCCCGGCCCCGCTATTTCCGCCGGCATGGCGTGTCAAGACTCGCGCGCGCCCTGAGAACGCGGTATGGTACGTCGCGAAGGGACTCCCCCGAACGTCGTTGCAACGAGGAATATCGCCATGAAAACCAAAGCCGCCATTGCCTGGGAAGCGGGCAAACCCCTGACCATCGAGGAAGTCGATCTGGAAGGGCCGCGCGCCGGCGAGGTGCTGATCGAGGTCAAGGCCACCGGCATCTGCCATACGGACTACTACACACTCTCGGGCGCCGATCCCGAGGGGATCTTCCCGGCCATTCTCGGCCATGAAGGCGCGGGCGTGATCGTCGACGTCGGCCCCGGCGTCACCACGCTCAAGAAGGACGATCACGTCATTCCCCTTTACACGCCCGAATGCCGCCAGTGCAAGTTCTGCCTGTCGCGCAAGACCAACCTTTGCCAGGCGATCCGCAGCACGCAGGGTCGCGGCCTGATGCCCGACGCCACGTCGCGCTTCTCGCTCGACGGCAAGCCCATCTTCCACTACATGGGCACCTCCACGTTCTCGAACTACATCGTCGTGCCCGAAATCGCCGTGGCGAAAGTGCGCTCCGACGCACCGTTCGACAAGGTCTGCTACATCGGCTGCGGCGTCACGACCGGCGTGGGCGCCGTCGTCTATTCGGCGAAGGTCGAGGCGGGTGCCAACGTCGTGGTGTTCGGTCTGGGCGGCATTGGCCTGAACGTGATCCAGGGTGCGAAGATGGTCGGCGCGGACAAGATCATCGGCGTCGATATCAATCCGGGTCGCGTGGAACTGGCGAAGAAGTTCGGCATGACGCACTTCCTCAACCCGAATGACGTCGAGAACGTGGTCGACACCATCGTGCAGCTGACCGACGGCGGCGCCGACTATTCGTTCGAGTGCATCGGCAATGTGACGACCATGCGTCAGGCGCTCGAGTGCTGCCACAAGGGCTGGGGCCAGTCGTTCATCATCGGCGTGGCCGCCGCCGGACAGGAGATCAGCACGCGCCCGTTCCAGCTGGTCACGGGCCGCGAGTGGAAGGGCTCGGCCTTCGGCGGCGCCCGGGGGCGCACGGACGTGCCGAAAATCGTCGACTGGTATATGGAAGGCAAGATCAACATCGACGATCTCATTACCCACACGCTGCGACTGGACCAGATCAACGAAGGCTTCGATCTGATGAAACGCGGCGAATCGATCCGCTCGGTCGTGCTGTACTGATCGCGACGGCCGTCGCATCGACCCGATGTCGCCATGGCGTAACGAAATAAAACAATTCCGTCCGGTTTCGTTACGCATTACCGCAAACCAAAGCGCGAGGCGACCGGTCGAACCGACATGCGGTGGATGCCGGCCGGTCGCGGCCGGCGCCCATGATTCGGCCATGGTCTGGCCGAGGTTCGAACAAGGGAGACGACAATGAAGCGATGGACCTTACCGCTCGCGCTCGCGGGCGTCGCGTCGCTCGCTGCGCTGGCAGTTCCCGGCGCCGCGCTGGCGCAGTCGGGGCAGGCGGTGATCAATTCGTCGGCCAACGTGCGCGCGGGTCCGGCCAGCGACTATCCGATCGTCGCGCAGGCCGCGCCGGGCATGCCGGTTACCGTCTACGGCTGCCTGTCCGACTATTCGTGGTGCGACATCGGCCTTCCCGGCACGCGGGGCTGGATTTATGCCGCGCTGCTCAGCTATCCGTATCAGGGCAACCCGGTGCCCATCCTCAACTACGGCCCGATGATCGGCCTGCCCATCATCACGTTCTCCATCGGCTCGTACTGGGGCAACTATTACCGCAATCGGCCGTGGTATCACGACCGGCGCTACTGGAACAGGCCGCCGCCGGGACCGCGTCCGCCGCACTGGGGCGGACCCGGGCCGCGCCCGCCGGGCCACTATCCGGGCCCGGCACCCCGGCCACCAGGCGGACACTATCCGGGCCCCGGACCGCGGCCGCCGCATTGGAATAGTCCGGGCAATCGCCCCCCCGGGCACGGCGCGGGCCCGGGTTCGCGACCTCCTGGAAACGGCGCAGGCCCCGGCCCTCGCCCACCCGGTCATGGGGCGGGTCCGGGCCCGCGCCCCCCGGGAGGCGGCAACCACGGGCCCGGTTCGCGCCCGCCCGGTGGTGGAGGACATGGCGGGGGACGCCCGCCGGGCGGCGGCGGAGACCGCTGATCGCTTTCGGGCCGCCGATCGGCCGCCGCGAGGGCGTCAGCGGCCGTGGTGCCCCTGACGCCCTGGGTACGCTTATGACCCCGAATTCAGCAACTCCTGCACGCGGTCCGGGAAAAACGCTTAAAATGTGAGCAATTCCGGCCAGGCGGTGGCGCCGATCGGGCGCCGATGGCCGGACCGCAGGACAGCGAGCCCTTGCCCGCACCACGCCCCAGGCGTGTGCGGGCTTCTCACATTGAAGACCAGGCGCCTGCTCCCGGTTCCGACGCCGGCTCCGACGCCGATTCCGTCGCCGATTCCGACTTCGGAATCGGACGAGCCGTCAGCAGACCTTTCGCCGGTGCGCCGTGGCGACCGTCGCAACGGTCGCGGCAAACCGGCAGGCCGCTCCGTCAGTCTCCATCGTGTTCGTCCCGCCCCGGCGTGCTTGTCGCACGTCGCGGCCGTCCGTTGCCCGACGCCACGCCGTCGCCGGCCGCGCCTTCCCGCGCGCGCCGACCACGGCCAGAGGCTGTGCACACGCACGGCGGCGAGGTCGCAACGACGTGGTTCGTGAAGCCCCGCGGCGATCCGCCAGGCATGGGAGCGAACGGCCACAAGCCCGGGTGCCCTTGCAGCCAGGTCGCGGGACATGTCTCCCGTGGAATTCCCGAACGCGCGCGCCGCGCGTGCGCCGGGGCATACGTTGCAGGAACCTTCAGCAGGTCATGAGTCTTTTTCGAACCAAAAACATCGAGAACATGCTGGTCGCCAGCCGCACCGGCAGTCTCAAGAAAGTGCTGGGCCCCATCGATCTGGTCCTGATGGGCATCGGCGCCATCATCGGCACCGGCATTTTCGTTCTGACGGGCACCGGCGCCCTCACGGCCGGCCCCGCCCTCACCCTCTCCTTTATCATCGCGGCCATGGCGTGTGGCTTCGCCGCCCTGTGCTACGCCGAGTTCGCGTCGACGATCCCCGTCTCCGGTTCGATCTACACATACAGCTACGCCACGCTCGGCGAAATCGTCGCGTGGATCATCGGCTGGGATCTGATGCTCGAGTACGGACTGGCGTCGTCGGCCGTGTCGGTCGGCTGGTCGGGCTACTTCCAGTCGCTGGCCGCCGGCTTCGGCCTGCATTTGCCCGCCGCCATCACCGCGGCGCCGGGCAGCGTGCCGGGCGTGACGACCTTCATCAACCTGCCGGCCGTCGTCATCATGCTGCTCATCACGTGGGTGTTGTCGTACGGCGTGCGCGAATCAGCACGCATCAACAACCTGATGGTGGCGATCAAGATCGGCGTCGTGCTGCTGTTCATCGCCGTGGGCGTGTGGCATGTGAAGCCCGCCAACTGGACGCCGTTCATGCCGTTCGGCACCAGCGGCATGTTCAACGCCGCGGCCCTCGTGTTTTTTGCCTTCATCGGCTTCGACGCCGTCACCTCGGCGGCCGAAGAGGTTCGCAATCCGGCTCGCGACCTGCCGGTCGGCATCATCGGCTCGCTTATCGTCTGCACGCTGCTGTACGTCGCGGTCGCCGCCATCATGACGGGCATCGTGCCGTACGCGCATTTCGCGGGCGTCGACCATCCGGTTTCGCTGGCGCTGCAATACGCCGGACAGAACTGGGTCGCCGGGTTCGTCGATCTGGGCGCGATTCTCGGCATGACGACCGTGATTCTCGTGATGACGTACGGCCAGACGCGCATCACCTACGCGATGTCGCGCGACGGCCTGCTTCCGCCGATGCTCTCCAGCATCCACCCGACGCACAAAACCCCGTTCGCCGGCACCTGGATCATCGGCGTGATCTTCGCTGTCATCGCGGGCTTCGTGCCGCTGGGCGTGCTTGCCGAGCTGATCAATATCGGCACCTTGTCGGCTTTCATGCTGGTGTCGGTCGCCGTGCTGGTGCTGCGCCGCACACGCCCGGACCTGCCGCGCGCGTTTCGCGTGCCCGGCGCGCCCATCGTGCCGCTCATTTCGGCGGGCCTGTGCCTGTTCCTGATGGTGCACCTGCAGGCCACCACGTGGATCGCTTTCGTCGTGTGGCTCGTGATCGGCATGGTGATCTACTTCACCTATGCCCGTCGCAACGCCGTGCTCCACACGAGCCAGCAAGAAGGCGGCGCGCGGTCCTGACTTCCGTATGCACCCATGCCCCGGGTAAACCGGCTCAGCCGAGATGCCGGTTGAGCCACACGGCGCCGTAACCGAGCGCGAACATCGTGAGCAGCAGCGGCACGGAAATGCGCAGCACCTGGATCACGAGCGGACGCGGCGGCAGATCCTCATCTTCGGGCATGCGCGCCGCCTCGTGCAGTGCACCGGTGCACAACGCGGCCGCCGCCGCGCTCGCGAACACCCAGAATGTCTGGTTGTGGAGCAACGCGACGAGCAACAGCACCAACGCCACATTGCGGCCGTGATAGATCAGATTGACGGTAGTACGAAAGGCTTGCGGCGACATGACGGGTCAGCGTGCGAGGCGACGGCCAGGCCGCACCGGCACGAAAAGTTATTGTTATCGGTCCGCGCTCGAGCGCTTGCCGGCGTTCCGACGTCGCACGGCGACTCGGGTCGCGGGCCCACGCGCTCGATAGCAGCCAGAGCTTAATCAGTCTTTACGGCTTTCGCCACCGCAGTCTTTAATGATCGGGGGACTGGCGTCGCCGTCGCCCCGGCGATGCGCAACGCCGCCATGCCCGGCGTCAAGTGAATGCGGTATGCTCCCCCGCATGACAGCCCCCGCATCCTCCCGCCTTGCCGCCATTTCCGAGGGCGCCCGGAACACCGGTGCCGCCGCGTCCGGACGCGGCGCCTACGTCATCGTGGCCCACCCGCGCTGGCGCGATTCGCGCGTGAATCGTCGTCTGCTCGATGCTGCACGCAGCATCGCCGGCGTCGACGTCAACGATCTCTACTCGACGTATCCCGACTTCAGCATCGACGTGGCCGCCGAGCAGCAACGCGTGGCCCGCGCCGATCTGATCGTGCTCGTGCATCCGATCTACTGGTACAGCATGCCGCCATTGCAGAAGCTCTGGTTCGACGAAGTGCTCTCCTGGGGCTGGGCCTATGGTCACGACGGTCACGCGCTCGCCAACAAGGACCTCTGGCTGGTGGCCAGCACCGGCGGGCCGCGGGAAAGCTATCGCCCCGAGGGCTACAACCAGCACGACTTCTCGGCATTCCTGCCCGCCTACGAGCAGACTGCGCGACTGTGCGGCATGCGTTTCCTGCCGCCGCACGTGTTCCACGGTGCGCGGCGCAGCGACGATGCCATGCTCGACGCCCACGTAAGCGACTTCGCCGGACGCCTGGCCACCTATCCGCAATGGCCGGAACTGATATCGATGGCCGACGCACCCGAGTGCTGCGAAATTCCTGCCTCGGACCGGCCGCGCGCCGCCGACGACGCGAACGACACCGCCTGTGCCGCCATCGACGCACAGGCGGCGCCCCTTCACGACGCGGCGAACCCCGACACCGGGAGGGCTGCCTGATGGAACATGTCCCGGCCTGGCTGCTCGCCAGCCTGATCTACCTTGCGGCCGCGGTGATCGTCGTGCCGCTGTCCCGTGCGCTCGGCCTCGGTGCCATCATCGGCTATCTCGCCGCCGGCATCGCCATCGGACCGTGGGGACTCGGCCTCGTGTCGCGCGTGGAAGACGTGCTGCACTTCGCCGAATTCGGTGTCGTGCTCATGCTCTTTCTCGTGGGTCTGGAACTGGAACCGCGCCGTTTGTGGAACTTGCGGCGGCCGATCTTCGGATGGGGATCGGCACAGGTCGCCGGCTGCGCCGTCGTGCTTTTCGCGGCCGGCGTGGCGCTCGGTGCGCCATGGCGCATTGCGCTCGTGGCCGCGCTGGGGCTCGCACTGTCCTCGACGGCCATCGCGCTGCAGGTGATGGCCGAGCGCAACCTGCTCGCCACGCAAAGCGGACAGGCGGGCTTCTCCATCCTGCTGTTCCAGGACGTGGCGGCCATTCCCATTCTGGCACTGTTGCCGCTGCTCGCGAACGATGTCGACAGTCATGCGCTGACCGGTGCGCAACGCGCACTCGAAGGCCTGAAGATCGTCGGCGTGATCGCCGCGATCGTTCTGGGCGGGCGCCTGCTGCTGCGTCCGCTCCTGCGGTGGATCGCCAACAGCCGCACCCCCGAGATCTTCACGGCCACGTCGCTACTGCTGGTCGTTGCCATCGCCACACTGATGCAACTCGTCGGTCTGTCGATGGCGCTTGGCGCTTTCCTCGCCGGCGTGCTGCTCGCGGAAAGCGAGTATCGACGCGAGCTGGAAACCGACATCGAGCCGTTCAAGGGACTGCTGCTTGGCCTGTTCTTCATCGCCGTGGGCATGAGCATCGATTTCGGCGTGCTGCTCGCCCAACCGCTGCGCATGATCGCCGTGGTCGTCGGATTCATGGCGCTCAAGGGCCTCGCCATCTACGGCGTGTCGCGCATGATGCAATTGCCCTACCAGGAACGCCCGATCTTCACGCTGCTGCTCGCACAGGGTGGGGAATTCGCGTTCGTGGTGTTTCAGTCCGCCGGCCCGCAAGTGCTGCCCCCGGCGGTCTCGTCGTTCCTGATCGGGGCGGTCGCGCTATCGATGCTGGTCTCGCCGTTGCTGCTCGTCGCCATCGACAAGTGGCTGCTGCCGCGCTACAGCGTCAAGGGATCGCCACGCATGAAGGAAATCGAGGAGCCACAGTCCGCCAATGTGGTGATCTGCGGTTTCGGTCGCTACGGACAGATCGTGGGGCGCGCGCTGGTGCCGCAGGGCGTGTCGGTCACCGTGCTCGATCACGATCCCGACACCATCGAGAGCCTGCGTCAGATCGGCTTTCGCGTGTTCTACGGCGACGCCACGCGACTCGACCTGCTGCGCATCGCCGGCGTAGCGCATGCGCGCGCGGTGGTCGTGGCCGTCGACGATATCGAGCAGTCGCTGGAGATCGTCGACCTGATGCGCGAGAACTTTCCGGACGTGCCGGTCGTCGCGCGTGCCCGTAACGTCGGTCATCTGTTCCAGCTTCGCGATCGCGGCGTGAAGCACATCGAGCGTGAGGTTTTCGAGTCGTCGTTGCGCAGCGCGCGCTCGGTGCTCGAGGAACTCGGATGGCCGCCGGCCGAGGCGCGCGAGGCGACCCTGGCGTTTCGTCGCGCGAACCTGCAACTGACCGATGAAATGTACCCGGCCTACCAGGACCGCAACAAGATGATCGCCGCCGCGAAGGAAGGCCGACGTCAGTTCGAGGAGCAAATGGCGCGCGAGCGCGAGCAGCGTCGCGCGCAGCGGCACGTCACGTTCGGGTGGGACGGCGAGCGCTCGCCGGACGACATGACGCCGACACCGCCCACGTCACCGAACCCAGCACCGTCCGCGAGCGCAGGCGCACGCGCATCGGACGACTCGCGCGCCTGAACACCGGGCGGCCGAGGCTCGCGGGGGTGCCGCGCCAGGCATCGCTCGCGACGCCCGCCCTCGGTTCGCGATCACATGGCACGCGCGAAGCCGTCGAACGGGCGGAAATGGCCGTCGGCCGGTGCCGTGGCGTCGGCGCGCAAACGCGCTTCCGCCTCCGCGCCCGCCAACCCGCGATAGTAGAGGTGCACGGCAATCGCCGCCGAATAGCGACGAATCTCGACGAGCGTGAGATGCGCATGCTCGGCAGAACTGAACAGCAGATACGGCGCCTCCTCCTCGATCAGTCCCGCGACCTGATGCAGGCCGTGGCGGTGCAGCACTTCCGTGAGTTCGTCCCGACTGCGGTGCGTGGTCGCATCGGTGGCCGGATACATCATGCGCAGCAACGCCACCGGATGATGCGCGACAGCCAGCGAGAGCGCCTGAACGACAGCGTGACTGTCGAGCGCCGTGGCCACGGCGTCTCCTTCGGGACGATGCTGGGGGAAAAGTTGCTCAAGCGTCGGTGTCATGTGGGTTCCATTGCAAGAAAGCTGTGAAACTGCGACAGCGGACTCCACAGTCTATGCACCCACCCGCCTCTGATAAACGTCGCCGGCCGACGACCTGCGTTGCACGCCCCGCAACAATTACCAAATATTTCGTCTCGCATCGCCCGCTTCGCTGAAGCGCGCTCAACGCAACATTTCGCGCCGTTTCATGCGTTTTTTCACCGCTTCGCACCGGCAATTCAGGGACCTTTGGCCAGTCATTTGCCGCCAATGTCCTGCCGTCGATGTCCTGCCGTCGATGTCCTGCCGTCGATGTCCTGCCGTCGATGTCCTGTCGTTAATGTCCTGTCGTTAATGTCCATTAAGCAGTTTTACGTCATGCCTCCGCGCCAAGTGCATGCGACAATGCGCCGATTAATATGTTAACAATAAGGACGAGGCAGTCGTGGTCAAGAGTATTTCCCGCTTCTTCACGCAGGTCGTGCATCGCTTTTTGCCCGATCCGCTCATCTTCGCAATCTTCCTCACCGCCATCACATTCGCGCTCGCGCTGGGCTTCACGCCCAAGACGCCCGGCGATCTCGTGCAGTTGTGGGGCGCCGGATTCTGGAACCTGCTCGCGTTCTCCATGCAGATGGCGATGATCCTGGTCACCGGCCACGCACTGGCCAGTTCGGCGCCGATGAAGCGTGCGATGGCGGCCCTTGCCGGGTCGGCGCGCACGCCGGCACAGGCGACGATGATGGTCGCGCTGCTCGCCGGCGTGGCATGTGCGATCAACTGGGGCTTCGGCCTGGTGCTCGGCGCGATGTTCGCGCGCGAAGTCGCGCGACGCGTCAAGGGCACCGATTACCGCCTGCTCGTGGCGTGTGCCTACATGGGCTTTCTGACATGGCACGGCGGCCTGTCCGGGTCGGTGCCGCTCGTGGCCGCCACGCACGGCAATCCGATGGAAAAGGTCGTCGGTCTCATCCCGGTGTCGCAGACGCTGTTCACCGGCTATAACGCGTTCATCACCATCGGCCTGATCGTCATGCTGCCGCTGCTCGCGCGTGCCATGATGCCCCGCCCCAACGAAGTGGTGTCGGTCGATCCGAAGTTGCTGGTCGACGAGCCGACGCATGAACGCGTGCTCGGCCCCGACGCCACCCTCGCCGAGAAGCTGGAGGAGAGCCGCCTGCTGTCGTTGCTCGTGTTCCTTCTTATCGCTGCATATCTCGTACTGCGCACCGTCTCCAAGGGTTTCACGCTCGATATCGACACCGTCAACATCGCGTTCCTCGGCATCGGCATCCTGTTGCACCGGACCCCGATGGCCTACGCGCGCGCCGTGGCGAATGCCGCGCGCGGGGCGAGCGGCATCATGATTCAGTTCCCCTTCTATGCGGGCATTCAGGCCACCATGGATCATTCGGGACTGGCGGGTGTCATCACGAACTGGTTCATCGAAATCGCCAACGTGCATACCTTCCCGCTGCTCGCCTTCCTGAGTTCGGCCGTGATCAACTTCGCCGTGCCCTCCGGGGGCGGTCACTGGGTGGTGCAGGGGCCGTTCGTGATGCCCGCGGCGCAGGCGCTCGGCGCCGACATGGGCAAGGCAGCCATGGCGATCGCTTACGGCGAGGCGTGGACCAACATGGCACAGCCTTTCTGGGCCTTGCCCGCGCTTGCCATCGCCGGACTCGGGGTGCGCGACATCATGGGCTACTGTGTGACGGCGCTGCTGTTCTCCGGTGTGATCTTCATCGGCGGGATGTACCTGTTCTGAGCCGATGCGACGCGCGCCGGGCACGGCGGCAGGCCGGTCTGCACGGCGCGCGCCACAAGCATGATGTTATGATTTTCGACGACGCCGACAAGACTCATCCTTCATGCGATATCCCGACGAGATCTCCGACACGCAAGCGGTTGCCGTCGCGCAGGCCGATCACGTCATGCGCCACTGGCAATACGACGTCGACGGTCCCGTGGAAATCGGTTCGGACTCCCACAAGCGCATGTTCTGCCGCATGATGCTGGAGTCGCACAACCCATACAAGCCCGCCGTCATCGACTGGCCGACGCTCGCGCCCGACGCGCTGGCCCGTCTCACTTCGCTGCCTATCTGGGATATCGCCGTGCAGACCGAGGGCCGCGCGTCGATCCGCGTGGCCACGTACGCGTCGACGGTTCGAGATCCGCTGCTGCGCGCCGCCCTCGTCATGGACGGCGAGGAGGAAGCGCGTCACAAGGTCGTGCTCTCACGGCTGGTGCAGGTGTACGGCATCGAGCTCGCGCCCGAGCCGGCTTATCCAGCTCCCAGGGACGCCGAATGGGCCTGGTTGAAAACCGGGTTCAGCGAGTGCATCGACAGCTTCATGGCCTTCGGGCTGTTTCGCTCGGCCCAACGGTCGGGTTACTTTCCCGAAGCGCTGGTCGAAACGTTCGAACCCGTCGTGCAGGAGGAAGCGCGACACATCCTCTTCTTCGCGAACTGGTTCGCGTGGCATCGCCGGAATCTGCCCTTCTGGAAGCGTCCATGGTTTCATGCGCGCGTGGTGGCGGTCTGGGTCGCGCTGATCTGGGACCGGGTGGCCATCGCCAAGGGCATCGACACCGATGGCGTGGCCCGCGACGCCAACTTTCTCGCCACCGGTACCGCCGACATCGGTGAGTCCCTCAAACCGCGCGAACTCATCGCGCTGTGTCTGGAAGAGGACGCCCGGCGCATGGACGGCTACGACAGACGCTTGTTGCGCCCGACTTTCGTGCCGCGACTGGCCCGTCTCGCACTGCGCCTGCTCAAGGGCTGATCGACTTCGGACGCCGCATCCCTCATCCGGCGCCCAAAATGCAAAAAGCCGTCCCGGAGGACGGCTTTCGACGTTGGCAACGTCGAGGGCGAATGCTTAGCTGCCCTGGCTGACGTTCAGTTCACCGGCGGCGCGGGCGCGGGCCAGTTCCTGCTTCACATCGGCGCGCGATACGCTCGCACCCTGCGTGGCGACGATCGGATAGTCGACGTCGTTCTGCGCCATCAGGCCTTCGGCACGGGCCTGCGCCAGTTCGCTCTTCACGTCGGCGCGGGTCTTGGCCGAGCCCGAGGCCACGTACACCGGATAGTCGGCGTCGCCGTGGGGGATCAGGCCCTGCGAGCGGGCTTGCGCCAGATCGGCCAGCACGGCCGCACGCGTGAGCGGCTGGCCTTGCGAGGCGATTTCGGGGTAGTTGTTGCCGTTCTCGGCGGCCTGGCTGGCAACGGCACCCAGCGAAGCGATGGCGGCGATAAGGGCGATAGCGATGTTCTTGCGGTTCATTTTTATAACTCCTGTCTTGGTTGCGACGACTTTGTTTTTGCATTGCGCCGTCGATGGAAGGAAGTCTAGAACTCCGCCTCGCGATGAAAAACGCGAAATTTGTCGAGGAACTATTGTGCCTTTTGATGAGAATCCGCGCACCAATTCGGTGCGATCGCGAAAAGCACGACGCCACCGTGCCCGTCTCACGGAGCGGTGGCGTGTTTTGGAGCGGCGGAAAGTTGGCGAGTCGCCGCGCGTAGCTACCGGCAGCTACAGGCAGCTACCGGCAGCTACAGGCGGCCACAGCCGGCCAGGGTTGGCGGCGTGAGACCGCCCCGAACCGGGGGCGAACCCTCAGTCGGCGAGCGATGCGCCGAGGGCATCGAGCAAATGCTGGGTGCCGCGTTCGCGAGAGCCGGCATCGTCATAGCCGTCCAGATAAGCGCCCTGCTCGGTCATGACGAGATGCGTGCCCCCGTCCTTCGCGCGCAATTCGATGGTCGCGACCGAGACCGAGATCTTGCGCGTATCCAGGTGCATTTCGTAGGCGTAGACAAGGCGCGAGTCTGGCACCACATCGAAGTAGACGGCATCGAAGGTCGACACCATCCCGCTCGCCCATCGCCCCTGGGCGCGTTCGCGCCCGCCGGGGCGCACATCCATCGTGCGCTCGAGCATCGTGTAGCCGGCCCCGCCGCCGAACCATCGGTCCTTGGCCTCTCGATCGGTCAGCGCCCGGAATACGCGCGCGGGTGAAGCCGGATATTGGCGTTCCAGGCGAAAGGTTGCGTGCACGACGCTGCGTTGCGACGGCGCGTCCAGCTCGCGCAGCACCTCGCGGCCCAGCTTGTCGAGCGTCTGTTTCCAACCCTCGCCGGCGCCCTCGGGCATCCACGCGAACGCCGCATCGTGCACCGTGTAGCGCTGCTCGACATCAAGCCGCGTGCCGTCGGCAACGTCGGTGAACGCGGCCGTCGTGCGCGCGCCGAACAGCGCCAGGCCGCAGGCGTCGGTCACTTCCATGTCGATCACGAGTCGCGCCGGCGCGTCGATCTCGACGAAGCGCCCGCGAATCCAGTGCGATTCGCCTTCGGGCGACTGCATGCGCAGTTCGAAAGGGCCGCCCACGCGGGCGTCGACCGTTGCCTCCGGCACGGTATAGCCCGTCGGGCAGAACCAGCGTTTGACGGCCTCGACACTCGTCCACGCGCCGAACACGACCTCGCGCTTGACGGCATACGTGCGGCCGACGGTCAACGGGCGCGGCTGCGCAGTGGGCGTGGCTTCACTTGCTGTCCTCATGAATCTCTCCTTCGGGCGGCAGGCTGGCCAGATACTCGCCCAATCGGTCGAGATGACCTTCCCACTCGTGACGGCGCTGGTTGATCCATCGCTCTGCAAGGCTCAGCGCCTGGGGTTCGATCCGGCATGTGCGAACACGTCCGGCCTTTTCCGTACGCACCAGCCCTGCGCTCTCAAGCACGGCAAGGTGCTGCATGACCGCCTGCAACGACATCGCCAACGGCTGCGCGAGCGCGCTCACCGACGCCGGCCCTTGCGCCAGCCGCACGAGCATCGCGCGGCGGGACGTATCGGCCAGTGCCTGGAAAGTCAGATCGAGGGCATCGTCATGGTCAAGCATATGCTTGAGTATAGTCATGCAATAAAGTAAAGCAAGAACTTTAGTATTAAATTCCTGCGAGGCGCATCAGGTGATGATGTGGTGATCGCGCGCGGGCAGACGGGCGGTGTGCTGACGGTGGAGGATTTCGCGAAGCGACTGCTCGATGGTCTCCGACATGGCGTCGAGCGCCAGATCGTTGGGCTCCAGACCGAACGGCTCCTCGATTTCGGCGCTCACGGCTTCGAGCGCGAAGAAGGTGTAGGAAATGAAGGCGACGATCACCGGCGTCATCGGGCCAATCGAATCTACCAGCCCGAACGGCAGCAGCAGGCTGTAGAGATAGGTCACGCGATGCAGGATCACGCCGTAGGTGAATGGGATGGGCGTCGTGGCGATGCGTTCGCAGCCCCCGATGGCCTCGCCCAGGCGGTCGAGGTGCATCTCCATGACCTGCGCAAGCGGTGCTTCGATCTGCCCCAGCCGGCGTCGCTCGCGCAACCATTCGCCCGCCATGAGCAGCAACGCGATCGGCCGGAACTGCTTGCGTGTGAGGCATGCGACGTCCTTCTCGTCGAGCAGGCGTCGGAAATCCGCGCTCGGGTCCGTGCCTCGCAACTGATGGCGCATGCCATGCACGAATGCAATGAGATAGCCGACGAAGCGCGGAGAATCCGACGTATCCGAGACGAGCGTCATGGACTGCCGGGCCAGCGCGCGCGTCTCGTTGAGTACACTGCCCCAAAGCATGCGGGCTTCCCAGTAGCGGGCGTAGCTCGTGGTGTTGCGAAAGCCCAGGAAGATCGCCAGCGTGATACCGATCAGGGAGAACGGAATGAACGTGAGCGGAATCTTCCATTCGAAAATGCGCCCGTGCGCCACGGTGACGCCTATCGAGATGATCGTGGTGAAAATGAGCTGCGGTGCGATCTTGGGCAAGATCGAGCCGCGCACGACGAAAAGCATGCGCAGCCAGTGCAGATTGGGTCGGACGATCATGGCGGGAAGCGGCGCTCGCAAGCGCGGAAAGGCAGGCCGAGGGGGAACCGTTGCGGCGCGATGATACGCCGATATTGGCGGGTTTGAAATGGTTGCAACGGATTGCAACATCTCTGTTCGCCGCACCCGGGCCTCGCGAGAATGCCCCTACGCGCGCATCACACCCATCCGTCACGCACAGGTCGTGGATGCCGCGCCGACATCGGGCGTATTTTCTGCCGCCGAGACATCGATAAGGGTGAAGAACGATCATGAACGTCTTAAGCCGCACTTACCGCAAGCGCCCGGCCGGCGCATCCCCTCAGGCCCGTCCGCTGGCCGCCCTGGCGCTGCTCGCCGGCCTGGCCGGTGTTGCCAGCCTCTCGGGCTGCGTGGTCGAGCCGCCGCGTCCGGCTCCGCCCGCGCGCGTCATCGTGGAACAGGACCCGCACGCCGTTGCCGTCCAGCGCCGGGAGCAGATCGAGCGCCGCATTGGCGGCGAGTCGCACAGTATCGACAATCACGTGAACCAGGGCTACTATCCGCCCCCGCGCGGCTATGAACTGCACCGACGTCTCGACGCCATTGCGCAGGAAATGCGCGACATGGCCGCGCAGCACGGCGGCGGGCTCTCGGCGGACGAGCAGCGCGCGCTGAACCAGGAGCTCGATCAGTTGCAACGCATGATCGCCGGCTGACGCCAGCCCCCACGGGGGCGCTGATCGCGCAAAAAACCCGCCGGCGAATACCGGCGGGCATCTTCTGCTCCGCTGTCTGCGCGCCTGCCTGCGGGTCGGGCGCAGCCGCTACTTCACATCGAGCGCCTGCGCGAGCGTCACCGGGTCCTGGAAGATGCTCGAGAAGTCGAGTCCGCCATGGCCATTGGCGCGATGCACTTCGAAAATGCGCCGTGCAAGATCCCCCAGTGGCGTGGCCACGTCGCTCGCCAGCGCGGCCCCATGGGCCAGACGCAGGTCCTTGGCCATGAGATCCGTCGCAAATCCGCCCGTGTAGCCACGCGACGACGCCGCGTTCTCCATCACCCCCGGACAGGGGTTGTAGACCTCCAGCGTCCAGTTGCGTCCCGAACTCTGTTGCATCACCGCCGAGAGCACCTTCGGATCGAGTCCGTTGGCGATGCCAAGGCGCAACGCCTCGCTCGTGCCCGCCATCAGAATGCCCAGCAGCATGTTGTTGCACAGCTTGAGCGTCTGGCCCGCGCCCAGCGGCCCGCCATGGTGGATCGCACGTCCCATGTTGCCAAGCAGCGGTCGCATGCGCTCGACGAGCGCCGCGTCGCCCCCGACCATGAACGTGAGCGTGCCGGCCGCCGCGCCGGCGGTGCCGCCCGAGACTGGCGCGTCGAGCAGCAGCGTGCCGGGCCGCGCGAGCCTGGCCAGTTGCCGTGGGATCTCCGGCGGCACCGTGCTGCTGTCGATCAGCACCGCGTCCGGCGCGGCATTGGCGAGCACTCCCTGCGGGCCGTCATAGGCGGCCAGCACGTGCTCCCCGGCCGGCAGCATCGTGATGACGACCTGCGCATCGTGCACGGCGTCCGCGATCGAGGCGGCCGCCCGGCCGCCGGCGGCGGCCAGTCGGTCCATGGCGGCCGCGGACAAATCGAAACCGCGCACCGCATGCCCGGCCGTCACCAGATTGGCCGCCATCGGCCCGCCCATGTTGCCGAGTCCGATGAACGCGACGCGCAGCGACCCTTGTTGCGTTTCCGTAGCCATCTTCTGTCTCCGAAATGTCGAAAGGCCGCCTTACTTCAACGTGATGGTGGTGTTCACGCCCGCAGGGCCGGTACCGCGCGCCTGCCAGCGGGCGGTGACGGTCTTGGTCTGGGTCCAGAAGAGAATGGCCTGCTTGCCATTCGGGCCCAGATCGCCGAGCTTCGACGCGCGCGAGCCCGTGAAGCTGAACCACGCCACCGGCACCGGAATCGGCAGGTTGATCCCGACCTGACCGACGTCGATCTCGTTCTGGAACTGGCGCGCCGCACCGCCGTCCTGCGTGAAGAGGGCCACGCCGTTGCCGTTCGGGTTCGCGTTGACGAACGCGATCGCCTCGTCGAGCGTGTCGACGCCGGTCATGCACAGCACCGGCCCGAAAATCTCTTCCCGATAGATCGACATGTCCGCCGTCACGCCGTCGAAAATCGTCGGGCCGACGAAGTTGCCCTCGGGGGCTTCCTCGACCGCGTGGCCGCGACCGTCCAGCAGCAGTTTCGCGCCCTCTTCCACACCGGCGCCGATGAGCTTCTCGATGCGGGCACGGGCCTGCTTCGACACCACCGGCCCGAGGTCCGCCTTGCGGTCGGTGCCGGGGCCCACCTTGAGCGCGCGAGCGCGCTCGACCAGTTCGGGCACCCACTCGCGGGCCTCGCCCACGAGCACGGCCACCGAGGTCGCCATGCAGCGTTGCCCCGCCGCGCCGAACGCGGCGCCGAGCAGGTGATTCATCGCCTGTTCACGGTCGGCGTCGGGCAGGATCACGCAGTGATTCTTCGCGCCCATCATGGCCTGGCAGCGCTTGCCCGCTTCCGACGCACGACGGTAGATGTGCGTGCCGACATGCGTCGAGCCGATGAACGACACCGCCTTGATGTCCGGGTGATCGCAAATGCCGTTCGCCGTGTCGGGACCGCCGTGCACGACGTTGAGCACGCCCGGCGGCAGGCCGGCTTCCAGCGCGAGCTCGGCCAGACGCAGCGACGCACTCGGGTCCTGCTCCGAGGGTTTGAGCACGAACGTGTTGCCGGTGGCCACCGCCAGCGGGAACATGAAGCACGGCAGCATCACCGGGAAGTTGAAGGCGGTAATGCCCGCGCAGACGCCCAGCGGCTCGATGAGGGTATAGACGTCGACGCCGCCGGCCGCGTTCTGGGCGTACTCGCCGAGTTGCAGCGATGCAATCGAGCACGCATGCTCCACGACTTCGAGGCCGCGCCCGACCTCGCCTTCGGCATCGGGCAGCGTCTTGCCGTGCTCACGGGTGATCAGTTCGGCAAGCTCGCCCGTGTGATCGCGCAGCAGCTGCTGGAAACGCAGCATCACGCGCATGCGGTTGGCTTGCGACGTATTGCGCCAACTCTTGTACGCCGCCTTGGCGGAGGCCACCGCCGCGTCGAGTTCATCGGGCGTGGCAAACGGCACGCGCGCGACGACTTCCTGCGTGGCGGGGTTCACGACATCGCGCCACTGCGACGTTTTCGACTCGACACGCTTGCCGTCGATGAGCAGCGGAATAGTGGGAAGGGACATGACACGCTCTCCAGTTCAAGACAAAGACAAAGGCAAAGGCAAAGGCAAGGAAATACGGGTGACACCGGTCGAATGCCGGTCGAGTGCATCGGTCGTCGTTACTTCGCCGCCGTGCTCGTCTTCACGAGCGAGCAGGTCGATTTCGACAGCGGCTGGAAGGCTTCCGTCGCGGGAACGGTGGCCACTTTAGTGTAGTAATCCCACGGCCCCTTGGACTCGGCGGGTGTCTTCACGCGGAACAGATACATGTCGTGAATCACGCGTCCGTCCGGGCGGATCGACGCGTTGTGCATGATCGGATCGCGAATCGGCAGTTCGCGCATCTTTTGCGCGACGACCTTGGCATCGACGCTTTGCGTCGCCGCAACCGCGCGCAGGTAATGCAGCACGCTCGAATACACGCCGGCCTGCACCATCGTCGGCTTCAGGTTCTTGTACTTCTTCTGGAAGCGGGCCGACCAGGCCCGCGAGGCGTCGTCGAAGTCCCAGTAGAAGCCGTCGGTAAACATCAGCCCCTGCGCCGTGTTCAGCCCGAGTGCGTGGACATCGGACAGGAACACCAGCAATGCCGCGAGCTTCTGTCCGCGTTGCACGATGCCGAATTCACGCGCCTGCTTGAGTACGTTCACCGTGTCCTGGCCGCCGTTGGCCAGCGCCACGACCTGCGCCTTCGAGCTTTGCGCCTGCAACAGGAACGACGCGTAGTCCGAGGCATTGAGCGGGTGCCGCGACTGGCCGACGACCGTGCCGCCGAGGGTCTTCACGATATCGGCGGCATCCTTTTCGAGCGAATGTCCGAACGCGTAATCGACGGTGATGAAGTACCACGACTTGCCGCCGTCGCCGACCACGGCCCGCGCGGTCGCCGCCGACTGCGAATACGTGTCGAACATCCAATGAAAGCCCGTGGGCGAACAGTCCTCGTTCGTCAGACGCGTGGTCGCCGGCCCCGAGAACAACACCACGCGCTGCTTGTCCATCGCGAGCTTCTGCACCGCAAGCGCCGCTGCGGAGTTCGTCAGGTCGGCGATCGCGTCCACGTTGTCGCGGTCGAACCACTCGCGCGCCTTGTTGGCGGCAACGTCGGCCTTGTTCTGGTTGTCGGCCGACACCAGTTCGATCTTCATGCCCTTGCACTCGGCAGCCAGGCAGTCGTCGATGGCCATCTGCGCGGCCACTACCGAGCCCGCGCCGCCCATCGCCGAATACGTGCCCGACATGTCCGTGAGCACGCCCACCTTCACCGGACGATCCGGCAACTGCGCCATACCGGCAACCGACGTCAACCCCAAGCCCGCACCGAGTCCGAGCGCGAGCAGCCACGGCTTGATCTTCATCGCTTTTGTCTCCTTCAGGTCTTATGCTTTTCGTCGCCGGCGTCTATGCGCGGCGCTCATAAATTGTATTTGTGCGAATTTGCTTTACATAGCGAATATCTGCATCTACTTTGTGCACAAATGCACATAGGAGACACCAGCATGGCGCGCATCCCGGCGGGACGAACGTCGCACACTTCAGCCACTTCAGCCACTTCGTCCGAGTCGTCCGAGTCGTCCGAGTCGTCCGCGTCGTCCGCTCGGCAGCGGGAACCGGCTTCGCCGCAGGCCCAGCCTTCGCGACTTGCCGGCGCGTCCGGCGTCGAGCCGCGTCCCGACTGGGACGACCTGCGGTACTTTCTGGAAGTGGCCCGCACGCAGCGCGTGAGCGCCGCGGCGGTGCGTCTGGGGGTGGACCACACGACGGTGTCGCGTCGGGTGCGGGCACTGGAGCAATCGCTCGGCACGCTGCTGTTCGACAAATCGCGCAACGCGGGATTTGCGCTCACCCCCGAAGGCCAGCAGTTGCTGGTGCATGCCGAGCAGATGGAGACGGCAGTGCAGTCGGCTTGCGAGCAAGTGGCGGGGCTCGGGCAAACGCTGTCGGGTCATGTGCGCATCGGGTCGACGGAGGCGTTCGGCACCTATTTCGTGACCCCCGTGCTTTCGCGCTTCCAGCGCGAATATCCCGCGATCGATTTCGACGTGCTGCCCGTGCCGCGTTTCGTGAGTCTATCGAAGCGCGAGGCGGATCTCGCCATCACCATCGAGCGGCCCCAGCGCGGTCCCTATGTGTGCAGCAAGCTGTGCGACTACCGGTTGCAGTTGTACGCCACGCCCGACTACCTTGCCCAATACGGCGACGTGCGGACGTTTGCCGACCTGAGCGGGCGTCGGTTCATCAGCTATGTCGACGAACTCACGTTCAGCAATGAACTGCGCTATCTGGAAGACATCGTGCCGGGGTGCAACGTGGTCCTGCGCAGCACCAGCGTGATTGCCCAGTACCAGGCCGCGTTACAGTCCGAGGCGCTGGCGATTCTGCCGTGTTTCATGGCCGCGCAGGACCCTCGGCTGGTGCCGTTGCTCGTCGACGACGTGGTTGTCACACGCAGCTTCTGGATCTATTGCCACGAGGAATTGCGCGCGCTCAAGCGAATTACGGTGCTGTGGGATTACCTGCGCGATGCGGCCCAGCGCAACGACGCGCTGCTGCAAGGCAAGGCCGGCCGGTTGCTGTTGACCTGAGGACGGTGCGAGCGCTGCGATCGGCCGGACAGCCGCAGGTGAACCGACGACGATGCGCGCGGCGCCAGACGCCGCGCCGCCCGCGCCGGAAAGATCAGCGGATCTTGCGCTGCTCGGCGTCGATGACCGCGGGGATGGCCGCACGCATTGCCTCGATGAAACGAAGCAGGCGCGCGGGATAGATCTTCGCGTACGGGTAGATCAGATACATCGGCAGCGCCGACGAACGCCACTGCGGCAGCAACTGGATCAGCCGCCCTTGTGCCACGTCCTCGGCCATCAGCCACGCCGAGCAGACGCCCACCCCCAGCCCACGAATTGCCGCACTGCGCAACGCATAGAGATTGTCCGTACTCATGCGCGGATCGAATGTGAGGCGGGCCGTCTCGTGCGTCTGCTCGTGCGTGAGGGTGATCTCGTTGCGGTAGAAGGTGGTGAGCGAGAGCCAGGGCAGCGACGCGAGTGCCTCCGGATGCGTCGGGACCGGGCGCCCGGCCAGCAGCGCCGGCGAGGCCACCACGATGCGCGGCACGTCGGTGAGCAAGATCGCGACGTTCGACGGATCGCGCAGTTCGCCCACGTGAATCGCGCAGTCGATGCCCTCGGCAATGAAGTCCGGCTCGCGATCCTGCAGGAACCAGTGCACCTTCATGCCGGTGTAGCGCTCGAGGAAGTCGGCCAGCGGGCCGATCATCATCTCCTGGCCGAACGCGTGGGGCGCGAGAACCCGCAAGGTACCCTCCGGATCGTTGCCCGTGCCGCGCAGATCGGCTTCGAATGCCTCCCAGCTCATGACCAGCTCCTTCGCACGGGCAAAGCAGCGCTCGCCGTCCTCGGTGAGCTTCATGCGATGCGTGGAGCGCTGGAGCAGGCGCAGTCCCAGCGAGCGTTCCAGCATTTGCAACCGGCGGCTCACGGTCGGCTGCGTGGTGCCCAGCAGCGCCGCCGCGGCCGACAGGCTGCCGGCCTCCACGATGCGCACGAACGTCTGCATCAGCTCCACGCGGTCTGCGCCGCCGGCGCGACCGGCCGGGGAGTCCGCGATCGGTGTCGAAGGATTGCGAGGATCGGTCATACGCGTCACGTATAAAGGTTGTACGGATTATAGGCCTACCGCTGCACCGCACCAAGCGAGACACTACGTCCCGTACTCACCTACTGGAGCCTCACCTCATGAGTTCCGCGCAAATTTCCAACGCCACGGCCGGGATACGTCCCCAGGCCGAACTGTCGGCCCGGCTGATACTGCTGCTGGCCACGGGCACCGGCCTCACGGTCGCGTCGCTGTACTACGCGCAGCCGATGCTCGGCATCATGACCGACGACATCCACGCGTCGAACACCGCTGTCGGCTGGGTGCCGACGCTCACCCAGCTCGGTTACGCACTCGGCATCTTGCTGCTCGTGCCGCTCGGCGACATCATCGACCGGCGCCGCATCGTGCTGATCAAGGGGGCGATTCTGACGCTGGCGCTGCTCGCCGCGGCGGTGGCCCCGGGTATCGGCACGCTGCTCGCCGCCAGTCTCGCCATCGGCCTGACCGCCACCATGGCGCAGGACATTGTGCCGGCCGCCGCCGCGATCGCGCCCGAGTCGGTTCGAGGACGCGTGGTCGGCACCGTGATGACCGGCCTGTTGCTGGGTATTCTGCTCTCGCGGGTCGTATCGGGCTTCGTCGCGCAGAACTTCGGCTGGCGGGCGATGTATGTCGTCGCGGCGATCAGCGTCGCGAGCTTCGGCGTGGTGGCCTGGCGCGCCCTGCCGTCGTTCCACCCGACTACGCAAATGACCTACCGCCGGCTGATCGGCTCCGTCGCCGATCTGTGGCGCCGCCACCCGGCCTTGCGTCGCGCCGCGCTGGCACAGGGCCTGCTGTCCGTCGGATTCAGTGCCTTCTGGTCGACACTGGCGGTCATGCTGCACGAAGCGCCGTTCCACCTGGGCGCTGCCGCAGCCGGGGCGTTCGGCCTGGCGGGCGCGGCCGGCGCCCTGGGTGCGCCGCTGGCGGGTCGCATCGCCGACCGCAAGGGGCCGCAACTCGTCACGCGTCTCGGTGCCGGGCTGGTGGCCGTCTCGTTCGCGGCCATGTTGTTCGCGCCGCTGCTCGGCGCTCATGCGCAACTTTGGCTGATCGGCCTGGGCGCCATTGGCTTCGATCTGGGTGTGCAGGTCGCGCTGGTGTCGCACCAGACGATCGTGTACGGGATCGAGCCGCCCGCCCGCAGCCGGCTCAACGCGGTGCTCTTCGTCGGCGTGTTCATCGGCATGGCCGTTGGCGCGGCGCTCGGCGCCCAGGCGTTGGCCCACTGGGGCTGGACCGGCGTGGCATCGCTCGCGACGGTGGCCGCCCTCAGCGCGCTGGCCGTGCGGATGTGGCCGGGTACGACATCGGCGCATTGATTCGCCGGTCGCGTGTTGCCGACGCCACGTCGGCAGCGCACCGCCAGCTTCCGGCGCCCGGTGCCATCGCACCGGGCGCTTTCGTTTGCGCCGTTCGGTGTGCTTCGGAGGTCCCTTCGCGGGTCGGTCGCCTACACCTCGGTCGCCGCCGGTAAGTCGGAAGTCTCAGGCGCCCGATTTCGCCGCACACGCCCTGGCCGTCTCGAACAGTTCGCGGGTATCCACACCGTCGAGATTGAGTCCGAAGCGCTCGCCGAGCACCTCCGCCAGTTGCGACGCCGACGTGATCGTCGTTTCGGCGAGCACGTCGCCCTGCGCGGCGCGCTCGATCAGCTTCGTGTCGAGCAGCGCGATACGACCTTCGGGGAGCACGCGACACGCGATCAGATGGTTGCGAAAAATGGAATCCGGCGCGCTCGACGTGTACCAGTTACCCAACTTGTAATCGATCCATTCGGCCGGTCGCGGCGTGAAGCGATAGGTCGGCAGCCATGATTGCGCCGATCTCACGCTCAGCTGGTACTCGCTCACGGGTTCGGTGTCCGCGTTGCGCACAGCCGTCAGTCGAAACGCTTCGAGCGGCGTCGATTGTTCGTCCGGCGAGTCGAGACGCAGCGGCGCCGTGAGCGTTACCGAGCCGAAGCCGACATCCGCGAGCCACGCCTGCCCGTCGAGATCGACGCGCAGCATCATGTGCGTAAGCGGCGCCTCGACATCGAATGTCCGGCCCCAGACGACGCGTCCGATCAGCGGCGTGACGTTGAACCCCAGATACGTGAGCGCACTTGCGAACAGGGCGTTCTGTTCGAAGCAGTAGCCGCCGCGCCGGGCGTCGACCAGCTTGGCGACGACCGACGGCAGATCGACATGAACGGGCCGCCCGAGAATCGGCTCGAGGTTCTCGAAGGGAATCGCCAGCGGATGCAGCGCATGCACGGCGCGCAGCACGTCGAGCGTGGCTTCGCGCGGGCCGGTGTAACCGATGCGCCGGAAATAGCGCTCGGGATCGAAGGCAGGGGACATGCCGGACTTCCTTTCACGGGATGCGGATATACGCAGAGCACATACGTTACCGCATTCGCGCGGCGCCGTGCGAAGGGCGCGGCACCGCCCTGCCCGCGAGGGCCTCAGTCGCTCGATTCGCAGAAGCGGATGTGATTGTTGAATGGGTCGGTGACCGTCATCTGCCTGCCCCAGTCGAGCGTTTCGATGCCGGGATTCATGTTCGGATACCGCTTGCCGGCCAGCTCGCGCTGATACGCCTCGACGCCGCGCATGAAGACGAACGTCGTCGCCCCCGGGCTGGCGTCGCCGAAGTGGCCGGACAGATGCAGCGTCATGCCCGCGCGCGAGACCTGGCAATACAACGGCATGCCGTCGGCGAAGCGATGCTCCCAGTCCACCTGGAAGCCGAGAAAGTCCACGTAGAATTCCCGCGCCTTCGCTTCGTCGAAAATCCGGTGAATCGGTGCGACGGTGTCGAAGACGATGCCGTCGGCCGACGCCTGGGCGAGCTTGGCGGCGAGCACGTTCCAATCCGAGAAGCCGAACTGCGCGGCCACGGATTCGAGTGCCTGGGCGTGGGTGAGATCGATGCCCTCGCGCGCGAGACGTTCGCGCAGGGACTTCGCCATGACTTTGGCGTCGAGATAAGTTCGCATAGCAGCCATCCTTGTCGATGTTCGGTGGCGACGTATTCGATCAGTGCCCGCGTTGCTGATGCGCGCCGCCGAAGGAACAGGACGGACATGCGATGACTTCGATGCTTTCACCGGGGCCGGGCACGGCGTGCTCGGGTGCGGGCGGCAGGCAGCATCGGCCTGGCCCGGATTCTAGCAGCATCGCGGTTCGTTATCGCACCACGCGGATCATGCGGACCATGCCGAAATGCGATGGTAGCGCGCCGTATTACGTATTGGCCGGCCGCACGGCCCACCGGTATAGTGGCGCTCGTTGACCGGCCGGAGGCGCCGGCCGCCGTTCTCCGGAGTGTTCCTTTCATGATCGATGCCGCGCGCGTGACGCAAGCGCTGGCCGAGCGCCACATCCGCCCCGATCTTCGCCAGCGTGAAGCGATCGCCGCTCTCGCGCGACTGGCGCACCCACGCGCCACCGCGGATCAGGTGGCATTCGACGGCGTGTACTGTCACGGCCTGCCAGGACGCGGCAAGAGCCTGGTGGTCGATGCCGCGTTCTCGGTCGCCGACTGCGAAAAGCGACGCGTGCATTTCCATGAGTTCCTGCGCGACATGCACCGGCAGCTCGTGCGCGAACCCAAATGCGACGACCGGCTCGCCGCGGTTGCGGGCCGCTGGCTCGAAGACGTTGCGTTGCTGTGCTTCGACGAGTTTCACGTCCATGACATCGCGGACGCCTTTCTCATCGGCCGCTTTCTCGATATCGCGCTCGCGCGGGGGGTGCGTCTGGTGCTGACGTCCAACTATGCACCGCAACGGTTGCTTCCCGACCCCGAGTTCCACGAGCGCTTCGAACCGACGATCGCGGTGATTCAGCAACGCTTCGCCATCGTCCATTTCGACGGCGCTACCGATTACCGAATGGGCGGTGAGGCGGCGACGCTTCGGCGCTGGCTATCGCCGCTCGACGGCGCAAGCCGCGTGCTGCCCACGCACTACGCGCAGATCGAGGGCGCCGCCCCCCGCGCGCCGTCCGAGGTGACGCTGGCAGGCCGTTCGCTACCGGCGCGCAGCGCGGGAAACCGCGTGCTGTGGGCGAGCTTCGCGGACCTGTGTGTCGCGCATCGTTCGCATCTCGATTATCTGGCGCTGGTCGAGCGCTGGCAGGCGGTGATCGTCGACGCGTTGCCAGTGGCGCAATTGCGGCGCCCCGATACGCTGCAACGGTTTGCCTGGCTGGTCGACATCTGCTACGACCGTTGCCGCACGCTGGTGATCGCCTCCGACGCCCCGCTTCTCGCCGCACTCGACGCCCTGAGCGACTGGCGCGACCTGTCGCGCACCATCAGCCGGCTCGCCGAGATGGGATCGCTCGATTACGAGCAACGCACGCTCGGGCGAGCTGGCTAGCGCCTCATACCGCTCGAGCGATACACTCGCGAATCCAGCGATGCGCCGGATCGCGATGGACCCGCTCGTGCCACAGCATCGATATCTCGAAGCCCGGCACGTCCACGGGCGCAGCCGTCAATTGCAGCGCCGGGTCATCGCGCACCAGTCGCTCGGGCGCCATCGCCACCAGATCGGTGTTCGCAAGCACCGACTTCAGAAACAGGAAATGCGGCGCGGAGAATACGACGCGCCGCGCCATGCCGAGTTGCGCCAACGCGTCGTCGGTGCCCGCGCGAAAGCCGCCGCCCTCCTGCGAAACAACGGCATGTTCGAGCTCGCAGAACTGCTTGAGCGTGGGCTTGCGCCGAAGCTTCGGATGTCCGCGCCGCGCTGCGAGCACGTACCGTTCGGTGAACAACGTCCTGCGACGTAATCCCTGCGGCGCGCCGTCGGTCGTGTGAAATGCCAGATCGATGACACCCTGCTCGGCCTGTCGAAGCAGCCGCGATGGTGACATGTCGAAGATCGCCAGCCGCGTGTTCGGCGCAACCTCGCGCAGCGACGCCAGGACCGGCAACACGACCGTCGATTCGGTGAAGTCAGTGGCCGCGATCCGCCACGTCACCTCGGCGCTCGCCGGATCGAACGGAGCGTCGGGCGCCACGGCGCGCGAAAGCGATTCGAGCGCGTCGCGCAACGGCGCGCGCAACGCCTCGGCGCGCGCCGTCGGCCGCATACCACGCGGACCCGGCAACAGCAGCGGATCGCCCAGCAGATCACGCAACTTTGCAAGATGCACGCTCACCGCCGGCTGCGACATATGCAAGCGTTCGGCCGCGCGCGTCACATTCTGCTCCACGAGCAGCACGTCCAGCGTGATCAGAAGATTCAGATCGATACGGCGCAAATTATCCATTGTTATACCTGTCATATCAGGAATTCATTTCCAATATACCTTGCCACGCCCTAAGCTGCAGGCATCCCTCTGATTCGTATGCCGCCAGGCGGCCAATGGAGCTTGAAAATGAATGTCCTGATCGTTTATGCCCACCCGCAACCGCGCTCGCTCAACGGGGCGCTGCGGGACTTCGCCGTCCAGCGTCTGGAGGCGGTCGGACATCGTGTGCAGGTCTCGGATCTTTACGCCATGCAGTGGAAGGCCTCGCTCGACGAACACGATGCGCCCGAGCGCGATCCGCGAGAGCCGTTTCATGCGTCGCTGGATTCCAAGCGTGCGTTCGCCGAAGGCACGCAAAGCGCCGACATCGCGCGCGAGCAGGAGAAGCTGCGCTGGGCCGACACGGTGATCTTCCAGTTCCCGATGTGGTGGTTCTCAATGCCCGCGATCATGAAGGGCTGGTTCGACCGCGTGTACGCGTATGGCTTCGCGTACGGTGTGGGCGAACACTCCGACACCCACTGGGGAGACCGCTACGGCGAAGGTTCGATGTCGGGCAAGCGCGCGATGCTCGTCGTGACCACCGGCGGCTGGGACTCGCATTACAGTGCGCGCGGCATCAACGGTCCGATCGACGACCTGCTGTTCCCGATCCAGCACGGCATGCTGTTCTACCCGGGATTGGACGTGCTGCCGCCGGTGGTCGTCCATCGCACGGGCAAGGTCGACGCCGCGCGTTGGGACGCGATCACACACACGCTTGGCGGACGTCTCGACACGCTGGCCACGACCGCGCCGATACCCTATCGCCGCCAGAACTTCGGGGCGTACGACATTCCCGCGCTCACGCTCAAGGACGACGTCGCGCCCGGCCAGACCGGCTTTGCCGCCCACCTCGCCTGACGAGGCCACGCAGCGCGGGCACGTGCATCGCGCTTGCTGAGCGCGTGCGCTTCTGCAAGACTTGGCCATCCGCCACAGTCACCGGTGCTTCGTCATGCAACTCTCCACGCTCGCGATTTATGCCACGGCCGCGCTGATCGGCGGCCTGATCCCCGGCCCCACGACATTGCTCGCGCTCGCCAACGGCATTTCGGGCAACTGGCGCGTGGTGCTCGTCGGGATGTGCGGCGCGGCGCTCTCCGACATGCTCGTGGTCGCGGCGGTCGGCGCCGGACTCGGCGCATTGCTCATGGCGTCGGCGACATGGTTTGCCACGGTCAAATGGGTGGGCGTGGCCTATCTCGTGTGGCTCGCGATACAGCTCTGGCGCAGCCACCCGCGGGACCTGAGCCAGGTGCGCGTCCAATCCGATCTCGGCGCGCGGCGCGTGTTCCTGCGCAGCTTCGGCGTGGCGCTCACCAACCCGAAGATCCTGCTGTTCTTCTCCGCCTTTTTGCCACAGTTCGTCGACACGTCGATGCCGCTCGCGCCGCAGTATGCCGTACTGGCCGTGGTGTCCGCCGCCGTCGATATCGGGGTGATGACGCTCTACGCCACGGGCGGCGTGCAGGCCGCGCGCCTGATGACGGCGCGCGGACTCAAGCGTCTCAATCGTACCTGCGCCGTCGTCATGTTCTCGCTCGCCGGCGGGCTGGCGTTGTACCGCAAGACCGGTCACTGACCGCGCGGGGGAAGCGAGCGCCGCCCCCGCACGCGAGCTTCGGCGCCCGGCGTTACACCGTCGAGGGATCGATCTTCTCGGGGTCGATGCCGTATCGACGAATGGCGTCGCCTACCCGCTCGCGGTCGATGGTGCCGGCATCGGCCAGTGCACCGAGTGCCGCCAGTGCAATGAAGTGACGGTCGACTTCGAAGTAGGCGCGCAGCGATTCGCGCGTGTCGGAGCACCCGAAGCCGTCCGTGCCCAGCGACACGAACCGCCGGTCTTGAACGAACGGCCGGATCTGGTCGGCGACGATTTTCATGTAGTCGGTGGCCACCACCACCGGCCCCGGCCGGTCCGCCAGGCACTGCGCCACGTAAGGCACGCGCGGCGGCCGATCCGGGTGCAGCAGGTTCCAGCGCTGCGCCGCCAGCCCCTCCCGACGTACCTCGGTCAGGCTCGTCGCGCTCCAGATGTCGCTCGACACGCCATAGTCGCCGCGCAACAGTTCGGCGGCGGCCATCACTTCGCGCAGAATCGCGCCGCTGCCCATCAACTGCACGCGAGGTGCGTCTGCGCCCGAAGCCTCGGACGTCGACAGCAGATACAGCCCTTTGAGAATGCCTGGCTCGGCGCCCTGAGGCATTGCCGGATGCACATAGTTCTCGTTGAGCAGCGTGACGTAGTAATACACGTCTTCGTCCTCGACATACATGCGCCGCATGCCGTCCTGCAGAATCACGGCCAGCTCGTACTGGAACGTCGGATCGTAGGACACGCAATTCGGAATCACCGACGCCAGCACATGGCTGTGGCCGTCGTCATGCTGCAGGCCCTCGCCCATGAGCGTGGTCCGCCCCGACGTGGCGCCCAGCAGGAAGCCGCGCGTTCGCGCGTCGCCCGCCGCCCAGGCGAGATCGCCCACGCGCTGCAGCCCGAACATCGAATAGAAAATGTAGAACGGAATCGTGGCAAAGTCGTGTGTGCTGTAGGACGTCCCCGCCGCGATCCAGGACGCCATCGCGCCAGACTCGTTGATGCCCTCCTGCAGGATCTGGCCGTCCTTGGCTTCCTTGTAGTAGCTGAGCTGTCCGGCATCCTGCGGCGTGTAGCGTTGCCCGAGGTAGGAATGGATGCCGATCTGACGGAACAGCGGCTCCATCCCGAAGGTGCGCGACTCGTCCGGCACGATGGGAATCACGCGCTTGCCGATCTCGGGGTCCTTGAGCAGCGTTGTGAGGATGCGCACGAATGCCATCGTCGTCGACATGGCTCGCTCGCCCGAGTCCTTGAGCTGCCCCGCGAAGGCATCGAGCGGAGGAATCGCGAGCGGCGCGCGCAGGCCGAAGCGCGCCGGCTGATGGCCGCCCATGGCGGCACGACGCGCGGCGAAGTAGCGCGCCAGTTCGCTGTCGGGGTCGGGACGCAGATAAGGCATCTCGGCCAGCTGGTCGTCGCTCACCGGCAAGTCGAAGCGATCGCGGAATGCACGCACCGCGTCGGCACTCATCTTCTTGAGCTGGTGATTGACGTTTTGCCCCTCGCCCGCTTCGCCCATGCCGAAGCCCTTGACCGTCTTGGCCAGAATCACCGTGGGACGCCCCTCGGTCTGCATCGCCTGTGCGTAGGCGGCATACACCTTGAGGGCGTCGTGGCCGCCGCGCGCGAGTTGCCAGATCTCGTCGTCGCTCAGGTGCGCGACCATCGCCAGCAACTCCGGCGACGTGCCAAAGAAATGCTCCCGGACGTATGCGCCGTTCTGCGACTTGAACGTCTGATAATCGCCGTCCACGCAGGCCATCATCCGCTCGCGCAGCAGGCCGCGCGTGTCGCGCGCGAGCAGGTCGTCCCAGCCGCTTCCCCAGATCACCTTGATCACGTGCCAGCCCGCCGCACGGAACGTGCCTTCAAGCTCCTGGATGACCTTGCCGTTGCCGCGCACCGGACCGTCCAGCCGCTGCAGGTTGCAATTGACCACGAAGATGAGGTTGTCCAGCCGCTCGCGCCCGCCCAGCGAGATCGCCGCCAGCGCTTCGGGCTGATCCATCTCGCCATCGCCCAGGAACGCCCACACCTTGCGTCCCTGATGCGGCTTGAGACCGCGATATTCGAGATAACGCATATAGCGCGCCTGATAGGCGGCCGTGATCGGACCGAGCCCCATGGACACCGTCGGGAACTGCCAGAAGTCGGGCATCAGGCGCGGATGCGGATACGACGGAATGCCATCGCGCCCTGCCTCTCTGCGGAAATTGTCGAGCTGGGCCTCGGAGAGGCGCCCCTCGACGAAGGCGCGCGCGTAGATCCCCGGTGCCGAGTGCCCCTGCACGTAGATCATGTCGCCGTCGAACGCTTCGGTGCGCCCCCGGAAGAAGTGATCGAAGCCGACGTCGTACAGCACCGCCGCCGACTGATAGGTCGCGATGTGCCCGCCCACGTTCGAATGTTTCCCCGCACGCAACACCATCACCATGGCATTCCAGCGAATGAACGCATTCAGGCGCCGCTCGATGGCGAGATCGCCGGGATAGGCCGGCTGACGCGAGACCGGGATCGTATTGACGTAGTCCGTGGTCACGCGGCCATGGAAGTCGCCGTGACGCGCGAAATCCCACGCCGCCAGACGATCGATCAGGAAGTGCGCGCGCGAGCGGCCCTCCACGGCAGTCACGCCCTCGAGCGCGTCGAGCCACTCACGTGTCTCCTGAATATCGGTGTCGGCACTCGCCGCCACGGGCAATTGGGTCATGACAGATCTCCTTGGAATCACCGGGAACCCGTCGGGCGCCCCAGCAGGAACAGCAAAACGAAATGGCAACGACGCATTGAATTGCATTTGCAATCGTCTCGCAAGCCATTCTAGCGATGTACAATTGCAACTGCAACTCACAAGCGAATATCGAATACCACAAGAGGACATTCATGAGTACGACCGAACCCGATCTTTGGTTCTCTTTCGTGCGGGCGCACCGCACGATGATTCGCGAGATCGAGCGCCGGCTGGCGCAGGCGGGGTTGCCCGCCTATGCCTGGTACGACGCGCTCTGGGGACTGGAGAGCGGGCCGCAGGGCACGCGGCGCATGCATGAGCTGGCGGACGTGCTGGCCATCGAGCGTTACAACCTCACGCGCCTGATCGATCGGCTGGAGCAGGAAGCGCTCGTCACCCGCACGCGCGATCCCGACGACGGACGCGCGGCCTACGCGACCATCACCGACAAGGGCCGTGCACTGCGCAAGAAGATGTGGAAGGTGTACCAGGCCACCGTTTCGGAACTTTTCCTGAGCCAGTTCCGGGATCGCGACATTGCGCCGGTGGCCGAGGCGCTCGATCGTGCCAGTGCCGCGGCGAAGGCTTTGCTGGCCAATGCGAAAGAGGCGAAGTAGATAAAGGCCTCGACGCGCTGACCCGGCGCAGCATCGCCCGTCAGGCCATGCCGTATCGCCGAGTTGCCTGCGCGATGCGTGTCGCCGGTATCGCGCCGTCGCTCACGAGCAGGCGCAGCGCATTGAGTACGATCCAACGTACGCCCGGCGTCTCGCCTGGCGTGATGTCGTCCACGCCCACGTCGACGTCATCTCCGCCCAGGGCCGCGAAGCGCGCGGGCACGAAAGCGCCGATCTGGTTGGCGATGTACCTCGCGTAGCCGGTGACCGCGAGCACCGGCACGGCGCAGCCGGCCAGGCAACGGGACAGGTGCGCCGTCTCGGCCCCGGCGTCGGCGCCAAGCAACGACCGATGCGCGGATTGTGCGGCCTCGCGCGCCAGACGCGTGTAGCTCGGACAACTCCAGATCTCGCTGGCCACGCCCCAATCCAGTTGCAGCCAGCGGGCAGCCTCCAGAACGTTGGCCATGGCGCCGCCCGCGCCGCACAGGCGAATCGCGTAAGGGGGGTGCGTCCGCGGGAGTGCGCGCACACGATACATGCCCCGAAACGCGTCAACCGCATCGGTCTTGCTCAGGGCAGGCCCATCCGTGCCCGATGCGTCGTGCGCGCTCAGGTAGCAGAACCCCGACTCGCCGCGCACGTACAACGCGTCGAGTGCCTCGCACAGCAAGGCCCGAAGTTCCTGCGCCGGTGCCGGGTCATACGGCAGCCATTCCGATTGCGCGGCGAGCCACAGCGGCAGCTCGAGCCGCACGCGCGAGCGCCGGTCGCCCGACACCACGCTGGCGTCGTTGAGGATGATGCCTCGACCGCTCGGCACCGCCCGTGCCGCCCGAGCCACCCCCTTGACCTCCACGCCTGCGGACAGCACGGCACGCAATGACGGCGCGCGCAGCCGATACAGCAGCGGCCGCTCGAACGCGGCCGGGTCGCGAAACCAGGTCGCGACGGCGCTCGACAGGGCCCCGGGCATCGTCTTGTCGTACTGCGATGTACCGGGTGCGTCCCGCATGGCGGCATCCACGACCCAGATCCGCTCGGGCGCCTCCCCCTGCGCAAGGGCATGCAGCATTCGATCGAGGGCTCGCGATGGCGACGCCGCGTGCGCCGCGCCAGCCTGCATTGCCATCAGCCTCCCGATACCGGCAAGCGCCGCTCGCCGTGTCCCGGCATTCGCCGCAAGACCGCCTCGCCCCGACACCGCTGTCATGTTGCCTCTTCCCCACCTTGTGAAGCTGACGGAAAACCCATAGGATTGCAATTGCAATCATTGTATTTGCAATCGCAAATCGTGGCAATCGCGTTGCTCGCCACGCACTCGATTTTGTCTCCCGGAGCCATCGCATGAATTCGTCACTCACGCTTTACACTGCCGACACCCCGAATGGCCTTAAGGTCAGCCTGTATCTCCATGAAGCGGCATTGCCCTATCGGCAGGTGGATGTCGACCTGTCCGCCGGGGAGCAGAAGCGCCCCGATTTTCTGCAACGCAATCCCAATGGCAAGATCCCGGTGATCGTCGATCACGAGCGCGATCTCACGGTCTTCGAGTCGGGCGCGATCCTGACCTATCTGGCCACGAAGACCGGCGTGTTGCAGCCCATGACGCAGGCAAAGGCGTTAGCGGTCGACCAATGGCTGCATTTCCAGATTGGCGGCATCGGCCCCATGCTGGGGCAGTTGTGGTGGTTTCTGCACGGATCGAAAACGGGCAACGAGGAAGCCATCGCGCGCTATCGGAAGGAGTCGCTGCGGCTGATCGGCGTGGTCGACGCCCGCCTGGCTGTGTCTCCATACCTCGCGACCGACGACTATTCGATTGCCGACATCGCCGCGTTCGCATGGCTGCGCACGCATCATGAACTGGACCTGGATATCACCCCGTTCCCGCATCTGCAGCGGTGGCTCGCGCAAATCGAAGCGCGCCCGGCCGTGCAGTCGGGGATCGCGGCAAACCGGGCAGGCGCGACGCGCCGGCAGGCGTAAGCCCGCGTTACCCTCGGGCGTCGGTTTGCGCGCGGCACGCACCGGGTCTCATTGCAAGGCGCGGTGCGTGCGGCGCCCTCAGTCCCCTGCCGCGAGTCCGTCGCCGCGCGGGTCCGACGCGCCTTGTCGCACGCCCGTGACCGGATCGATGAGGATCGCACCCGCGTGTCCCATCGTGTCGGTGAACGGTTCCACCACCTTCACCGGTTGATCGCGACGCCTGAGTTCGTCCGTCACGGCGGCGGACACCCGACCTTCGATCTTGAGATCGTTGGACGACACGCCCCAGGTGCGGCCGTAAAGCCAGCGCGGTGCGTTGATCGCATCCTGCGGCGACATGCCGAAATCGACGATGCGCGTCACGATCGCCGCCTGCGTTTGCGGTTGCCCTTCGCCGCCCATCGTGCCGTAGACCAGATACGGCTTGCCGTCCTTGAGCAACATCGCGGGATTGAGCGTGTGGAACGTGCGCTTGCGCGGTTCGAGATGGTTGACGTGCTTCGGATCGAGCGAGAAGAACGATCCGCGATTCTGCATGAGGATGCCCGTGCCCTTCGGCACAATGCCCGAACCGAAGTCGTAGTAGATGCTTTGAATCAGCGACACGGCGTTGCCGTCCCGATCCACCACGCCGAACCAGACCGTGTCTCCTTTCGGGTCCATCGGCGTCACCTCATTGTCCGCGCGCGCCATGTCGATGCGTGCGGCCTGCGCTTCGGCGTGCCTGGTCGACAGCAGCGCGTCCAGCGGGATCTCGACGAAGTCCGGATCCGAGAGATACCGATCGCGATCCGCGAACGCCTGCTTCGTGGCCTCCACCATCAGGTGGTAATAGTCCGCCGTGCCCTCGCCGAGCGACTTCACGTCGAACCGGTTCAGGATGTTGAGGATTTCCAGCGATGCGAATCCCTGCGTATTCGGCGGGAAATTGTAAGCGTCGAAGCCCCGGTATTTCACGGTAATCGGCTCGACCCAGTCCGCGCGATGGCGCGCGAAGTCGTCGAGCGTGAGCATGCCGCCGTTGGCCTGGAGATCGCTCACGATCCTGTGTGCAATCTCCCCTTTGTAAAACACCTCCGCGCCTTGCCGCGCAATCTCTTCGAGCGTGCCGGCCAGTTCCGGCTGCTTGAGCGTCTCGCCGAGCTGATATGGCTTGCCGCCGGGCTTGAGGAAGATCTTCCGGAAACCCTCGTATTGCTGGAGATTGCGATACACCGGGTCGGACGTATCGACGTTGATCGCCTCCCATTTCGCCAGCGACGGCGTCACGACGAAGCCCTCCTTCGCATAGTGCACCGCGTCGCTCAGCAGATCGCGCCAGGGGAGGCTGTTCCCCATCGACGTCCGTGCGTAGCGATAGGCCGCATCCCAACCTGAAACCGCGCCGGGCACCGTGTTGACCGACAGGTAGCCGCGCGGTGGTATAGCGCTCAACCCCTTGTCCCTATAGAACTGGAGCGTGGCGTGCTCACCCGAACGGCCGCTGGCATTCAGCGCCCGAAGCGTTTTCGTTTTCGCGTTATAAATGAGCCAGAAGTTGTCGCCGCCGATCGTGTTCATCTGCGGGTACACGACGGAAATCGTCGAGGCGACGGCGATGGCCGCATCGACGGCATTCCCACCTCGCTGAAGGACTTTCAGTCCCGCCTGTGTCGCCAGATGGTTCGACGAGGTGACCATGCCACCCAAGGTCATCGGGTTCGCACAGCGCGACGGGGTGTCGCAGTACGTCCCGACAGGGGGCGCCGCGACCGCCGTGTGGCCGAACGTCAACATGACAACCGCAGCGCACCAGCGATATTTCGAAAGCATGCCGTTCATGCTTGTCTCCTAATAATTATTTAATTCGTTAACCTAAACGTCTCCTTGTGAATCCATCACCAGATATATCCGATCAAAAATGCCGGGAAATCCGCATTGCTACGTGCGCCCCATACGCAGAAATACTGATCGCAATCGCACATGAAAAATGCGCATCAATGCGCGACGTCATTGATCGGCGATGCGCTCGATGCGCTGCCTGCGCCGATTAGCGTCAATGTGGTAAAAGCGTGGAAAGCGTTCGCCGGGAGTTCAGGCCGACCGCCCCTGCGGGCCAGCCGGCCCGCATTTCCCATCGACGGACCGAATACGGAGAGAGCGCGGCATGAGTCATGACGTGAGCAGCGTGGAACAGCTCGAGACCCTTTACGGCGCGCCGGGCGAGCGTGCGATATGGAAGGAGCTGACGTACCTCAACGAGGACTATCAGGCCTTTGTGAAGGCAAGCCCATTCGTCGTGCTCGCGTCGGTCGGCGCCCATGGCACCGATTGCTCGCCGAAAGGCGATGGCGCCGGCTTCGTCCGGATTCTCGACGAGCGAACGCTCGCCATGCCTGATCGTCCCGGCAACAACCGGATCGACAACTTGCGCAACATCGTCGGCGACCCGCGCGTGTCGCTGCTCTTCCTGATCCCCGGCGTTGGTGAGACGCTGCGCGTGAACGGTCGTGCACGAATCTCAGTGGACCCCGATCTGCTCGTCCAGTTCGAGGTCAACGGCAAACTGCCGAAGACCGTCATCGTCGTGAGCATCGACGCGGTGTATTTTCACTGTGCGAAGTCCGTCGTTCGATCGCGTCTTTGGGACCCCGCATCGCAGATCCCGCGAGAGACGCTTCCCAGCACCGGCGCGATGCACAAGCGGCTGAGCGGCTGGCATTTCGACGGCGAGACCTATGACCGCGACCTACAGAAAAACACCCTGGCGGGCCTGTACTGATTCGGACTCGGGGCGGGCCCTCGCAATGACGGCGTAATGCGGCAACCTGTGACATCACGCGTCGCGGGTTGCCTTATCGCTGCGAGAATCCGAATCGCTTCACATGCCTAAGCATCTTTCGAAATATTGACGGGCATTTTTCGGCGTCATGCTGTTGGACTCGGGCGAGCGGGGGTTCGTCGGTGTCGCAAGTCAAGACGGCATTCGGGTGCCGGCGTCGCTCACCAGGGCGACCCGCGCCCCGGGGGAGCCGCGAGCTTCACCGGGCGCGTCGATAACCATCAGATCAGAGAATCATAAAAAAAGTGAAAGCCAGGCCGGGGAATACTGCTTTCCGAATCTACTGGAAGCGTTCTTTGTGGTGATCGCCCTTTATTTCGTCGAGAGCTCGGCGCCTTCGCAATGGTCTGCCTCATTGCTCCCTTCGTCGAAGAGATGCTGTATCGCGGGATCATCCTGCGCAGTTTTCTGCGTCAGTATCCGGCGGGCACGGCCATCGCTCACTCGGCCGCGGTGTTCGGCCTGGCGCACCTGAATGTGTATCAGTTCGTGGTGGCGCTCATCATCGGGCTGATCATCGGGAAGATGTACGAACGCACGCGCTCGCTGGTGCCGGGCATTCTGCTGCACATGTTCTACAACACGTCGGTGGTGGTGCTCACGATGCATCTTCCTGCCGACGATAAGACGCCGAGCGTTTTCGACCTTCCGGCAATTGCGTGGTTGTTGTCGCTCGCCAGCGGCGGCGCGGGGGCGTTCACGCTTTACAAGCTGTTGGCGGCCGCACCGCCGACGCGGGCGAATACCGCGCGGCTCGCCGACGATTAGCGGCGGGTGCCAATCGGGCACCGTATGCGTTCCGACGGCGCCAGGCGCGCATGCGAAATACCACGCGGCTCGGCGCCGCGTTGTTGCCTTGCGGCGCCGCTGGTCGCATGGGCGCCATCGCGCCGCTAACGGACGGCGCCCGCCTTTTTGAGCGGGCCGTTCGGCACGGTGTCTTTCGACAGGATGCCGCCGCAGGTGCCTCGCAGCGCCGAACCGTCCCACTCGATATGGCTTTGCGCTCGGATATCGCTGGACGGACACGCCACGAAGTGGATGGGTGAGGCGTTGTTCGGCGCCACCTGCGAGTCGGTACCGCCGGGCATGATCGACGGCGTTGCGCTGGGGTAGGCGGTCCTGGCTCCGCAGAGGGCGTCCTTGAGTACGCCCGTGCTGGCATCCAGTCGGCTGGCGCCCGACAGATTGACGAAGCAGTAGCGGACCGCCACCGGGAAATCGCAGGTGTTGGTGAAATTGATCGAGTACTTCGTGCGACTCAGGCGTACGCATTGGTTGGCAGCGGGCACAGTGGGGTTCAGATCGCTGCGCGATCCCCCGGACGGATTCGGCGAAACGCCCTCGACGGTGGATTGCGTGCTTCCGCGCATGGCGGTGCCCAGCGCGGCGAGTTGTGCGGCGTTCCTGCCGCCGCCGGCGGCCACGCCCTGCATTGCCGCGCCAACCATCGCGAGTGCCGTCCCCACGCCGGAGGACGACTCGCTCTCCCTGGGTTTGTAGGTCGTGCTGGCGTTCTTCCCGTCGGTATAGTTCCGGACGCTGTAGCCGTTGGTTTCGGCGCCGGTGATGAGGTTGCCGCGCGAGAAGCGTCCGGATCGTGTGGTGGGGCCGCCATTGAACTTCTCCCCGTTCATCCACAGCTCGCCCACGCCGTCGCGAAGGCCCGCCTTCATTTCGCCGTCGTAGCGCATCATGAGCGTCGAGCCTCCGTAGCCGAGCAGGGTGCCGTTCCCGCTGGTCAGACCGCCCTGACATTCCCCGGACCACGTGTAGCGCTCCCAAACCCCGTACACCGAGCAGTCGGGACGGTCATCCAGGGCCACCGGAACGCCGGTCTTGTGCGTCGGTCCGGGCAATCCGCAGCCCGCAAGCATGACGGCCAGCGCGATTGTCGCAATGCCGGCCAGACGCCGCTGCCAACGATCTGTTCTCATTTTCGCTCCCCGTTATTGGATTTTGACTTTCGGGGATTCTAGGAGGACGCGTCGCGGCGGCGCATCGTTCATTTGACGGATGCGGTTGGCTTGGCGCGACTTCATACGAGCGGGTCACGCGTGCTGACCCGCAGGTGAGAACTCTGGGGGAAGCCACCCGCATGCTTCTCGGCGTGAGACGCACGCGGACGTTATTGAAGATTAAGGTTTGCCAGGCATCCCCCAAATGATCTCCGCGCCTCCCACAAGCCGGGATCGGGGAAGCTGTCATCATTCGAACAGTGGATGCCGGCGTCTGCCCGCCTCGTTACCTTGTTGCACACGGAACGAACATTTTGGGAGGGGGTTATGACTCACGGGCGGATGGCCGGGCAACGCACAATAATCACGCTGGTCCTGGCCGGCACCGTCGCCCTTTTGAGCGGCTGCGCAGCGATGCCCAAATATTCGACGCCAACATTGATCAGTCTCGACAATCACCCCGATTGCTCCGTGATCGGAACATGGGAGCACTACACGTGGTCGGGTAGGTGCGAATCGGGCTGGGCTACCGGCTATGGCGAGTTGAAGGGATACAGCGGGTCCAGCCTGACGTATCGGTACATCGGAGAAATGAAACGCGGGCAGCGTCACGGCGCCGGTCAGGCGTGGACCGATGGAAGCTCTCTCCAGGCGGGGCCGACAACGTTGAGCGGGGTCTTCTATCAGGATCGACTCAAAGACGGCGTGCGCGCGAACAATCGCGGTAGTTGGCCTTACACCAACGGTAAGCAGGGCGACTTTGTCCCGGCATCGTCAAGCAGCACCGGGTCGGCAGCGTTTGCCGTCGCCGCCGGTCTGCTCTCGGGCGTAGCCCAAGGCGCCGCCGCTACCGGGGGAAAGAACTCGGCACAATTCAATGCCCTCAGCGCAGCACTCCAGGACACGGCATCTTCCAGTGTCACTGGACGGGCGCGTTCGGCAAATGTTGCGTCAGGGGCCGAGTCGAGTTCGCCGGTCAACGGCTGCGCACACCTCGTGCCGGTTCTCAAACCTGCCTACAACGACGCCGACATGTTCATCGAGAACAGCTGTTCGTACCCGATCGTCGTTGTCGTATGCAACGTCGCTGCGACGTCGCAGTCCTGCACGCACCAGTATTCGGAAGTTAAACCTAACGGCAGATATGGGCTGGGAGGCGGATTCCTGCCGAAGCGTGTTTACGCGTCCTTCAGTTGCAAAGCGCCGTTCTATCCCAACGTTCGACTCGACGGCGGAGCGTTGTCGGGCGGATGCTCCAGTATTCCAGCCTACTAGCCGGCCACCCGAACCCTTCCCATTTGGCCCAGCATCGTAGTCACGTGCTAGGCGCATGGATTGCCAAGAACCCCCAACCCCGCGTAGAATGGCGTTCTTCGCGGGCGTCGTATAATGGTAATACCCTAGCTTCCCAAGCTAGAGCCGTGGGTTCGATTCCCATCGCCCGCTCCACAGCATGTTTCAGCAGCTTTCGCAGCACTCATCGATCAGCCGTCGCACAGACGGCTTTTTTGCGTCTATCGCATCCATGACGACTCACGCTCGGCAAGTCGGTCTGCACGGTGTCCCGCATCATGCGCGGGCCGCGAGTTCATGGCTGCGCCGCGTTACGCGTCCACTTCTCGCCCTTCCCGCCCTCCTCACCCTCCTCGCCTTCGCGACACAGGTCGCGTCGGCGCAAACGCCCACACCGCATCGCGCGGCCGTCGCCGCACCGCCCGGGCGCGATATCGGTATCGGCGCCCCATGGGTCAGCTACTACGGCAACGTCGCCCGCCTCGACCTCGCTCGCATGGCGAACACCTTCCGACTCGTCGATATCGACGCCGATCCCGATCAAGGCAACGTCACGCCCGCGCAGATCGCCGCGCTCAAAGCCGGCGGCAAGAACCGCGTCATCAGTTATCTCAATCTCGGCGCCTGCGAGCGCTTTCGCGCTTATTGGCACCACGCCCCCGCCGGCTTCGTCCCCTGCGGCAGCAATCACCCCGCGCATCTGGGGCGCTACAACGGCTACCGCGATGAGACCTGGATGAACCCGTCCAACCCGGCGTACCGCAAGCTCATCGTCTCGTACGTCGCGCCGCGGTTGATCGCTCAAGGCGTCGACGGCTTCTATCTCGATAATCTCGAACTCATCGAACACGGCGTGCGAACCCCCAATGGCCCCTGTGACGCCACCTGCCAGCAAGGCGCGCTCGATCTCGTGCGCGAACTTCGCGAAGCCTTCCCCGACAAGATCCTCGTCATGCAGAACGCCACCGGCTCGGCCACGCTGGAAGGCATCACCGGCGGCGTCGCCTTCGCTTCCCTGCTCGACGGCATTGCACACGAGGAGGTCTATGCCCCAACGTACGACGCCGATGTCGAGCGCGAATTGGAGAAGTGGTCACAACGGCGTGCCGACGCGCCAGGACACAAGCTCTGGATCGGCACGCTCGACTATGTCGGCGGATGCAGCAACACGCATCAGGCGAAAATCGTCTTCGCCCGCAGTCGGGCGCATGGCTTCAGCCCGTCCGTGAGCGACGCCAGTGCCGGCCAGAACGTCGTGTGCTACTGGGGATCGAATGGCCGCATGTGGATCAAGGAGCGCGACTAAGCGCCCGCTTCACCTGCTCAGGAGTAAGGCACCTGAGCAAGCCAACCCCGTTCCGAAACCCGAAAACGAAATGGGTATCGAGCGGAGGTGAAACAACGACACCGCAAACTCGCCATCCCCAAGAATCCACAACCGCCATCCGGTTATTTGAACGATCAGTCAAAAACCGCCTATAGTCGTGGCAACGACGACACACCGCGTTCGCGCGTGCAGTTTCCTTCACAGCTGTCCACGGATCCCATCATGAGCGGAAGACCCCGAGAATTCGACGACGCAGCCGTCATCGACGCCGCCATGGACGTCTTCTGGACCCACGGCTATGAAGGCACCTCGGCGCAGGCGCTCGTCGACGGCACCGGCCTCGGGCGCGGCAGTCTTTACAACGCGTTCGGCAACAAACTCAACCTCTATCACGAAGCCCTCGAACGCTATCAGGCACTCGGGCTTCAGAAGCAGGTCGACATCCTGAACGCGCCGGGGCCCGTCAAGGACCGGTTGCGCGCGCTCATGCAATGGGGCATCGACGAAGACCTCGATCCCGACCGGCAACGTGGCTGCATGGCCCTGCTCGCCGCCTTCGAGCGCGGCGGCAAGGACCCGAAAGTCCGACAGTTCAGCCAGGCATATCTCGCCCGGCTCGAACAGGCGATCGTTCACCTGATCGCCGTCGGTCAACATAACGGCGAACTCTCCACCGACCGCTCGCCAGTCCTCGTCGCCCGCACGTTCCTGTCGAACTACTACGGCCTGCGCACGCTCGGACGCACCGTCACCGACCGCGCCTTCCTCGAAGACGTCCTGGAAGGCGCGCTCGCCGTGCTCTGAACCCCACATCCGCGCCTCGCGAGCCGTCAGCGCAATCCTCCCCTACGCCCGACACCTCGCGAGCCCCTCGAACAGCAAAAATTGGAATGATCGTTAAACATATGACACAAAAATCGGCGATGCCCCCCGTCGTCTACCTGCTCGGACTGACGGTCTTTGCGATGACCACCGCCGAATTCATGGTCGCCGGCATGATGCCCGCCCTCTCGCAAGCGATGCACGTCGGCATCGGCGACATCGGCAATCTCATCTCGCTCTACGCCCTGGGCATGGCGATCGGCGGCCCGGTCCTCACCGCCTTGCTGCTCGCCCTGCGCACCCCGCACAAGCGCGCCCTCGTCTGGCTGCTCTCGATCAATGTCGCCGGGGGCGTGCTCGCGGCCCTCGCCACGCGCTACGAAGCGATGGCCCTCGCGCGGATCGTCATGGGGGTGGCCAGTTCGGCCACTTTCGGCGTCGCACTCACGCTGTGCGCGGATCTGGTCGCCCCCTCGGTGCGCGGACGCGCCGCCTCGTTCGTGCTCGGGGGACTGATGTTCTCGCCGGTCGTCGGCGTGCCGCTCACCGCCTTCATCGAGCAACACTATGGCTGGCGCGCCAGCTTCTGGCTCGTTGCCGCGCTGGCCGCGATGTGCACGGTCGTGATCGCCTGGCGGGCGCCCGCCACGCAAAAGCAGGATCGTCAGGCGATCAGCCTCGCCGCCGAATTCCGTTCGCTGCGCAATCGCCCGCTCTGGGCCGCCTTCGCCACCAGCGGTCTCATCATCGGCGCGACGTTTGCCGCCTTCAGCTACTTCTCGCCGATCTTCCTCAATGTCGCCGGCGTCTCCGCCGCCGCAATTCCCAATCTGCTCGCCATGTACGGCGTGGCCAACATTATCGGCAACGCCGTGGCCGGACGCTTTGCAGACCGTCACACGCTGACCGTTCTGGTCGCCGGTTTGTCAGTACTTGCACTCGCGCTGGTGAGCTTCGCGCTGTGGGCGCAGTCGACGCCGGTCGGCATCGCCGCCTTTGCCGCCATCGGTCTGACGGGGGTGTCGCTCAATCCCGCCATGGTCGCCCGCGTGATGCGCGCCGCTACGCCCGGCCCGCTCGTCAACACGATGCATACGTCGGTGATCACCGCCGGCCTCGCCTTCGGCACCTGGGCCGGTGGCGCCGCCATCGACGCAGGCTATGGCATGCGCTCGCCGCTCTGGATCGGTGCCGCAATGGCCACGCTCGGCCTCGCCAGCCTGCTCCCCTACCTGCGTTCGGGACTCGCTCAGGCACCCGACGCCGCGTGCCCGACGTCCTGATCCGTCCGGCGCCTCCCCTGCCCGCACCTCGCTGACTGACGGGTCTCCCTGACGCCTCAGTCAGCGCTTGCTGCGCAGACGTGCACCACAACCTCGACGCGCAAGCCTGCTGCGACGCATCCCGCATCGACTGCCGCCGTCCGACTTCCTGTCAGATGCAGTGCGCCACGCTTTGCCCGACGAGATCGACGATCGGCGTGTGTCCGGCAATCCACGAGCCGATCGACGTCAGTCCCTGCACCATGATTCCCCAAACCATTTCGCACCTCCGTTGATGACTTGTCTCGATCTCGCCCCAGGCGAGTTACAGGAGGCCCGCAACGTCGGCAACGAATTGCGCGAAGGGCTTGATGCGCATCGCCCAGGTTCCCACTACCACCATCCCGTCGCAAATCGGTCCAATCATCGCCATGTCACACCTCCAGTCGTCGTTCGGTTCGGTTGCGCGCGTCGCGCCTTACATGAAGAGACTTGCCATGTCGGAGAAGAACTTCCCCACCGGGGCGGCCCGGGAGGCCCACGTGCCCACGGTCACCAGTGCGTCGCAGATCGGTCCAATTGCAGCCATGTCACACCTCCAGTCGTCGTTCGGTTCGGTTGCGCGCGTCGCGCGTTACATGAAGAGACTTGCCATGTCGGAGAAGAACTTCCCCACCGGTGCAGCCCGGCTAGCCCACGTGCCCACAGTTACCAGTGCGTCGCAGATCGGTCCAATTGCAGCCATTTCACACCTCCGGTTTTCGCTTGGTCGTTTCGCGTTTGTCGCGAGTTGGGTCAACGATATACCCCGGGTCCCCGGCTGAAAACTGAGATAAATCACAGTCGGCGGAAAAGCCCGTCGCTCCCTCCATCCGCGGCGCCGACCTCGGCCGGACGCGGCCCGCCCCGATCACCGTCGCGCGCCCATCGCAAGCCCATCGCCCCCCCATCGCCATCCGATCGCGCGATGTTTGGACCGGCCCGGCGCACCCGCCACCCAGAGGCTCACGCGCCCGTCAATCCCCCGCCGGACCAGGCCGCCGGGGACGCGGGCCGCGCGCAGTGTAAACTGCTGGGTTTTCGACCCCCCAGTGGAATGGTGCAAGTGTCCCGGCGTCCCGTTATCAGCGCCCCCACACTCATACGCTCGCTGGCCCGCCTGAGCACGTTCGCGCCGCCCGAGGCCGCGCCGTCGCTCTCGGACCGCATGAGTCAGTGGCTGGGCTGGACCGACGCCATCGCCCTGTCGTCGGCTCTCAAAGCCACGCCGCCCGCCGCAATGCCCGGCGCGCGTACGGCCGCCCAGGATCCGGCGGGCGAAGTGGCACGCGTTCGAACCGAGCTTGCCGCCGCCATCGCCCGCGACTGCGGTCTGGCCGCAGCCCCCGGCGGGCAAATTCGCGCCCTGAGCGCGGCACAGCGCCAGCGCGCCGCCTCGTTCGCGGAGTTCCCGGCCTATCGCCAGCGCTACGCAACGTCGCAGCAGACGATGGATACGGCGATCAGCGCCCTGCGCACACGCCTTCGCGCGCAGCTCGCAACGCAATCGTCGGAGGCCGCTCGGCTCGCCAGCGTGGACGCCGTCATGGAGCGCGTGATGGGCGCACGTGAGCGCACACTGCTCGCAAGCGTGCCGAACCTGCTCGAAGGGCACTTCACGCGGCTGCGCGATACGGAACAGGCGGCGTTCGCCGCCCCGCGCGTGCCGGGCGCACCGCCGCTCGCGCCCGCCGGCACGTGGCTCGACATCTTCCACCGGGATATGCAGAGCATCCTGCTCGCGGAACTGGACATCCGCCTCGAACCGCTCGAAGGGCTCATCGCCGCCCTCGCCTCGGTTCGCACAGGCGAAAACGTAAGTGAACCCGGACAACATGACCCGTTACCTCGTTGATCTCGTTGCCTTTGTCGCAGGTCTGGCCGTCGTCGCCTGGATTGCCATCGGCTATGCCGGCACCAATACGCTCGCGCTCGCCGTGGCGCTGCTCATCGCGGCCGTCTATCTCATCGGCGCGCTCGAACTCAAGCGCTTTCACCAGACGACGAACGCGCTGGCAGGCGCCGTCGCGAGCCTGAACGCACCGCCGGCGTCACTGCCCGCCTGGCTCGACACGCTGCCCGCCGGCGTGCGCACCGCGGTGCGACTGCGCGTGGAAGGCGAGCGCGTCGGTCTGCCCGGCCCCGCCCTCACGCCGTACCTCGTCGGCCTGCTCGTGCTGCTCGGCATGCTCGGCACTTTCCTCGGCATGGCCGCCACGCTGCGCGGCACCGGCATCGCACTCGAAGGCGCGACCGACCTGCAAGCCATCCGCGCCTCGCTCGCTTCGCCCGTCAAGGGACTCGGCTTCGCGTTCGGCACGTCGGTCGCGGGGGTCGCCACGTCGGCCATGCTCGGCTTGCTCGCCGCCCTCGCCCGCAAGGAGCGCGCCCAGGTCGTGCAGACGCTCGACGCGCGCATCGTCACCACCCTGCGCGGCTTCTCGCAACAGCATCAGCGCGAAACCACGCTGCAATTGCTTCAACAGCAGGCAACGGCCATGCCGGCGCTGGTCGAGCGCCTGCAGGCGATGATGGCGTCGATGGAGCGCCAGAGTCTGGCGCTGGGCGAACGCCTCGCGGCGAACCAGGACGCCCTGCACGCCCGGACGGACGCCTCCTATGCACAGCTCACCGAGGCAATGCAGCAGTATCTGAAGGACAGCGTCGCCACCACCGCCAGCGCCGCCGGCGCGGCCATTCGTCCGGAAGTCGAGGCGACCATGGCCAGCCTCGCCCGCGAGACGGCCAACTGGCACCAGACGGTGTCCGCCGCCGTGCAGGATCGCATGGACGGCCTGTCCGATCGCTTCGAAGCCACCACCGCACGCGTGGCGAATGTCTGGAAGGATTCGCTCGACGCCCAATTGCGCACCAACGCGTCGCTCGCGACCGATCTGCGCGCCGCCCTCGGCGACTTCACGCAAACGTTCGAGACGCGCGCCACGCGGCTCGTCGACGATGTCGCCACGCGCCTCGAATCCGTCACCGCACAGGTGAGCAGCGCGCACGCCGACGTGGCGCAAACGTGGGAGGCCTCGCTCGCCACGCAACAGCGCACCCACGACGCCCTCGCGAAGGATGTCGGCACCGCGCTCGCCCAATTCGCCGAGACCTTCGAGACGCGCTCGGCCCAACTCGTCGACAACGTTGCCGTGCGCCTTGAGTCCGCCACCGATCGGGTCAGCGCCTCGCACGCGGACGTGGCGAAGACCTGGGAAACCTCGCTCGCCACCCAGCAGCAAACCCATGACGCGCTCGCCCGCGATCTCGGCGCGACGCTCGCGCAGTTCGCCCAGGCGTTCGAGACGCGCTCCGCCGGCTTGCTGGCGGATGTCACCGCGCGACTGGACAACGCCACCGGCAGCATTGCCACCGCGCAGACGACGGTGGCGCAGGCCTGGGAGCACGCGCTCGCCCAACAGCAACGCTCGCACGACGCCCTCACGCAAGATCTCGGTGCCGCGCTGGAGCGCTTCGCGCAAACGTTCGAAGCCCGCTCCGGCGCCCTGCTCGGCGACGTGGCCGCCAAGCTCGATGCGGCAAGCGGCAGTGTCAGCGACGCGCACGAACGCGTGGCGCAGGCCTGGGATCGATCCATCGCGCTGCAACAGCAGGCCAACACCGCGCTAGGCACTGAACTGGCCGCCGCGCTCGCACGCTTTACCGATACCTTCGAACAACGCTCGGCGCACCTGATCGACGACGTCAGCCGACGCACCGAAGGCGCGATGCTCAACGTCTCCGAGACCGCCTCGGTCGTATCCGGCGAGTGGAAGCAGGCGCTCGTCGCGCAACAGTCGGCCAACGAAGCTCTGGCGCGCGATCTCGCCGCCGCCCTCGCGCAATTTGCCCAAACCTTCGAGACCCGCGCCGAACAATTGCTCCACAGCGTGGCCGCCCAGATGGACTCGACTTCGGCCAACGTCGCGCAGACATGGCGCGAGGCCGTCGCGGAACACGCGCGCAGCAACGAACGACTCGCCGACGGCAGCCAGCAACTGGTGGCCGCCACGACCAGCGCATTCGAGCAGCACAGCGCGTCGCTGATGCAGGCGCTGAGCGAAGCGAACGCCGCCCATCACGACGCCACCGCCCAGCGCGAAACGCAGCGTCTGTCCGCCTGGACCCAAACGCTCGAGGGCACGCTCGCCACGCTGCGCGCCGAATGGCAACAGGTGGGCGCGCAGACGGCCAGCCAGCAACAGGCGATCTGCGACACGCTCGCGCGTACCGCGCTGGAGATGTCGGAGCAAACCCGCGCCAACGCGAACGACACCATCGCGGAAATCTCGCGCCTGGTGCAAACCGCGTCGGAAGCGCCCAAGGCCGCCGCCGAGATCATCGGCGAGCTGCGCCAGAAGCTCTCCGACAGCATGGCACGCGATAACGCCATGCTGGAGGAACGCTCGCGTCTGCTCGATACGCTGGGCACACTGCTCGATACCGTGAAGCACGCCGGCAACGAGCAACGCGCCGCCGTCGACGAACTGGTCACCACGTCGGCGCAACTGCTCGAGCGCGCCAGCGCGAATCTCGGCGACGCCATTGCCGCACAAACGGAAAAGCTTGCGGCCGCATCGGCACAGGTCACCGGCAGCGCGATCGAGATCGCCAGCCTTGGCGATGCCTTCGGCGCGGCGGTGCAGTCGTTCGGCGAGTCGAACACGCAGTTGCTCGAACAGCTGCAGCGGATCGAAACCGCGCTCGACAAATCGATGGCCCGCAGCGACGAGCAGCTCGGATACTACGTCGCGCAGGCGCGCGAAGTCGTGGAACTGAGCGTGATGTCGCAAAAGCAGATCCTCGAGAATCTTCAGGATCTGGCGAGGACGCGGGCACAACCGGGTAGCGTGGCAGCATGAGCGACGACTTCGACGCGGACATCGGCCACGGCGGCGACGTCGGGGCCGCGGCGCCCACGTGGGCGGTCTTCGGCGATCTGATGTCGGTGATGCTCGGCGCCTTCGTGCTCATCATGCTCGGCGTGATCGGCGTGCAGATCGAACTCTCTGCCAAGCTCGAGCGCGAGGTGAAGGAGCGCCGCGCCGAAACGCAGCGCCGCGAGACGCTCGAGAAAGCGCTCGCCGGGCCGCTTGCCGGCGGACGCGTCACGCTCGTGAACGGACGCATCGGCATCAGCGGCAACGTGCTCTTCGCACTGAACTCCGACCAGTTGCAGCCGCAAGGCCGCGAAGTGCTGCGCAGTCTCGCCGCGCCGCTGGCCGCCTATCTGCGCGCAAGCGACGAAATTCTCATGGTCAGCGGCTTTACCGACGATCAGCAAGTGCGCGAAACCAACCGGCGGTTCGCCGACAACTGGGAGCTCTCGGCCCAGCGCGCGCTGACCGTCACGCGCGAGCTGATCGCCGCGGGCGTGCCTCCGTCGTCGATCTTCTCGGCGGCTTTCGGCGCGGAACAACCCGTCACATCGAATGCCGACGAAGCAGGACGCGCGAAAAACCGCCGCGTGGAAATCGCGCCGATGCCGCGCAGCAGCGCCAGCAACGCGGCAAAACCGAAGACGTGACGCCATGAGCGACGAGACCGTCATGACGCCCCCCGGCGACGCCACAGTCCCCGCGCCCGACGAGCGCGACGTCCGCGGAACGCACGACGGGCGCGGCACCGCCGCCGCCGACGCGCAGACCGGCACCGGACGCGAGGCCCACGACATCGAGGCGCAACTGGCCGCCTGGCGCGCGCGAGGCGCCGACAAGCGCGATCCTGTGCGCTTCCATCGAATCGAAGCGCTCGCGCGTCGCCGTTGCGCCTATGATGCCAGCGTGCAACGGGTGCTCGACGCCCGTCTCGCAGCACTCATCGACGCCTTTGCCGAGTCGGTGTCGACGGCGGATGACGGGGGCGCTGCGAACGCAGCCTGGCCGGCGCCGTCGTGCAGCACCGCACCTGACGCGCCGGCCGCGTCCCCGCTTTGTGCGCTGACGGCGGAAATGGCACGACGCGCCGACGCAAACGGCCGTTCGGCATCGGCGCCCGCCTCACGTGCCGCGCGTGGCGTTTCGACCGTCGCGCCTTCGGCGTCGGCGCCCCCCGCCACCGGCCAGCGCGAAACGCGCGACCCCGAGGTCGCGGCGCAGCGCGCGGCGCCGGTGCCCGTGGCCATCACGCCGACCGTCATCGCCACGGACGACGCGTTCGAGGATCTCGACGTGCTTGAATACTTCCGCGAAACATGGTCGAAGCTGAGCACGGACGGCAATCTCCGGCAGTCGCTCGCGCAAGTGCCCGAAAACGCCGGCCCTCTCAACTCGAATCATCTGGTGCATCGTGCGCTGTCGCTCATGCACGACGTCTCGCCCGATTATCTGCGCCACTTCCTGCGCCACGCCGACGCCCTCTCCTGGCTCGAAGACATGGAGACCACCGGCGTCTTCGGCACCAAGGCCGCAGCCCGCGCGCAGACACCCGCCAAGCCCGCGAAGCCGTCACGCGCCAAGCCGCGCTGACGGCGACGCCGACGAGGCGGCATCGGGCATGAATTGCAGCGTTGCCGCCCAGAACACCAACGCCGCAAGACTGACCCCGGCACCCAGCAGGCAGACGCCCGACCAGCCGAACGACGCGTACGTGGCCGTGGCCGCCAGTGCGCCCAGGCCGCTTCCCGTCGCGTAAAACAGCATGTAAACACCGACGAGGCGGCTCGGCGCGTCCGTGCGCGCGGCGAAGATGAGGCTCTGGTTGGTCACGTGAATCGCCTGCCCGGCCAGATCGAGGAGCAACACCCCGAGCACGAGCCACGCGAGCGACGCGTGCAATCCTGCCAGCGGCAGCCAGGCGAGCGTGAGCAACGCCAGCGAGAGACCCGTCGTGCGCTGCCCCCATCCACGGTCGGCCCACGCCCCCGCGCGGGCTGCCGCGATCGCACCGGCCGCGCCCACGAGGCCGAAGGCCCCGACGGCCGTGTGCGAGAAGTGAAATGGGGCGGCAGACAACGGCAGCACCAGCGCGCTCCAGAAGACGCTGAACGCCATGAACATCAGCAACGCAATCGCCCCGCGAATCTGGAGCGTGCGCTCGTGGCACAACAGCTCGAACATCGACAGCAGCAACACGCCATAGGACTGACTTGCCACGGGCGACGCCTTTCGGTCACCCGACTCGTCCGCGACCGCCTGCTGCGGCAAGACTCGCCACAAGACGATGCCTAGCACCAGCATCGCCGCAGTGGATGCCAGGTAGACGCCCCGCCATCCCGCCAGATCGGCGATGGCCCCCGACATGACCCGCGCAAGCAACAGCCCGACCACCACGCCCCCTTGCGTGGCGCCGACGACGCGACCCCGTTCATGCTCGCCCGCCACGCTCGATGCGAAGGCAATCAGTCCCTGCGTCATGGCCGTGCCCAGCAGGCCAACGGCCGCCATGCCCAACAACAGGCCGGCTGCGGACGTTGCCATCGAGACCCCCAAGAGACTCACGGCCAGCAACGCGAGCTGCACGAGCATCAGGCGGCGCCGCTCCCACTGATCGCCCAGCGGCACGAGAAAGAGCAGCGCCAGCGCACACCCCACCTGCGTCGCGGTAACGACACTCCCGGCCACACCGCGCGAAATGCCGAAATCGTCGGCGAGCGTATCCAGCAGTGGCTGCGCATAGTAGACGTTTGCGACGCTCAACCCCGCCGCGCCGGCGAAAGTCCCCACCAGCGCGCGCGGCATTCGCGCAGCGGCGGCGTGCGGATGCCCGTCGGGTTGCGTCATTCGGCACGATGACATGAAAGCTCCCAAACCAGTTTCAAATTAAGACTTGTTGGATGATAGCCAAACCAGTCTTAAAATGAAACCTATATTGGCCCAACGTCCGCGCCATCGGCCAACGCTTGCCACCGGTTCACCGCTATCGCTCATGCCTCGAACACCCACTTCCCCGTCGCCCGGCACCTGCCCCGTGGCCCGCACCGTCGACATCATCGGCGACCGCTGGAGCCTGCTCATCGTGCGCGATGCCTTCGACGGCGTGCGCCGCTTCGGTGACTTTCTGCGCAGCCTCGGGGTGGCGCGCAGCATGCTCACGACGCGTTTGCGCGCGCTGGTCGACGCCGGCATTCTGTCGGTCCAGCCCGCCTCGGACGGCACGGCATACCAGGAATATGTGCTGACGGCACAAGGCCGCGAACTCTTCACGCTGATCGTGGCGCTGCGGCAATGGGGCGAGAAGTACCGGTTCGCGCGAGGCGAGGCGCATTCGACGCTCATCGACACGCGCACCGGCGAGCCACTGGCCGAGCTGCGGCCGAGCACGGCGCGCGGCGAGCCGGTCGCCCCGGAGGACACGCGGGTCGTGCGCCCCGGCTGAGCCGGGCGTCGGCTTGCCAGTCAAGGGGGTTCCGGTGGATAATCGAGCCCGCTCCCGACGCCACGGCCCGGGAAAATCCTTTGAAAATCATCGTGTTGGGTACCGACTCAGGCCACCGCGCCGAAGGGGCCGCCCGCCGCAGCATTCCTCGACAAGCCGTCGTCCAGACGGCTTTTTGCTTCCATGACGAACCACGGACACCCGCCGGCTGACGACGCGCAATCGGCCCACGACGACGACGAGATCGGTACGTCGCAACCCAACGCCCAAGGGGACGGCGAGACTTATGTCGGTCCCGACGGCGTGGCCCATCCGCGCCGTATTCGCAGCTTCGTGCGCCGCGCGGGTCGCAGTTCGGAAGCGCAGAAGCGCGCCTTCGACGCACTCGGCCCGAAGTTCGTGTTGCCGTACGCACCCGCCCCGCTCGATTGGCCGACCGCCTTCGAACGCACCGGCGCACCGCGAATTCTGGAGATTGGTTTCGGCATGGGTGACGGCACCGCGCATATTGCGAAGCTGCGTCCGGCAGACGACTTCCTCGGCGTGGAAGTGCACGAGCCAGGTGTGGGCGCACTGCTCAAGCTGATCGGCGAGACGCCGCTGTCGAACGTACGCATCATCCAGCACGATGCTGTCGAGGTCGTTCAGCACATGCTCCCCGAGGGCTCGCTGGACGGCGTGCACGTGTTCTTCCCCGACCCCTGGCACAAGAAACGCCACCACAAGCGCCGCCTGCTGCAACCGCCGTTCGTGGCGCTGCTCGCCTCGCGCCTGAAGTCGGGCGGATATCTGCATTGCGCGACGGACTGGCAGGAATACGCGGAGCAGATGCTCGAAGTGCTGGGCGGCGAAGCCACGCTCGAGAACACGGCAACCGACTACGCGCCGCGCCCCGACTATCGGCCCGTGACGAAATTCGAGAACCGCGGCCTGCGCCTCGGCCACGGCGTGTGGGATCTCGTGTTCCGCAAACGCGGATAAGCGGCGAGTCGGACGCGGATCAGACGCACTAACGCGGCGGCAGTCAACCAAGCATCCAACGAAAAAGGGCACCTCGCGGCGCCCTTTCTTTTCGTGCGGAGGTCCGACGGTTTCAGTCCGCCCAGACGACCAGTCCGCTGTAGCCGGTGGCGAGCACCACGATCCCGAACGCGATGCGGTACCACGCGAACGCCGTGAAGTCGTGCGATGCAATGTAGCGCAACAGCCAGCGCACACAGATGAATGCGCTGACGAACGCAGCGATGAAACCCGCGCCAAACAGGCTGACATCGTCCACCGACAGGATCGAGCGCGCCTTGTAGAGTTCGTAGACCGTCGCGCCGAAAAGGATCGGGATGGCAAGGAAGAACGAGAACTCGGTCGCCACGCGACGCTCCAGACCGAACATCATGCCACCGATGATCGTGGCGCCCGAGCGCGACGTGCCCGGCACGAGCGCGAAGCATTGCGCGAAGCCGACCTTCAGGGCGTCGACCAATGACAGGTCATCGATCGACGTCACGCGCGGCGACTTGCCCGCCGTGGTGTTGCCGCGATTGTGACGCTCCACCAGCAAAATGATCACGCCGCCCACGATGAAGGCCGTCGCCACCACAATCGGGTTGAACAGTGCCGCCTTGATGTACTTGCCGAAGAGCAGACCGAGCACGATGGCGGGCAGGCACGCGACAATCACGTTCACCGCGAAACGACGCGACTTGACATCGTTGCCCAGCCCCGCGACGACCTGTGCGATCTTCGCCCGGAATTCCCAGCAGACCGCCAGAATCGCGCCGAACTGAATCACGATCTCGAACACCTTGCCCTTCTCATCGTTGAAGTTGAGCAGACTGCCCGCCAGAATCAGGTGACCGGTCGAGGAGATCGGCAGAAATTCGGTCAACCCTTCGACCACGCCGAGAATGACGGCTTTGAGTGCCAGCAACAAGTCCATGCAATGCGTTCCTGAGAAGTCGTGAATGAGGAAGGTGGAAAAGCGCAACAGCCGGGCGGCGCGTTCGGGCGCGATGTCGCCGCCGTCAGCGTGAATCGAACCTGACGTTCACCCCGTGCGAGAGGACCGTGATCTGGCCGGGCTGGCGCGGCACCCCGCCAATGTTGAGTTGCTCGGGCTTGAACGTATAAATGGGCGCGCCTTGCAGCAACTGCGTGGCGATCAGTGCGCCGGCCGCGTTCAACTGCCGGGACCAGCGCTCGGGCAATCGGTCGACGGTGAAGTTCCGCACCTCGGGATCGCGCAGCACGACCGACATCGTCGCCGGATCGTAGGCCAGCGCGCTTTCGATGGCGAGCGTGCCCGTGAATGGCGCGCCGTCGAGCGGGTGCGCGATGGTGGCGTCGACCGCCACGGCCAGACGATTGCGCTCTGGCAGCAGCGTCAGGCGCGGATGCGAGAGGTTGACGTCGAGCACTGCCAGCACATGGCGATCGAACGGAAACTTGCGATCGAGCGCGCGCTGCAGTTGCGCTTCGGAGAAGGTGTAATCGTTGCCGAACGGCAATCCCGCACATGCCGCCAACCCGGCGGCGAGCACGAAGGCACCGGCGAGCGACAGCCAACCGCGGCGCGATGCCGACAACAGCAGTTCGCGCCCGGTCACGCCCCGTGCGTCGCACTGCTGACGATTCTGTCGTTTAAGAAAAAGACTGCGTTGCATGTCGCGTTCTACTTCCGGACAGGGCCGGGCCGATCTTCGATAGGCGCGACTATATCACCCGCATGCGACGCAAGCGGCGCTCCACCCACGGGCGCGCGGAAGGGCTTCGCATCGGTCCCATGCCCGTGCGCGAGGCATGCCTCACGCCGCGCCGGGCGCGGTCAGCGCCTCGAGACTTGCGAGCCATGCGATCGCCTGCTCGCGGTCGTTGCCGCACATCTCGGCCGATGGCTGCAACGAGGCGCAGACCGCCGGGCGCTGTGCACTGCCGAAGATCGCGCAACGGTCGTCGTCATCCAGTTGCACGCAGCGGGTGTTCGCCGGCTTGCCGTTCGGCATTCCGGGGATGGGCGTGGTGATGGAAGGCGCGATGCAGCACGCCGCGCAGTGTGGGCGACAGTTCATGAAAAGATCGTGGGATGACAAGGCGCTTGCAGGAGGACGCGCGGCGCTTCATCTACGGTGCCCGACACGTGACGGCAAGACGTCGACTGCATTTCAATTTCAACGCCCGCATTTTACCGCGAGCGGCGTCGAGGACCGGAGGGCGCGCCGCTTACCACGGCAATGGTCCCTCGCAACCATAAAAGCCGCCCGTGACCGGACCGCGTTCCCCGAGTGCGAGCATCAGCACGCTTCGCGCTCCCTCGGCCATGCCCTGGCGCACGCGCTTGCCGCTGGCGTCGACCGCGAGGTCGGCCGGCGCACCCGGATCGACCGAATTGACCGTGATCGACGTCTCGCGCAACGTATGCGAAAGCTGCACCGTCAGCATGTTCAGCGCCGCCTTCGACGCGTTGAAGCCGATCTGGCGAAACGCACCATGCTCCCACGCCGGATCGCTGTTGCGCGCGAGCGACCCCAGCCCGCTCGACACGTTCACGATACGGGCGCGCTCCGAACGCGCCAGCCATGGCAACATCGCCTGCGTGACACGCAACGTGCCGAAGAAATTGGTCGCGAAGACCCGCTCGACGGCCTCGATGGAAGCCTTCTCCGGGACATCGTCGCGCGGATCGGTCACACCGGCATTGTTCACCAGCACGTCGAGACGGCCGTAATAACGACCGATGTGGTACGCAGCCGCATGCAGCGTTTCCGGACGCAACAGATCGATCACCAGCGCCTCCGCCTGAAATCCCGCCTTGCGCAGCGGTTCGACCACGTCGTCGCCCTTTGCCTGCTCGCGTGCGCCCACGAGGACCGTCATGCCGGCCTCGGCAAGGGCTTTCGCGACTTCCTGTCCAATGCCCCGCGTGGCACCGGTCACCAGTGCCACGCGGCCCAGATGGCGCTCGGCGTCCTCGCGTGCCGCATTGTCGATACTCTCGATGGCGTCCCGTTTCATGACTGCTCCCGTCGTATGCTTTGTTGTCATGCGCCCGACCGCGCGCAAATTTGTTAGCATCGAGTTTATGAAGAATCCTTCAGCTTTTCCATTCGCATATGAAACCGGACACCCGAGGGCCCGCAACGCCCCGTAAAACGCCGCAACAGGCGCGCTCGCGGGTCACCATCGACGCCATTTTCGAAGCAGCGCTTCAGGTTTTGCTGCTCGACGGCGGGCGCCAGTTGACCACCACCCGGGTGGCCGAGCGCGCGGGGGTATCGGTCGGCACGCTGTACCAGTACTTCCAGAACAAGCAGGTGCTGCTCTATGCGGTGCTCGGGCGGCACATCGACCGGATCGTCTGCACGGTCGAGTCCACCTGCCTCGCCTCGCACGGCGAACCGCTCGAGGTCATGGCGCACTCGCTCGCGAAGGCGTACGTCGGGGCGAAGATGACGGACATCGAAGAGGCGCAGGCGCTGTACCGGCTCTCGGAAGATCTCGACGGACGCAAGGTGTTTGCCGACGCGGCGACGCGCATGCACGGCGCGGTCGTGAGCATGCTGAAGACGGCGCGCAACGTGAGCTTCGACGATCCGGAGACCGTGGCCTTCGTCTTCCTCAATTCGATGACCGGTCCCATCAAGGCGATTCTGGAGAACCGGGCGCCCGCCGCCTGCTCGGAGACGCTGGCCGGCCAGATCGCCGATCAGATGGCGACGATGTGCGCGGCGTATCTCAATCGCGTGGCATTGCCCGCGGCAGCGTCGGATGCGCCCGATGCCGCCGGCGCTCCGGTCGCGCCGTCGTCCGCTTTCTCGGCCACCTCGCCCAGCTCGCCCATCTCGCCCAAACGGGCGGCCTGAGGGTCGTCTGTCCCGATCTTTTGCCACACGTGCGGCAAAAGTGCACGCGTCATCGTGACTACCGCCCGGAACTGGTAAAATGCCAGGTTGTGTTCGCCTACTACCCACGGTAATCGAAATGAATTACGAACAGGCCCGCTTTAACATGATCGAGCAGCAGATCCGTCCCTGGGACGTGCTCGACCAGGACGTGCTCAATCTGCTGAAGGTCGTCAAGCGCGAGGCATTCGTGCCGGCCGCGTACCGCGCCAGCGCATTCACCGACGTCGAGCTGCCGCTGCCGGGCGCCGCCATCGCCAACAAGAGCCAGCACATGATGTTCCCGCGAGTGGAAGCCCGCATTCTGCAAGCGCTCGCGCCGAAGAAGAACGAAAACGTGCTGGAAATCGGCACCGGTTCGGGCTACATGGCCGCGTTGCTGGCCTACAACGCACACCACGTCACGAGCGTGGAGTTCGACGCCAATCTTGCTCAGGCGGCCCAGCAGACGCTGCGCGCCAACGGCGTGACGAACGTCGAAGTGATCAATGCCGACGGCGCGCAAGGCTGGAGCGCCGCCGCCCCGTACGACGTGATCGCAATCTCGGGCGGTCTGGCCGTCCTGCCGCAAACCTTCCTCGACCAGTTGAAAGTCGGCGGCCGTCTCGCCGCCTTCGTGGGAAGCGCGCCGGTCATGGAAGCCGTGCTCGTCACGCGCGTGTCCGAGAACGAATACCGCCGCGAAAACCTGTTCGAGACGCAGGTGCCCTATCTCGTCGCACCGCAACCGTCGAATTTCAAGTTCTGAAGCCGGCGACCGGGCCAGTGCACCGTTCGGCAACGCACGGCGCCGGCCCGGAATAATAAGACAACGAACACCATGGAAAACATCACTCCGGCGGAATTGGCCCAGTGGCTCGCGGACGGGGATCGCGGCCAACCCACGCTCCTCGACGTTCGCGAGGACTGGGAAGTCCAGACCTGCAGCATCGCCCACAGCAAGCATGTGCCGCTCGGCGATGTGCCCTCCCGTCTGAACGAACTCGACGCCGACGCACCCATCGTGTGCATCTGCCATCACGGCATGCGCAGCGCGCGCGCCGCGATGTTTCTGGAACAACAAGGCTTTACCCGGCTGTTCAATCTGGCTGGCGGCATCGATGCCTGGGCACTCCAGGTCGATCCGTCGATGCCGACCTACTGAGCCAGCCAGGGCCGCACGCCCTCCCAGGCTCGCCGCATGCGGCCGCAAGGCCGGACGCCCGCCGGAAAAGCCCACCTGAAGCCACAACGGCGGTCCACGCCGTCCCACCGGGAGATGGGGGACCCTCAGTCCTGTGGCGCGACCCGTCCGGTGTCGAGCCAGCGGCCCAATGCCGTGACGGTGCGCGCCGTCGCGCCCTGGTGCTGCCGGGCAAACAGGGTGGCCGCCGTGCGCATGGCCAATCGCCGGTCGTCGTTGAGTAACAGGTCGGCCAGCGTGGCGGCCAGTTCGCCGGCGTCGCTTACCCGGCGCGCCGCACCTGCGGCCAGCGCGTTTTCGCTGGCCTGCGTGAAGTTGAACATGTGTGGGCCGAAGACGACCGGTGTTCCCGCCGCGCAGGCCTCGATCAGGTTCTGGCCACCCAGCGGCAGCAAGCTGCCGCCGATGAACGCGACGTCGGCCGCCGAAAAATAGGCCGGCATCTCGCCCATGGAGTCGCCGAGCACCACGTCGACGTCGGCCGGCAGCGGCGTATCGTCGTCGGGCAATGCACTGCGGCGCACATAGTTCAGGCGCACTTTCTCGAGCATGGCCGCCACTTCGTCGAAGCGCTGCGGGTGTCGCGGCACCAGCACCAGCAACGCGCGACGCCCCACGTCAGAGGCTGCCGCCAGCATGGCGCGCGCCTGGAGCACCAGCGCCTCCTCGCCGTCGCGTGTGCTGGCCGCGAGCCAGACCTTGCGCTCGCCGAAGCGGGCTCGCCAGCGCGCGCCGAGCGCGAGCAATGCGGGCGATGGCGTCATGTCGAACTTCAGGTTGCCCATCACGTCGACGTCGCTCGCACCGAGCATGCGCAGGCGCTCGGCGTCGGCGTCGCTTTGCGCGAACACGCGGCTGAAGCCACCGAAGACCGGCCGGGCGGCGTCGCCGAAGCGCGCGGCGCGCCGGAACGAACGCGCCGACATCCGCGCATTGGTCAACACCAGCGGCACACGGCGTTCGCGGCAAGTGAAAATCAGGTTCGGCCAAACCTCGGTCTCCATCACCACGCCGACGCTCGGGCGCCAGTGCTTCAGGAATCGCCGGATCGGCCCGACCATGTCGTACGGCAGGTAGCAGCGCTGCACGCGTTCGCCGAACAGGCTTTCGCCGGTGGCTCGCCCGGTCGGCGTCATGTGCGTGAGCAGAATGCCGTGCGACGGATAGCGTTCGAGCAGCGCGTCGATGAGCGGCTGCGCGGCACGGGTCTCGCCGACCGAGACCGCGTGCACCCAGATCAGCGGACGGCCGGTGTATGGCGGCGTGTCGTAGTACCCGAACCGCTCACCGATGTGACGACGATAGCCCGGCTCGAAGCGGCCACGCCACCACAGGCGAACCACCGCCAATGGTGCAACGACCCACCAGAGCGCGCGATAGATGAGGCGCAGCAGCATTCAGATCAGCGCGCGATGCGTGAGGCGTTGCAAGACCGCCAGCGGCGAGCACTCGGGGTGCACCATCGCCTCGGCGGGCAGGAAGAAGGTCTGCTCCATCATGAACTGTCCCGACATCACGGCGTGCGAAGTCTGATCCGAGAAGCAGATCCAGACACTGCCTGGCGGGAACGGCATGGTCTGCTGCCCCGCGTCGCGCTGATAGGCCATGTCGGCCTTCATGCCGTCGTGCAGGTGCAGCATGATGTGATCGTAGCCGCTGCGCGGTCGCTTAGTGATGCCCACCGCGTTCTGCAGCCAGGCCGAGCCGGGCCATTGCCTGGGCACCCTGGGCAGGAATCGCGTGGCCACGTCTTCGAAGGGCTCGCCCACGCGCCACACGCGCGGCTGACCGGCCGGGTTGATGTTGGTGAACACGCGCAGGATGCGCTCGCCGTAGTTCGGACGCGACGGAAAGGCGTCGACGTGCAGGCGACTGTCGTCCTTGCGCCACGACGTCTGACGCGTCTCCACCTGATGCAGGCGCAGGCTCGTGGGCGCCGCACGCAGCTTGCCGCGATACTCCGGCAGCAGGCCGTCGATCAGACTGCACGCCTGCGTGTAGTAGCGCTTGACGAGGGCGTGCACGGCCCGCTGCGTGGCGTCATCGGAGGCGACGCCGACGAGCACGTCCGACTTCGGATCGAGACTGATGTTCTTGCGCCTGGGATCGGCAATCGCCGGATCGAGCAAGCGCTGCTCGGACGCATCGATGGCGAAATTCAGATGCGGGAAATAAAGCACCTTGCCGGCCTCGACATCGGCGACCAGCGTCTCGCGCGGTACGGAGAGCTGTGCGCCCTGCCAGTCGCCCGATTCGACCGTGACGATCTGGCTGCCGGCCTTGCCGGACCCGCTTGCGTTCCGTGAGTTCATTTGGGTCATGCGCTTCGGTCCTCGCTGGGCGCGGCGGCGCCACCCGCGGCCGGCGACATCGACGGTGCGAGCTGGCGCACGGCGTCGCGCACCTGGGCGAGCGTGGGTTTGTGTTCGGCGTCGCCGAGATTGACGATGTGCGGCGACCAGAATCCTCCGGTTCGCCACGCCGTGCTGAAATTGTATAGCTCGATGGTCGGGCGGTTCAGGGCTGCGGCAATATGCACCAGTCCGGTATCCACGCCCACGGTGATCGCGCCGCGGTCGATCAGGCCGACCACCTGCGACAGATTCATTCGGGGCGGCACCCACGCGTGCTCGCCCAGCGCGGCGGCCAGACGATGCGACACGTCACGCTCGGCGGCACTCCCCCACGGCAGCACGATCAACAGGCCCTGCGCCGCCAGATCGCGCCCCAGCGCAATCCAGTCGGCTTCGGGCCATGTCTTGTCGTCGCGCGAGGTGGCATGCACGAACACGGCATACGGCCGGTCCGGGCACTGGCTGTGATCCGCACGCTCCGTGGCGATGCCGAAGTCGATCTCCGCCGGCATCTGGAAGCCCATGGCTTCGGCGACGAGCAAGCGCGAGCGCGTCACGACGTGCGTGTGAGGCTCGATGCGGACCATGTGCCGGTAGAGAAAGCGCACCGGCCATTCGTAGCTCGCGCCTTCGGTGCGATTGCCCAGCCCCCACACCGCGCCACGCGCGGTGCGCGCGATCCAGCCGGTCTTGACCAGCCCCTGCGTGTCGATCACGTAGTCGTAAGGGGTTTCGCGCAACGCGCGACGAAAGGCGCCGATTTCCTGCCAGGTGGCCGCCGCGAACGGCTTCTTGCGCCAGCGTCGCAACGCGAAGGGAATGACCCGGCGCACACCGCGAACCAGTTTGACGAGGTCGACGAAGCCCTCTTCCACGACCCAGTCGATCCGGGCGTCGGGACAGCGGCGCAGAATATCCTGCACCACGGGCATGTTATGGACGACGTCGCCGAGCGACGAGACTTTGACGATCAGAACCTGCAACCGAACGCCCCGGCGGTTCGGCCGGGCCTCGTGAGCAAAACCGCGATTTTACCCCGACCCGGCATGCCGGACACCGTTTGTTGCCGGGCGCGTCGCGACGCCTGCCTTGCCGGATCTCGCAAGGCGCGCCGCCGCGCGCGCGCACGGCGTCAGAACGGCAACTTCGCGTCCGGCTTGACCGCGAGGATGGCGCGACGGAAGTCTTCCTGAATTCGCCCGATCGCCGCGTCGCTGTCGGCCTCGAAACGCAGCACGACCACCGGCGTGGTGTTCGACGAACGCGCCAGACCGAAGCCATCGGGATATTCGACGCGCACCCCATCGATCTTGATCACGTCCCGCGCACCGTCGAACTTCGCCGTCTCGCGCAGCTTGTCGATCAGCGCGAAGTTCTCGCCCTCGGCCAGCGGGATCTGCAGCTCGGGCGTGGAAATCGAGTTCGGCAGTGCGTTGAGGACGGCACTCGGATCGGCCGACTTCGAGAGAATCTCGAGCAGACGCGCGCCCGTGTACAGGCCGTCGTCGAAGCCGTACCAGCGGTCCTTGAAGAACACGTGGCCGCTCATCTCGCCCGCGAGAGGCGCGCCGGTTTCCTTGAGCTTGGCCTTGACCAGCGAGTGCCCCGTCTTCCACATGAGCGGCTCGCCGCCGTGCTTGCGCACCCAGTCCGCCAGGTTGCGCGTGCATTTCACGTCGTAGATGATCTTCTCGCCCGGATTGCGGCTCAGCACTTCCTCGGCGAACAGCATCAGTTGGCGATCCGGATAGATGATCTGGCCGTCCTTGGTGACCACACCCAGGCGATCGCCGTCGCCGTCGAACGCGAGGCCGATCTCGGCGTCGGTCGTTTGCAGCGTCCTGATCAGGTCCTGAAGGTTTTCAGGATGCGCCGGATCCGGATGATGGTTGGGGAAGGTGCCGTCGACGTCGCAGAACAGCTCGATCACGTCGCAACCCAGCGCCTGGAACAGCGCCGGCGCGTAAGCACCCGCCACGCCATTACCGCAGTCCACGGCGATCTTCATCGGCCGCGCCAGATGCACGTCGTTGGCGATGCGCGCGCGATACGATTCGCCGATTTCGTCGGCCGTATAAGTGCCCTGCCCGGTCTCGAAGTCCTGTTGCTCGATGAGCTTCGCGAGGCCCTGAATGGCATCGCCATAGATTGCACGGCCGCGCAGCACCATCTTGAAACCGTTGTAGTCGGGCGGATTGTGGCTGCCCGTGACCATGATGCCCGAGTCGACGACGCGCCCGTGCAACGTGACGTTGGTCGCGAAGTACACCATCGGGGTCACGACGACGCCGATATCGACCACGTCGACACCGGCCGCGCGCAGCCCGTCCGACAATGCGCCGACAAGCTCGGGACCGGACAGGCGGCCGTCGCGGCCGACCACGACGGCGTTGCCGCCTTCACGACGCAGGGCCGTGCCGAAGGCGCGCCCGATGAGGTGCGCGACGTTGGCGTCGAGGGTCTTGCCGACGATGCCGCGGATATCGTAAGCCTTGAAAATCGCAGGCGAAACTTGCGTGGTTTGCGTCATGGAACAGGGTCTCTCGGAAACGAGGGATAGAAATGGGCGCCCGTGGCGGGTGGAGGGACGATCGGGGCACTCCCGATGCCTGCCCTGACCCGGTGCGGGCGCGATCTCGCATGCTGCAGCGCCGGACAACGGCCACGACGAGGTGCCGCAAGCGCGCTACATGAACGCCGGCTGCGCCGCAAACGGAAATCCCGGCGCGAAGCCCGGCCGGGAACGGCTGCATTACGTTAAAATTATACGGGACTTCGCCGCACCGCGGCATGTCCCGAAACCCTGTCGGCGGGCGCCTACAATCGACCGCGCGCCACCTGGACAGGGACATGACGTCGCACGACGTCTTCCAGCACCGGCCTCGCAAGGCCGGTTTTGCTTATCTTGAGAACGAGTGAGCCGCGCGAGCGCCACATGCCCTATCGGACCATCATTCGCAACATCCTCTGGATGCTGACCGAGCGCGGCGCGCAGATCGCCGGCGGCATCGCGGTCTCCGGGCTTCTGGCGCGCAGCCTGGGCGCCGCGCAATTCGGCCTGTTTCAGTACGCGCAATCGCTGGTCTTCCTCGCCGCTTCGCTCACGCTGCTGTGCGGCAGCGAAGTGGTGGTGCCCCGTCTGGTCGGCAAACCCGAGGCAGAACAACGCACGATCATCGCCCACGCGTTCGTGCTGCGCCTGGCGGCCGCCGCCGTCGCCTACACGCTCCTGGCCGTGTACGTGATCGGGTTCGCCGAGTCGTCGCTCGTCGCCGTGACACTCTGGCTGGGCGTGGCGCTGTGGTTTCGCGAGCCATCGGGCATCGTGATCGCCTGGCTGCAGGCGCGTACCTTCAACCGGCCGAGCGTGAGTGCCAACCTCTGTGCGCTGGGGGTGAAACTCGCGCTCGTGGCGATCCTGTTCGTCACGCACGCGAGCGTTAGCGCGTTCGCCGTCGTCTATGCGGTCGAAGCCATCGTGGCCGCCGCGCTACTCGTGCGCTACTACTTCACGCACTCGCCGAAAACCCCGGTGGTCTGGCAACGCCGGCTGCTGCTCGACCTGCTGGCGAGCGGCACGAGCTTCTGGGGCGGCCTGATGCTCATGATCCTGTTCAAGCGCATCGATCAACTGGTGCTCAAGCCACTCATCCCCCTCTCCGAACTGGGGGCGTACGCCGCCGCCATGCAAGTCACGGAAAACTTCGTGCTCGTGGCGCCGATCATCGCGAATTCGCTCGCGCCACAGTTGATCTTCCAGACGCTAGACAACGCCATCGCGCGGCGCAACACCGTACGCGCCGTCTGGCTGATGGTCGGCGCGGGCGCATGCCTGGCCGTGCCGGTCGCGCTGCTGGCGCCGTGGATCGTGCATCTGATCTACGGCGCGGGTTTTGCGCAGTCGGCCGAGATTCTGCGCGTGTCGGCGCTCATGGGCATTCTCGTGTTCGCCGACGCCGCCCTGAACCTGGTGCTCGTGCGGCGCGGCGCCGGGCGCTGGGTCATCGCCAAATGGGCGTGCGCGGCCGCGGTTGCCTTCATCGTCGTGCGCAGTCTCGCGCCGCAACTCGGCGCCCTGGCCGGCGCACTGGGCTACGGCGCCGGATACGCGGCTGCGCTGATGCTCGGCATCTGGCTGCTCAAACGCGACTGACGGGGGCGACATGACGACCTTCGCCTCCGCCAGCGACGCCGCGCACGCCCGAACCGTCTGCCTGTTCACCGGCACACTCGCCGCGTTCGCCGGTGCCGAGCGCGCCACGGCCACGCTCGCCAACGCGCTTGCGGCACGCGGACATCGCGTGCATGTGGTCTCGCTGTGGGGACACAAGCCCGTCTTCCTGCTCTCGCCGGGGGTCTCGCATCATGCGATGTTCGGCGAGCGGGTGGCATTCAAGCGCCACTACCTGTCCATCGCGCGGGCGCTTCGGCGTTATGTGCGCGCGAACGCCATCGAGATCATGATCGACGTCGACCCGATGCTCGCGCTCTACACGGTACCCGCAACGCTCGGCGTGCCGATGCAACGCATCGCGTGGGAGCACAGCACCTACGCCAGTGACCTCGGTCGACGCGCGCGTCGCTGGGCGCGGGCGCTGGCCGCACGCCGCTACGATGCCGTCGTGGTGCTCACCGAGGCCGATCGCAACGCGTGGCAAGCGCACCACCCGCATGCGCGCGCCAGATTCGTCACGCTGCCCAATCCGCTCGGCATCCCGATGCCCGACACACCACCGGCCGCCCAGGACGACGCGCGCTGCGTGCTCGCCGTCGGGCGCCTGGTCCCGGAGAAAGGGTTCGACCGGCTCATCGACGCCTGGGCGCGCGTCGCCCGACAGGCTCCCGGCTGGCAGGTGCGGATCGTCGGCGACGGCCCATTGCGCGAAACGCTGCTCGCGCAGGCCCGCGACGCGGGTGTCGGCGACAGCGTGCAAGTGCTGCCCGCCGTGGCCGACATCGCACGACACTATGCGCAGGCGACCCTGTATTGCCTGCCCTCGCGGCGCGAGAGCTTCGGGCTGGTATTGATCGAGACGAAAGCCTACGCGGTCCCCATCGTGGCCTACGCCGCAGACGCCGGACCTCGGGCGCTGCTGCATGACGAGGTCGACAGCCTCGTGGTGGAAGACGGCGATATCGACGCGCTGGCGGCCGCGCTGCGGCGTCTGATCGGCGACCCTGCATTGCGACGACGACTCGGGCTGGCGGGCTATGCCCATGCCCAGGCCTTTCGCGCCGATGCCATCGCCGCGCGCTGGGAGACGTTGTGGACCGACGCGGGTACCCTGCCGGGCGTCGCACGATGAAGATCGTCCTGCTCACCACCGGACTCCAGCTGGGCGGCGCCGAGACCCAGGTGGGCGACCTCGCGCGCGGCTTTCTCTCGCGCGGGCATGACGTGATGCTCGTGTCGGTGACCGGCGCGTGCGCGATCGCGCTACCGGTGTCACCGCGTCTGACGCTCGTCGAACTGAAGGCGAACAAGACGCCCTGGTCGCTGGCGTGCGCGATGCTTCGGCTCGCGGCACGCCTGCGGGCGTGGCACCCGGACGTCGTCCACGCCCACATGGTGCACGCCAACCTGCTCGCGCGCCTCACGCGTGTGCTCGCGCCGATGCCGGTGCTCGTGACGAGCGCGCACAGTCGCAACGAAGGGGGCCGTGCCTGGATGCTTGCGTACCGGCTGACCGACGGGTTGACGGATCTGACGACCAACGTCAGCGACGACGCCGTGGCCGCGTTCGTCGCGCAACGCGCCGTGCCGGCCGGGCGCATCGTCAGCATGCCCAACGGCATCGATACGGCGCGCTATCGGCCGGACGCCCTGACGCGCCAGCAATGCCGGGCTGCCATGCCCGGCGTCGGGGCGCTCGATGCCCCCCTCGTGTTTGCCGCCGGACGAATGGTCGAGGCGAAAGCCTATCCGGTGATGATCGACGCCTTCTCGCGCGTACTGCGCGAGATGCCCGACGCCCGCCTGTTCATCGCCGGCGAAGGGCCGATGCGCGACGCCGTGCAGGCGCGCATCGATTCGCTGGGTCTTGCTCGCGCCGTTACGCTGCTCGGCCGTCGCAACGACATTGCGCAGTGGATGTGCGCGGCGGACGTGTACGCCATGTCGTCGGCGTGGGAGGGCCTGCCGCTGGTGATTGGCGAGGCGATGGCCAGCGGTCTGCCGATCGTCTCGACTGACTGCGGCGGCGTACGCGAAATGATCGGCGGCACGCCCGACGACGCCCCGGGCAACGCGCTGGTACCCGTCGGCGACGCGCAACGACTGGCCGACGCGCTGCTGCGCACGCTGCGCGCCGGGCACGACGCACGCCATGCCATCGGCGTGGCGAATCGCGCCCGCATTGTCTCCCATTACTCGCTCGACGCCGTCGTGACACGCTGGCTGGACTTGTATGCCCGACTGGCTGCGGCGCGTAGTTCAACATGTTGACCTCTATGAACGCCCCCGTTCTCTTTTGCTCCAACACATTTTGGTCGATTTACAACTTTCGCGGCGGTCCGATCCGCGCCCTAATGGGCCACGGACATCCGATACATGTGGTCGCGCCCGACGATGACTACGCGCCGTTATTGCGCGACTTGGGCTGCGCTGTACACGTTCTGCCGATGGCATCTAAAGGGCGGAACCCATTGGAGGACCTGGCACTCCTTTGGCGGATGTATCGCTTGTACCGACGTATTCGCCCCGCCGTCTGTTTCCATTACACGATCAAGCCGAACATCTACGGCGCCATCGCCGCCCACTTGGCAGGAATCGAATCGGTCTCCATAACCACGGGGCTGGGCACCGTTTTCATCAACCAATCGGTCATTACCCATATTGTGCGGACGTTGTATCGCTATGCATTCCGCCACACAAGGGAGAACTGGCTGTTGAACGAATCCGACTTTGAGGCCATGGTCTCTGGCGGCCTAGTTGATATACATAAGGCTCGCTTGCTGCCCGGCGAGGGTGTCGATCTCGATCACTTCGCCAGCGCGCCATGGCCTGCAGAGGACGGCACTTTTCGCTTTTTGCTGATTGCCCGATTGCTGCGCGATAAGGGTGTTCTGGAGTTCGTTGAAGCAGCCAGGCAGATAAGAGCGCTGATGCCGCACGTCCGATTTCAGCTATTGGGGCCTGCCGACGTCGAAAACCCGACGGCCATCTCGCGCAGTCAGGTCGATTCTTGGGTGCGCGAAGGGCTCGTCGAATATCTTGGCGTGACTCAGGAGGTGCGCCCATTCATCGCGCAAGCGCATTGCGTAGTATTGCCGTCGTATCGGGAAGGATTGTCGCGGACACTCATGGAAGCGAGCGCCATGGCACGCCCCGTCGTTACCACCGACGTTCACGGTTGCCGTGAAGTCGTCGGTCAAGGGACGACCGGATGGGTCGTGCCAGCGCAAAACGTTGCCGCATTGGCAAAACAAATGATTCAGGTGGCAAGCATGCCAGCGAGTGAACTCGCAGCGATAGGCAGAGCGGGGCGTGCTAAAGTAGCGCAAAATTTCGACGAGCGATTGGTGATTGCCGAATATTTCAGAATAATTGGCGAACTCGGTCGAAGAACTTCTCCACGCCAAACCGACCGTTAAGTGAGCTTGGCGAGTCCCCCAATCGCCATCATAACTGGGCAATATGGTTAACGCGTTCGTAATATGCTGAACCTGACATTGGCATTCGTGGTTTCACTTGTCACTACGCTGCTCATCGTGCGTTACGCTCATGTGCACGCACATTTCTCAAGCGACAGCGACACTCGAGGGGTTCAGAAAGTCCACGCCCACCCCGTGCCCCGCATCGGAGGCCTAGGCATCATGCTGGGACTGATTGTGGCGGCCACCTTCGCCGCACTCGCCTACCCCGGCCGCACGGAGGATATTCTGCTGCTTGCGCTAAGTGCCGGCCCCGTGTTTCTCGGTGGATTTATCGAGGACATCACGAAGCGCGTTTCACCGCGAGCGCGATTGGTTTGTGCAATGGTGTCAGCACTCGTGGCGTATTGGATACTCGGCATCCACATTAATCGATTGGATATCGCACCGCTCGATCGATTGCTGGCGTACCCGATCGCGTCGGTTGCACTGACCGTGGTTTGTACTGCCGCCATGACCAACGCTGTCAATATCATCGACGGCTTCAACGGTCTTGCCGCGATGGTCAGCATTTTCATGTTTCTTTCGCTCGGGTACGTCGCATTTCATGTTGGCGACAGTATTGTGCTTTCGGCGGCTATGATTATGGTAGGTGCCGTGCTTGGTTTTTTTATACTGAACTACCCAAACGGGCTGATTTTCCTCGGCGACGGAGGTGCATATTTTATTGGATTCATGCTTGCAGAACTGGCTATCCTGCTGGTGATGCGCAATCCGATGGTATCGCCGTGGTACCCTGCGCTCATGCTGATTTACCCGATTTTTGAAGTCTGTTTTTCCATTTATCGCCGCAGGTTCGTTCGAGGCGTTTCCCCGAGTATGCCTGACGGCGTACACCTGCACATGCTGATTTACAAGCGGGTACTGCGTTGGGCCGTTGGATCCAAGGTAGCCGCACAGTTGGCACGGCGCAACTCAATGACGTCGCCATATCTGTGGGTGCTTTGTCTTTCTGCCGTCTTGCCAGCGACGATTTTCTGGCGCCACACTGAGGTGTTGGCTGTTTGCTGTCTTGTCTTCATTGTGGTTTATGTCTGGCTGTATCGACGGATCGTACGCTTTCGATCGCCGCGATGGATGATTTATAGAAAGAAGTGAGACGTAGTCAAAATCATCTTTGAGAAGTCAAGTCACGGCTGCCGCACCGCCTCATGCTGAGTCTCGCCATCGCTCTCGTCGTGTCGTTCATCGCGACGCTGTTGATCGTTCGCTACGCACACGTCCACGCCCGTTTTTCGGGTGATAGCGATGTCGCGGGCGTGCAGAAATTCCACGTGGTGCCGGTGCCGCGCATCGGTGGCGTGGGCATTCTGGCCGGACTGGTGGTGGCCGCCACCGCGCTGGGCGTCCCCTACCCCAAGGTGGCCCGCGACATTCTCCTGCTCGTGGCCTGCGGGCTGCCCGCATTTCTTTCCGGCTTCATCGAAGACCTGACCAAGCGGGTGACACCGACGGTCCGGCTGCTCTGCACGATGGTTGCCGCACTGCTCGCCTGGCTGATGCTCGACATCCACATCAACCGCGTGGACATCGGCCTGGCGGACCGCGCGCTGGCGTTCTCGGCGGTATCGGTGCCCCTCACGGTACTTTGCGTGGCCGGCATGGCCAACGCCGTCAACATCATCGACGGCTTCAACGGCCTGGCCGCCATGGTCGCGATGATCATGTTTGCCTCGCTCGGCTACGTCGGGTTCCAGGTGCAGGACCCGGTCGTGCTCACGACGTCGATGATCATGGTCGGCGCCATTCTCGGCTTTTTCATCTTCAATTTTCCCGGCGGGCTGATCTTCCTCGGCGACGGCGGTGCCTACTTCCTCGGTTTCATGCTGGCCGAAATCGCCGTGCTGCTGGTCATGCGCAACCCACAGGTGTCGCCTTGGTATCCCGCGCTGATGGTCATCTATCCGGCGTTCGAGGTGTGCTTCTCGATCTATCGCAAGCGCTTCGTGCGCGGCATCTCGCCCGGCATTCCCGACGGCGTGCACCTGCACATGCTCGTCTACAAGCGGCTGTTGCGCTGGGCCGCGGGCGCGCGCACGGCCAGTGCGCTCACACAGCGCAATTCCTTGACCTCGCCGTACCTTTGGCTGCTATGCTTGCTGGCAGTGATTCCGGCGACGGTCTTCTGGCGGCATAGTCTGGTACTCGCCTTGTGCTGTGTCGCCTTCATGGTGACCTACGTCTGGCTGTATCTGCGCATTGTCCGCTTCAAGGCGCCGCGCTGGCTGATCTACAAGAAATGAACGACCACGGGGCGCCGCGCAGGGTCGACCGACATGCGCGACCGCGGCACACGGATGCCCCCTGATCGGGACAACCAGACAAGACAGCGCCACCAACGCGATGCGTGACATCTATGCCATCGGCGACCTCCAGGGTTGCCAAACGTCGTTCGAACAATTGCTCGCTCGCCTGCCGCAAGACGCCGATCTCTGGCTCGCGGGCGACCTCGTCAACCGCGGACCGCGCTCGCTCGACACGCTACGTCAGGTCATCGCCCTCGGCGATCGCGCCACCGCCGTGCTCGGCAATCACGATCTCCACCTGCTGGCCGTCGCGGCCGGCGTGCGTCAGGCCCACGGTAGCGACACCCTCGATGACATTCTCACCGCCCCCGACCGCGACACCCTCATCGACTGGGTTCGCCGTCAGCCCCTGGCGCATTTCGAGCGCGGATACCTGATGGTGCACGCCGGAGTACTGCCACAGTGGGATGCGGCACAAGTCATTGCGCTGGCCCGCGACGTCGAGGCACAGCTTCGCGGCCCCGACTGGAAGACCTTCCTTTCGCGCATGTTCGGCAATCAGCCCGACCAATGGCACGACGCGCTGAGCGACGAGGATCGTCAACGCCTGACCATCAACGCCCTCACCCGGATGCGCTTCTGCACCGCCGACGGGCGCATCGACTTCAAGATCAAGGAAGGGGCCGACGCGGCCACGGACGAGCTCAAGCCGTGGTTCGATGCACCGGGACGCCGCACCTCCGACGTCACGATGGTGTTCGGTCACTGGTCGGCACTGGGCCTGGTGATGCGCGAGAACGTGCTCGGCCTGGACACCGGCTGCGTGTGGGGCGGACGACTCACGGCCGTGAAGCTCGCCGACGCACCTGCCGGACGCGAACTGGTTCAGATCGACTGCCCGCAGATCCGCGATCCCCTGGCCCCGTTCGATGACAAGTCGCGCAACAAGATCAGGAAAGCGGACAAGGCGGGAGACGCACTCAAGGCCGCGAGGGCCGAGAATGGCGAGAAAGCCCGGAAGGCCGAGAAGCGCGACAACGGCGCCCGCAAAGCGGAAAAGGCCCCCGGAAAAGCCGCGAAGAAAGCGGCGAGCCAGGCGATCAACAAAGGGCCGGCAAAGCGGTCCGCCAAAGCGTCCGGCAAAGCGACGGACAAGGGCGCGAAACGCAGGAGCGATTGAGCGCAAGAGCAACATGGCTCGATCCCGAAATCAGGTCATGCGTGCCTTTGTCGCTACGTGCAAAGCCCCCCCAAAGAGAACGGCGTCCTTGCGGACGCCGTCTTCCATGCCGCGCCATTGACGCCGCCTCGCGCGATCACGCGATTGCGCGCATCAGATGCGCGCTGGCTGAGCTGCGTCCCCCTCTTCGTCGCCAAACACCGCATCGCGCGATCCCACCGACCCGCTGGCTGGCAGCACGGCCTCGGGCAGGAACGCCTGCAACGCCTCGCCGACCGCCTTCTGGGCACCCAGCGCAAACGCTCGCCGATGCTGCCCTTCCTGCGGATATTGCGGCGCCCCCACCGAAAGTCGCACCGTCATGGGCGGGGCGCGCAGAATCATGTCGATCGACTCGATCAGGCTCGTCTCGCCAATATATGCCGGCGCCATGGTGTGACGCCCGCTCGCCTCATCCGCATAGAACAGGCACAGCGGCTGCACCGGCTTGCCGGTCGTGACCGGCGCCTGAAGCAGATTGGCATGGAACGGCAGCAGGCTGCGTCCGTCGGTGGTCGTGCCCTCCGGAAACACCGTGATGATGTCGCCGTCGCGCAGACAGTCCGAGAGGTAATGCATGATGCGGCGCGCGTCCGCGCGGCGTTCGCGCTGCAGAAAGATGGTCCGCGTCTGCACGCACAGCCAGCCCACCAACGGCCAGTGGCGAATCTCCGCCTTGGCCACGAAGCGAACCGGACGCCACGCATTGATCGCGAAAATGTCGATCCACGACACGTGATTGCACAGCAGCATCACCCCGGAATCGGGCAGGGGCGCGTGCTGCTCGACTTCGAGACGCATGCCGCACAGTCTCAGCAGCTTCTGCGACCACAGGCGGATGCGGCGATGCTTCGCCGCTTCCGACAGGAACGGGAAGATCAGCAGTGCCACCAGCAGGCCACGCACGAGATGCAGCCCCAGACGTAATTTCTTGATCAACAGCACGGCAATCGCATCCTAGACGGCGGGACGTTCGTACGCCACGCGGCCACCGACCAGCGTGAGGCATACACGCCCCGGCAATTCGTATCCCAAGAATGGGGTGTTGTGACCGCGACTGCGCATCTGCCGCGCGGCCACGGTCCAGTGCTCCGACGGGGCAAGGACGCACACGTCGGCAGGCAGACCGGGAGCGAGCCGTCCGGCACCAGGGGCCACCGAGGCCAGCCGCTGTGCCGGCCCATGCGTGACTCGCGCCAGGGCATCGACCCACGGCACGCGCGACTCGTCGGCCCATTTCACCACCAGCGACAACAGCAGCTCCAGCCCGCTCGCACCGGGCAGCGCCTGCGCGAATGGCACGAGACGCGCGTCCGCGCCGAGCGGCGTGTGGTCCGAGCAAATGGCATCGATGGTGCCGTCACGCGCGGCGTCGCGCAGCGCGTCGCGATCGCGTTGCGACCGCAGCGGCGGATCAAGTCGGTACTGGGCGTCGAAATACCCGATGTCCATGTCCGTCAGGTGAAGATGATGGGCGGCAATGTCGCACGTCACCGGCAACCCTTCGGCCTTGGCCGCGCGCACGAGTGCTATCCCGGCGGCGGACGACAGGCGGCAAAGATGCACGCGCGTGCCGGTCACCCGCACCAGTTCGAGAATGGTGTGAAGCGCGATCGTCTCCGCCGCGACGGGAATGCCCGCCAGTCCGAGCCGCGACGCCACCGCCCCGCTGGCGGCGACACCGCCCTCCGCCAGCGCCGCGTCCTGCGCACGCAGCCAGACTGTCAGCCCGAAAGTCCCCGCGTACTGCAATGCGCGCAGCAGGGTCCGGTTGTCCGCGATCGGCGCGTTCGCCTGCGACAGGCCGATACAACCGGCCCGGGTGAGTTGGGCCATCTCGGTGAGCTCATGTCCCGCGAGCCCGATCGTGAGGGCCCCCAGGGGATGCACCGGCGGATGCGCATGTGCCCGATGGGCGGCATCCGCGCGCAGTTGCAACATCTCCACGAGCTCAGGTTCGTCGAGCACCGGATCGGTATCGGGCGGGCAGACCGTGCGCGTGACGCCACCCGCAAGCGCCGCCGCGGCCTCGCACGCCGTGGTGACACCTCGTGCGCACAGATCGACCAGGCCGGGCATCACGACACGCCCCGTCGCATCGATGACGCGATCGGCCGTGAAATCCGCTGGCGGCGCTCCCATCGATGCGATGGCACCGTCGGCAATGAAAACGTCCTGCTTTTGATCGGTCCGCGTCGCGGGATCGATGACGCGGCCGCCCTTCAGATGCAGTTTCATGGCGCGTTCACCCGTGGTTTGCGGCAACGATGCTCATTACCGCCATGCGCACGGCAATGCCGAACGACACTTGCTCGAGAATGACCGACTGCGGTCCGTCGGCGACCGCCGAATCGATCTCCACGCCCCGGTTCATCGGGCCCGGGTGCATCACGATGGCGTCGGGCCTGGCCAGCGCCAGTCGCTCGGGCGTCAGCCCGTAGTAGTGGAAATACTCGGCGGCGGATGGCAGCAACGCGCCGCTCATGCGCTCGTTCTGCAAACGCAGCATGATGATCACGTCCACGTCGCGCAGCCCTTCGTCCATATCGTGAAACACACGCACGCCAAGCTGCTCGAGCCCCTCGGGCAGCAGCGTACGCGGACCGATGGCCCGCACTTCGGGCACACCCAGGGTGGTGAGTGCATGAATGTCCGATCGCGCCACGCGCGAATGCAGGATGTCGCCCACGATCGCGACCGTCAGATTCTGGAATTCGCCCTTGTGGTGGCGAATCGTGTACATGTCGAGCAGGCCCTGCGTCGGGTGCGCGTGACGGCCGTCGCCCGCGTTGATCACGTGCACGTGCGGCGCGCAGTGTTCGGCGATCAGGTACGGTGCCCCCGATTGCGCGTGACGCACGACGAACAGGTCCGCATGCATGGCCGACAGATTACCGATGGTGTCGAGCAACGTCTCGCCCTTGCTCGTCGACGACGCGTTGATGTTCAGATTCAGCACATCCGCCGAAAGCCGAGCGGCCGCGATCTCGAACGTGGTGCGCGTGCGCGTCGAGTTCTCGAAGAACAGGTTGAAGACCGATTTGCCGCGCAGCAGCGGCACTTTCTTGACGTCGGCATCGTTCACGCCGACGAACTGCGTGGCCGTGTCGAGGATATGCATGAGCACGGCGCGGGGCAGGCCCTCGACCGTGAGCAGATGCTTCAGTTCGCCGTTTCGGTTGAGTTGCGGGTGACCGCGTCGGCCGAGCATGCCGTTAGCCATGCGCACCCTCCGGGCTGAAATCAGGCAGGCACATGCTCGTCGAAATACTGTTGGAGGATGATGCGGGCGGCCTCGGCGTCGAGCGACGTCTTCTGCGACACCTTGACGCCGGCTTCGGCCAGCGCCGCGGCGGCCGCCACCGAGGAATAACGTTCATCGACCCAGAATACGGGCACGCCGAATCGTCCGTTGAGTTGATTGCCGAAGCGTTTGGCCTGCTGCGTCATTTCGTGCGGCGTGCCATCGGGATGGCACGGCAGCCCGACGACGATGCGCTCGGGTTGCCACTCGGCAATGAGTTTGCCCATCTCGGCAAAGCGGACGTCGCGGTTGAGATTGGCCACGACGGTGAGCGCGCGGGCCTCGCGCAACAGGAGATTGCCGATCGCCACGCCGATCCGGCGCTCGCCGTAATCGAAGGCGAGCACCGTGGCGCTGCCAGCCATCATGCGTGACCCGCGTCGGCGGAGAGCATCGACGACGTGACACCAAGCAACGCCAGCGCGGCGTCGAAGCGCTCGGCGGGCGGAACGTCGAACACGATACCCGGATCAGCCGCCACCGTGAGCCAGCCGTTGCGACTGATCTCGTCTTCCAGTTGCCCGGCGCTCCAGCCCGAATGCCCCAGCGTGAGCAGGAAACGGTTCGGTCCCTGCCCGTTGGCCACGGCTTCGAGCACGTCCTTCGACGTCGTCATCTCCAGACCGCCCGGCACCGACAGCGACGAACTGTACGACGCGCCCGTGGCCTCATGCAGCACGAAGCCGCGCTCGGTCTGCACCGGACCGCCGAAGAACACCGGCTGATGGGCCAGCGGATCGATTTCGAGTTTGAGGTCGAGCCGCTCGAAGAGCGATTGCAGGTCGATGTCGGTGGGACGGTTGATGACCAGCCCGATCGCCCCCTTCTCGCTGTGCTCGCACAGATAGACGACGGTGCCGGAAAAGGTCGGATCGGCCATGCCCGGCATGGCGATGAGAAACTGATTCGTGAGATTGATACGGTCGTTCGGCATAGGGCCAGAGTTTGTCGGAACCGGTTTGACGGTCTGCCGTCCGGTGCCGCGGGCCGCGGCGGGTCAGCAGACGCACTTTTTCCGCATCGTGATACGGCCATCGGCCGCCAACGGCAGCCTTTTCGCCGACTTTATCACGGAACGTCGCGCCCGGTGACGAGCCTCTGTCCGAACACGCTGGCGTCCAGCGCACGTTCGCGCCACATCGCCATCTCGGCGATCAGATCGGGGCGCGCTTCGGGGTAGGTGTCCGCGGCGAACTGATGCAGCATGCCGCGCAGCGCCTTGACCGTCATCGCCAGCGCCGCCGGGCCGCCAGGTTCCGCCGGGGGCGACGCCGCCAGGCGTTCGCCGGTGGCGGCCACGGCCGCCGCAAGCCGCGCGACGGGCGCAAGCCCGATGGCTGCCGAATATTCGGCAACCTTCGCCGCGACCGCCGGATCGTTCAGATTCGGAAGCGCCTCGTCCGCCAGACTCAGGAAGGTCTGGCACACGTCCTGACGTACCGCGAGCGGTCCAATGCGCAGCCAATCGCGCGAACTGTTGCCCACGCCCTGCTTTTGCGCCGCTTGCGCGGCATCGGCCAGCAGCTCGGGAAGATGGCCCGGGCGGCGGAGCACCCCGAAATCGGTCAATAGCGTGCCGAGCCAGCTGTCGGGTGCCTGGGCGTGCCACGTGGCCAGTGCCTCGAGCAGATCGTGACCGGGAATCGCATCGGTCGTCGCCTTGCCGCCTTGACGAGCCTCGGACGCTGCGACGGCACTGCCCGGCGACGCGGCGCCCGTGGCGGCAGGTGGCGCCAACTGTTTGCGCAGCGCCATGTTCATGCGCCCGATCTGCCGCTTGTCCGCCAGACTGAGCGGTGCGCGCGCGAAACGCAGCCATGCGGCGGCAAGCCGCCAGTAATCGAGGGGCGCGGTCGCGCCGGCACGGTGCAAATCGGCGGCCAGATCGGCCAGTTGGCCCAGCGCCGCCGTGGTATCCACAACGTCCGCATCGGGGCGCAGCAGTCGCAACAGCACACGCTCGACGTCCGCCCGCAGAGGCGCGGTGCCCGCCGGAAGGCCGTGCAACCGCGGCTGAGCGATCGTCCAGCCCGCCATCCGTAGCTCGCCAGGCGTGGGCGCACCCGGCCAGGTTTCGGCGACGGCACCCGCGTCGCCCGTGCCAGAAGACGCCACGGGCGCTACGCCCGCTTGCCAGATCTCGCGCTCGAACTGACGCAACGCGTTGCGCTGCGCGGAGTCCTGCGCGCCCGGCTGCCCGTAGGCCGCCTCCGCGATCGCCTGAACGAGCCGCTCGCCCTGCAACGCCCAGTCGGCATGACCGCTGGACTGGAGCAAACGGTTGGCGCGCCGCAGCGGCCCGAGCGCCGCCTCGGGGCCGTGCGACCAGGCGTCGGAGGCCTCGGTCAGCGCGTCCGCCACCTCGGGTAGCCGCCAAAGCGGCAGGTCGCGCGTCTCCCGCGCTGCCGAACCCGCGGCGGTGACGGCGTTGTCGGGAACGTTGGCCATGTTGGCGACGTCCGGTGTGCGGGACATGGCAGCCATGCCGAAGGCATCGGACGTATCGAAGCTGTCGGGCGTGTCAGGCTTGTCGGACATACCGAACGTTTCGGACGGCGATTGCGGCGTCACCATGGGCCATCTCCTGGGCGTGCGACCGGTCTCGGTGCGTCCTCAGATCTGCACCATCTCGAAATCTTCCTTTCGCGCGCCGCACTCGGGACAGGTCCAGTTGATGGGCACGTCTTCCCAACGCGTTCCGGGTGCGATGCCCTCGTCGGGCAGTCCGGCCTCTTCGTCGTAAATCCAACCACAAATGAGGCACATCCAGCTCTTGTATTCCATGCTTTCTTCAGCGACGGGCGTTCCGTTACAATGACTTGTCAACCGCTTCGGGTCCCGGCGACGAGGTCGCGCGGTGTTGTGGGAACCCAGCCGGTGCATTGTCCGGCGGGCCAGGCCCACGGCGCTTGCCAGCGCTCCGAAACGGGCATTTAAGGCGTGATGGTACCAACGAACCCCAAGCCTGACCAGATCGCCGTCTATCCTGCATCCATGCACATCGAATCCCCTCCCATTCTGCTGACCTTCGGCCTGTCCGATCCCACTTCGGCGACCGGCGTCCAAGCCGACCTGCTCACCTTTGCGAGCATGGGCGGCTATGGCGTCTCGGTGCTGACCGGCTATTCGTCGCAAGACTCGCGCACCTGCGACGAGGTGCAGCCGATCGACCCGGACTGGATCGCCGACCAGGCGCGCATGCTGCTCGAAGACATGCCGGTGGCCGCCTTCAAGGTCGGCAGCGCGGTGAACGCCGAAAATGTGGCGGCCATTGCCGAAATCGTGGCCGACTACGACGAAACGCCGCTCGTGGTCGCGCCCGACTTCGGGCTGGCCGGCGAGCATCTGCTCTCGGCCGACGAACTGCGCGAGGCGACGGCCAGCTTGCTCGTGCCGCAGGCCAGTGTGCTCGTCGTGAGTCCGGCCAGCGCGGTGTCGCTCGCGCAGACGATCACGGAAAACGAGAATCTGTCGCTCGACGAAGCCGTATCGGTCCTGCTGGAAAACGGCTGCGAGTTCGTGCTCGTGAGCGACAACAACGCGCCGCAATTCACCCACACGCTGTATTCGGATGGCGGCATCATCCGCGAAGATGCTTGGGACCGCCCGGCGCATAACGTGGCCGGCGCCATCGACACGCTCGCCGCCGCCGTTACCGCCATGCTTGCCAATGGCCTGGCCGTCCCGGAAGCCGTGCGCGAAGCGCAGGAATACCTGCAACAGGTGCTGGAGAACGCGTTCCGCCCTGGAATGGGACGCCACTTCCCCGACCGCTTCTTCTGGGCGCGCGGCGACGAGAACGGACAGGACGACGCCGCGCCCGATGCCTGAGGGTTGAACGCCTTCGCCCGTGACGCCTGAGCGTCGGGGCACCGGGCGCGAGGCGGGTCGGGAGTGGCCGGGTGTCGTCGCCGCACGCCGCGCACAACGCGAAACAAAAGCCGCGAAGCAAAAAACGCCCGCGAATACGCGGGCGTTCTCGTTGGGACGGTCAGCGCATTACGCGCGCGGGGAAAATCCCGACGCGGGGCATCCCGCAGCGCGCTCAGGCATCGTCGCTCGCGTCGTTCGATTCTCCCTTCGGGCGTCCCCACACCTTGATCACGCGTTTGACGAACGGCTTCAAGTCATCGCCCTGTTCGCGCAACATGCGAATCAGCGCGGCATATTGTCCCGGAAAGATCGCCGAGTTGTAGTTCTTGAGCCGCTGAATATCGCGCAGCGCCTCGTCATCGCGCCCCGCGAGCGCGAGCAACACGATGTAGCGCTTGATCATCGTGGGCCCCGCGCCCAGTGCCAGCGCCTCACGGTGCGCGGCCAGCTTCTCGTCGAGACGGTCGCGATCGAGATACAGCGCGCCGGTGACCGCATAGTCGCCGTATGGCGCGAAGAAAAGCGCCGGATCGGTGCGGTACGTGTCGATCTTGCCTGCCCGATAGGCGACTTCGACACGCTGATAGTCACCGATCAGCCACGGAATCGCCACGCACGCGAAAAGCACGATCACACCGTTGATGGCCGCCGTCGCGGTCGGCGACACGTTGTCGATCGCCCTGGTATCGCACAGCCCCAGCAGGAACAGGGCGGGTAGCAGGAAGAACGCGTAATGCTGCGGATATTCGAGCATCGCATGGATGGCCAGCATGCCGAGCAGCACGAACGCAAGCGCGATCGGCGCAGTGCGGACCTCGCGCACGGCACGCGCGAACCAGAACGCAAGCGGCACGAGCACCGCCAGCGTGCCGATGACGCCGGTCTTCGCGAGCAAGTCGAGCAGCACATTATGGGCGTTGTCCGCCATTTCGACCGGACCGAGCTTGTCGACCAGGGCGAACTGCGCATCGATGTAGTTCGACCAACCGGCCCCCAGCAACCAGTGCTCCCGGAAAATCGCGAATCCATATTCCCAGAGGTTCAGCCGTCCGGTCACCTGACCCGCCTGATGCATACGCGCGACTGCGCTACCGTCGAGCTGCCATCCCCAAGCCACGTTTGCCCAACCGACGAACATCGTCATCAACGCGAGCAGCGGCAGGATCGCCAGCGGCACGAACCATCGCATGGAACGGCGCATGGAGCGCGCCGGATCGGTCCGCTCCGCCCACACCATCCACGCGCCGAACGCCGACAGCAACGTCAGCTGCAACCAAGGCGTGCGCGAGCCGGTCAGGCAGATGCCGACGTCGAACGCCGCGCAAACGATCACCCAGGCCCATGCAGGCAACTTGCGCAGATACCACAAGTAGAACGCGCCGGCGCTGGCGAGCGACAGATACGTTGCCAGATGATTCGGCTGGTACATGTTGCCGAACAGGCGCCGTGCGACCGTCACGGTGTACTTGGCGACCAGCCACGGCACATGCGCCTCGAGATGAAACGCCTGTACCAGTTGCGCGCCTACCGCGTACAGTCCGCCAAGCGTGAGCGCTGCCGCACTCCAGCGCATGAGCACACCGCGCCAACCTAGCTGCGCCAGCCAGAATCCGGTACTGACCGCGACAATCATGCCCACGCCGTAGAGCAGGGCCGTCAGCATCAACTGCGGCAGCTCGGTCGGCATGATGGCGCGCTGCACGAGAATCACCGCGATGAACGCGAGCGGCATCCAGCTCACGCGCGGCATGCGCAGCGCACGTGCGTCGCGCCGCCATACGGCAATCATCGACAGCACACCGAGGCACGCAAACAATGAAAAAGCCAACGACTCCGAGTAAAAGGTGGAGATCGGGTACGTGTGCTTGACGAGGTTATAGGGCAGAGCCCAGATCAGGGCGAGCGTGAGCCCGATCAACGATAGAAGCAGAGGAGGAAACAAGATCGCCGCCGTGCGGTGCACCGGTTGGAAGATGCGCAAGCATAACGAAAAATGGCCGCCCGGGGGCAGCCATTTTCCCGTTCGTCAGGCGCCCCGCTGGGTCGCCGCGCCTCGGCACTCGGGGGGCGCGAGCTTGGCGGGCAGCGTGGCACCGCCCGGCGCGCCTTCACGACCTTGTGCGTAACACGTCCAGACGATCTGACCTTCAGGCGCCTTGCCGACCGTCAGCGCCATGGGCTTGCCGTCGGGACCGGCGCTCGTGGGCACCAGCACCAGAGCACCGTCGCCAGCGCGCTGGGTGTAGGCGACCGTGACGTTGCCGCTCACCGAGTCGATGGTCACGGCGTTCACGTTATCGGTCGCACTCGGCGCTTGCCAGCCGCTATTGAACGGCGCGCCATGCATGGCGTTCTCGCTCACGAGCGCCTTGGCCGACGCTGCCGCGCCCAGTCCCTCGACGACACGCGCACGCACCAGGTAGTTTTGCAGATACGGAACCCCTGCCGTGACCAACACGCCGATGATCGCCAGCACGATCATCAGCTCGATCAGGGTGAATCCCCGGGATTTGGCGAGACCGGTAGTCCGGTGGCCGAAACGACGCATTGTGTAACTCCCTGCGAAAGCAATGAAAACAAAAGGGACTTCGGGGGGGAAGTGGGCGGAGTATGCCATACCCCCGTCGGCCAGCGCCCTGCCACAGATCAAATCGGGCGGCGCCGCATGGCTGGGCAGAATCGTCTGATCCAGACAGACGACGATTCGTCCGAAACGTTGTCCGGATTCCCGACCGGGGCTTCGCCCGGACCGGCCCGGACGGGGCGCGATTCCCCCGTCATATCCACCGCAAAAAGCAGCGGTCTCGCAATGGACCCGATTATTCGGAAGAGGTTGCACGCGCCTGGCGAGCCTCGCTGCGACGCTTGAGTGCGAGGCCCACGATCGCCACCAGCGCGGCGCCGAGAGTCGCCCCCACGTAGTGGGTGTATTCGCCGGCGTCACCCGGCAGATGGAGCCAATGACCGATGCCGGGGTCGGAGACGATCAGCCCGCCGGCTATCCAGCCGAGCAGCGCGGCGCCGACGAGGACGATGAACGGAAAGCGGTCCAGCGCCTTGAGCACCAGTTGCGAGCCCCAGACGATGAGCGGAATGCTCACGAGCAGGCCGAAGATGACCAGCGGCAACTGGTGATGCCCCGCCGCGCCTTCGGCGGCGCCGGCAATGGCGATCACGTTGTCGATGCTCATGACGAGATCGGCGACGATGATGGTCTTCACCGCCGTCCACAGCTTGTCGGCGGGCTTCACGCTGTCGTGGGCATCCGGGTCGGGCACCAGCAGCTTGATGCCGATCCAGAGCAGCAGCAGGCCGCCCAATGCCTTGAGGTACGGCACGGCGAGCAGTGTCACGGCGAATGCGATCAGCACCACGCGCAGCACGATCGCGCCAGCGGTGCCCCAGACAATGCCTTGCAGTCGTTGTTTGGCCGGCAGGTTGCGGCAGGCCAGCGCGATCACCACCGCATTGTCGCCACCCAGCAGGATGTCGATCATGATGATCTGCAGGACCGCGGCCCAGTTCAGCTCGGCAAAAAACTCAAGCATTGCGAGATTTTCCTTGGGAACGAATAAAACGGATGCGACCCATGCGGCGCAGGGCGCCGGCGAAACGGCTCACGCAATTTCCGCGTGCCGTCTGAAAAACGTCAAAGCAAAAAAGGGAGCCCGATGCTCCGGGCTCCCTTTTTCCTGACCGACGGCGCGGCTGCCGGTTCCGGCAACCGTACTTCGGCCATCCAGCGGAAATTACAGGATCGACTTGAGCAGACGACCCATTTCCGACGGGTTGCGGGTCACCTTGATGCCGCAGGCATCCATGATTTCCAGCTTGGCTTCGGCCGTATCGGCACCGCCCGAGATCAGCGCGCCGGCGTGGCCCATGCGCTTGCCCGGAGGCGCCGTCACGCCTGCGATGAAGCCGACGACCGGCTTCTTCATGTTGTCCTTGATCCACTCGGCCGCATTGGCTTCGTCCGGACCGCCGATTTCACCGATCATGATCACGGCGTCCGTTTCCGGATCGTCGTTGAACATCTTCATGACGTCGATGTGCTTCAGACCGTTGATCGGGTCGCCACCGATACCGACGGCGCTCGACTGGCCCAGACCCAGCGCGGTCAATTGACCGACGGCTTCGTATGTCAGGGTGCCCGAGCGCGAGACCACGCCGATGCGACCCTTCTTGTGGATGTGACCCGGCATGATGCCGATCTTCAGTTCGTCCGGCGTGATCACGCCCGGGCAGTTCGGGCCGAGCAGCAGGGTCTTGCGACCTTCGCGGCGCATGCGGTCCTTCACTTCGATCATGTCGCGAACGGGAATCCCTTCCGTGATACAGATCGCCAGGTCCAGATCGGCCTCAACGGCTTCCCAGATGGCGGCGGCAGCGCCCGCGGGCGGCACGTAGATCACCGACACGGTGGCGCCGGTTTGCGCCTTGGCGTCCTTGACCGAACCGAAAATGGGAATGCCTTCGAAGTCTTCGCCAGCCTTCTTCGGGTTCACGCCCGCGACGAACGCGTTCTTGCCGTTCGCGTATTCGCGGCACATGCGGGTATGGAACTGGCCGGTTTTGCCAGTGATACCCTGGGTGATGACCTTGGTGTCTTTGTTGATCAGAATCGACATTGCTTGATTTCCTTCGTCTGGTTGCCCGGCGTACGCCCACCCCTCGGGGCGGCGCACCGCGTCAGGCTTCGACTGTTCTGGTTACTTGCCTGCGGCGGCCGCGACAACCTTCTGGGCAGCTTCTTCCATGCTGTCCGCAGAAATGATCGGCAGGCCGGATTCGGCGAGCATCTTCTTGCCCAGGTCCTCGTTCGTGCCCTTCATGCGCACGACCAGCGGCACCTTCAGGGAAACGGCCTTCGAGGCTGCGATCACGCCTTCGGCGATCACGTCGCAACGCATGATGCCGCCGAAGATGTTGACCAGAATGGCGGTCAGGTTCGGGTTCTTCAGCATGATCTTGAACGCTTCGGTGACCTTCTCCGTCGTGGCGCCACCGCCCACGTCCAGGAAGTTCGCCGGTTCGCCGCCGAACAGCTTGATGGTGTCCATCGTGGCCATGGCCAGACCGGCGCCGTTCACCAGGCAGCCGATGTTGCCGTCCAGCGAGATGTAGGCCAGATCGAACTTCGAGGCTTCGACTTCCGCCGGATCTTCTTCATCCAGATCGCGGTAGGCCACGATTTCCGGGTGACGGTACAGGGCGTTCGAGTCGAAGTTGAACTTGGCGTCCAGCGCGGTGACCGTGCCGTTGCTGCTCACGTTCAGCGGGTTGATTTCGGCCAGCGACGCGTCCGTTTCCCAGAAGGCCTTGTACAGACCCTGCAGGATCGTGCGGGCTTGCGGGATCGAGGCGTCGGGGATGCCGATCTTCTTGGCCAGGTCGTCGGCCTGGGCATCGGTCAGGCCGACCGACGGCTCGACGATGACCTTGTGGATCAGTTCCGGGTGCTTTTCGGCGACTTCTTCGATGTCCATGCCGCCTTCGCTCGAACCCATCAGCACGATCTTCTGCGTGACGCGGTCGACCACCAGGCTGACGTACAGTTCGTTCTTGATGTCGGCGCCTTCTTCGATCAGCAGGCGATTGACCTTCTGACCTTCCGGACCGGTCTGGTGCGTGACCAGTTGCATGCCGAGGATCTGGCCGGCGTATTCGCGCACTTGCTCGATCGACTTGGCAACCTTCACGCCGCCGCCCTTGCCGCGACCGCCTGCGTGAATCTGGGCCTTGACCACCCAAACCGGACCGCCGAGTTCTTCGGCTGCCTTAACGGCCTCGTCCACGGAAAACGCCGGAATGCCGCGGGGCACCGCGACTCCGAATTTCCGGAGGATTTCCTTGCCTTGATACTCATGAATCTTCATGCGTGATTCCCTTCTTGCTGAGTTGGAAGTTTGGGTTCGAGCTTGCGAGTCGAGGCACCATCGCGCACCGCTTCTGTTGTGACGGGCGTCGTGGGCTCGTTCGCTCGATCGTTTGCGCGGCCGTTGAACCAGCGCGGGTAAAACCGGCGCACTGCCTCGCCATCAAACCGAAGGGCGTGGCAATGTCCGAGTTGGAAAGGAGGGGCCGACGCCTGCGCGTCGTTGGCGGCCTTGAGCGCCGTGTCGGGCGTGTGAATCACCACGCCGGCAAAGGCCTGAATCGCTGCCGTGGGCAGGACACTGCAAAGTTCGGTCAGATGCGTACAACCCGCCGCGCCGCCAAGGCGCTCGCGAACCGCATGGCGAAAGCCGCGTCGCAGGTTCAGGCCAATCAACTGACGGTAATCCGGGCCGATCCGGTCGCAAATGCCGGGATATGGCACCCAATCGGAGACGGCTTCGGCGTCACGCACCTCGAAATCCTCGTCGATCGTCACACGCAGCCAGAGCTCGTGAATCGGCGTGCCCTCCTTGCGAAGCCCCGTCGCCAATGCAAAGTCCCGATCCTTGTGATCGGTCAGGCGGGCTTCGATGTCCCATAGGCCGTCGTCGCGCGAATACGCTTCGACAGCGATCGTGCGGCGATGACGCAGGGTACGAGGGGCGGGCTCAGAGAGCGGCATGCGAGAGTGTGCAATGCATGAACGCGGAAAGATCTTGATTCTAGCATAGGCGGCGACGTGTCCTGCCGCAGCGCAGCAGAAGCCCGCTGCATAAGGGGGAATTCGCCGACCCATCGGTCGGTTTATCAAAATTGGCGGGGAGACGCACGCATGGTGCAACGCCATATCGCGATAAGCGAGGCACGACGCGTCACGCGAGTTTCATGTCGTCGTCATGTCAGCCTTCATACGGGTTGTGAAGCAATGCACCGCGCTCGCCTATTGCCGATAAATGCCGATGAATCGCCATCGATTCATGACGAAAGCGAAGGTACGCGCGTCAACTGTCGTCCGAAAACTCGTCGGCGCCACGCACGATTTTGCTGATAACGGTACTTGAAAAGCCCCTTGCGGCCAGAAACCGCATTTGCTTGGCCCGAGCTTCCGGGGTCGCGGCGACTTCACCGAACTTCTTCTGCCACACGGCGCGGGCGCGGGCGAGTTCCGTGGCGCGGAGCTGCTCGGTGAGCGTGGCGACCGTCTCGGGATCGACCTGATGTTGCTTGAGCTCGCCGACGATACGCGTCGTACCCAGACGCGACGCGCGTCGGTTCACCACGCTTTCCGCGAACCGCTCGTTGGATAGCCACCGCTCGTGCTCCAGGCTGTCGAGCAGGCGATCGAGTGCTTCGGGATCTTCCGCATCGGCATAAGGCGCCAGCTTGCGGCGCAACTCCGCACGGCTGTATTCGCGACGCGCGAGGTACGACAGCGCGCGCCCCTTGAGGCTCAGCACGGGTTTGCGCGACGGCTTTGCCGCAACGGCTTCGTCGCCGGGGGGCGGCGGCGCAGCGTTCGGATCTCGGGGAGGACGTCGCTGAATCATGAGCTCATCGTCGCGCAAATCTCGCGAACGCAGTCAGAAAAGAAAAAACGGCAACGCGAAGCCGCATGGCGACGCGTTGCCGTTTCGTCCGAGGAGGCTTAGGCCTCGTCGTCTGCTTCGATCTCGCCGGTCTCGTTGATCGCCGTCACGCCAAGCGATGCACGAACCTTGTTCTCGATCTCATGGGCGATATCCGGATTTTCGCGCAGGAACTCACGTGCGTTGTCCTTGCCCTGACCGATCTTCTCACCGTTGTAGCTGTACCAGGCACCGGCCTTTTCGACGATCTTTGCATTCACGCCCAGATCGATGATCTCGCCTTCGCGCGAAATACCCTGGCCGTAGAGAATGTCGAAAATTGCCTCGCGGAACGGCGGCGAGACCTTGTTCTTCACGACCTTGACGCGGGTTTCGTTGCCGACCACCTCGTCGCCCTTCTTGATCGAGCCGATACGGCGGATATCCAGGCGTACCGACGAGTAGAACTTCAGCGCGTTGCCCCCCGTGGTCGTTTCCGGGTTACCGAACATCACACCGATCTTCATGCGGATCTGGTTGATGAAGATCACCGTGCAGTTCGTGCGCTTGATCGTGCCGGTCAGCTTGCGCAGCGCCTGCGACATGAGACGCGCCTGCAGACCCGGCAACGAATCGCCCATCTCGCCCTCGATTTCGGCCTTCGGCACCAGTGCCGCCACCGAGTCGATGATGATGAGGTCGATGGAGCCCGAACGCACCAGGGCGTCGGCAATTTCCAGTGCCTGTTCGCCCGTGTCCGGCTGCGAGATCAGCAGATCCGGCACCGAGACGCCCAGCTTGCTGGCGTAGCCAACGTCGAGCGCGTGCTCCGCGTCAATGAACGCGCACGTGCCGCCGATCTTCTGCATTTCGGCAACGACCTGCAGCGTGAGCGTGGTTTTCCCCGACGATTCCGGGCCGTAGATTTCGATCACGCGGCCGCGCGGCAAGCCGCCGACGCCAAGCGCGATGTCCAGCCCCAGCGAGCCGGTAGAGACGACCTGGATGTCCGCTTCGACCTCGCCGTCGCCCAGACGCATGATCGAGCCCTTGCCGAATTGCTTCTCGATCTGCGCGAGGGCGGCGGCAAGCGCCTTGCCTTTCTCGGCCGACAGATTGGCAGACCCTTTCTTGCTTTCTTCCATGAATCGTCCTTTGATATGATGAGCGAGACGGCTCGAGTGACGCGTGATTGCCGGTACTGTATAAAAAACCAGTGCTATTTGCAAGCCCCTGTTGTCCGAAAACGCCGAAACGACAAAAAAAGCCGCGAACCACGCGCCGCAACATCACAGGAGACACACCGCTGCCGTCAGGCGCCGGTGCCTAAACCAGCCTATCACGCCCATGCGAATTCTCATCGCAGAGGATGACAGCATTCTGGCCGACGCCCTGACCCGCTCATTGCGCCAGGGGGGCTACGCCGTCGATCACGTCAAGACAGGGCTCGAGGCCGACTCCGCACTCTCCGCCCAGACGTTCGACCTGCTGATTCTCGATCTCGGCCTGCCCCGCCTGCCCGGTCATGAAGTGCTGCGCCGGCTGCGCGCCCGCAATTCCCATTTGCCGGTGCTGATCCTGACGGCATCCGACAGTGTCGATGCCCGCGTCAAAGGTCTCGATCTCGGCGCCGACGACTACATGGCGAAGCCGTTCGCGCTGGCCGAGCTCGAAGCTCGCGTGCGCGCGCTCACGCGACGCGGTGCCGGCGGCGGCTCGACCGTCATCCGTCACGGGCCGCTCAGTTTCGATCAGGTCGGGCGCACCGCCTATATCAATGAGCAGATGCTCGACCTGTCCGCGCGCGAGCTCGAATTGCTCGAGGTGTTGCTGCTGCGTACAGGCCGGCTCGTCTCCAAGGAGCAACTCGTCGATCATCTGTGCGGCTGGGGCGAAGAGGTGAGCAATAACGCCATCGAGGTGTACATGCACCGGTTGCGCAAGAAAATCGAGCCGAGCGGCGTACGTATCGCCACGATCCGCGGGCTGGGGTATTGTCTGGAGAAGCCGGCTACGGCGCCTGCCACCGCCGCCTGACGACCGTGGTGCGGCCTCGACGGAAAGGACGTGTATGGCGTTGCCGCGTCCCCGGCGCGGCGGGGTTCGCGACGGATCCCCGCGATCCCGGTGTAGCGCCCCTTTCCGGTTTCGGCCCCGGATTCGGTCTCGCCTCCTTTTGTCCTCCTGTCCGATGCGCCTGAGCTTCCGCCATTCCAATCGCACCGCGCAAGCGACCCCGGACGCGACGTCCCACGGCGCGCCGCGCGCATCCGCACGCCGCGACAAGGCAACGCCCGACCACGACGCGTCTGTGCCCGAGGCCGCCGATCCGTTCGATCCTTACGCCGATCCCTTCGTGCGCCCCGGATTCGGCGCACCGCTCGAGCGCGAAGCCGAGCCGCCGCCGCGCTCGCTGTTCGGCGAGATTCTCGACTGGATGCTCGCGCCGCTGTTGCTGCTCTGGCCGATGAGCATCGCGGTGACGTATCTCGTTGCAAAATCGATTGCCAACGGCCCGTTCGATCGGGCACTCGAGACCAACACCTACGTCCTCGCCCAGCAGGTGCACACCGATCGCGGCCAGGTCACGCTGACGCTACCCATGCCCGCGCGCGATCTGCTGCGCGCCGACACCACGGACAACGTCTACTTCCAGGTGCTCGGTGCAAAGGGGGAACTCGTTGCCGGAACTGCCGAGCTGCCGCTGCCGCACGAAGACGACCGTCCGCAACCCGGCGTGGTCCAGTTTCGCGACGAAACCGTGGGAGGCAACGACATTCGCGTGGCCTTCACCTATGTCGACCTGCCGCGCATGGAGCCGCCCGGCAGCATGGCGCTCGTACAGGTGGCGGAGACGCTCGACAAGCGTAGTCAGCTGGCCAACGAAATCATCAAGGGCGTGATCCTGCCGCAATTCGTGATCCTGCCGCTGGCGATCGTGCTCGTGTGGTTCGGCCTGTCGCGTGGCCTCGCGCCGTTGCATGCGTTGCAGGAACACATTCGCGCCCGGCGCCCCGACGACCTGTCGCCGCTCGAGGCACGTCAGGCGCCCCCGGAGATCGCGCCCCTCGTCAATTCGCTCAACGATCTGCTCGAACGTCTCGAACAGAACATGAAGCTGCAGCAACGTTTCATTGCGGATGCCGCGCATCAACTCAAGACACCGCTCGCCGGGCTGCGCATGCAGGCCGAACTGGCATTGCGTCAGACCTCGCCGGATGAGCTGCGTCGCTCCCTCTCGCAAATCGCGGTTAGCTCCGAGCAGGCCGCCCGGCTCGTCAACCAGTTGCTCGCGCTTGCGCGAGCGGAGAACAGCGCGAACGACGCCGCCGCGTTCACGCCGGTCAACCTCAGCCTGCTGGCCCGCAGTGCAATGCAGGACTGGTTTCAGGCCGCCTTTGCCAAGCGCATCGATCTGGGTTTCGAGGAGCCGCCGTTCCCGGTGCATCTGTCGGGCCAGCCCGTGATGCTGCGCGAGATGCTCAACAACCTGATCGATAACGCGATCCGCTATACGCCCGTTGGCGGCAAGGTGACGGTACGTCTGCGGCACGAGGCGTCCGACGGCTTCGTTCATCTCGAGGTCGAAGATACGGGGCCGGGCATTCCTTCGACGGAACGCCCGCGCGTGTTCGAACGCTTCTATCGAATTCTTGGCAGCGACAGTGACGGCAGCGGTCTGGGGTTGGCGATCGTGCGCGAGATCGTGCAGATCCATCGCGGCGACGTGAGCGTACTCGACCATGTCGATGCGCAGCATCCCGAAGCGACCGGCACACTCATCCGGGTCACGTTACCGCTCGCCGATGGGCCTATCGAAAACCCTCATGCGTGACGAAAACACGCGAAATACGTTCAAATTCATGCGAAAGCCGAGGGTAATTCCCTAGCGGCGTAAGCTTCGAGTCAGTTTGGCGTCAGACGGCGGTAAGGTTGCGCTCCAATAATCAGTTGCAACGGCCCGGGTGCGTCCCAGGGGCGTGCTTACATTACAGGAGACAACCGCATGGCTACTGCAACGACAGCCACCTCCCACGCGCCGATGACCGCAGAAGAACGGAAGGTCATCTTTGCGTCGTCGCTGGGCACGGTGTTCGAGTGGTACGACTTTTACCTGGCCGGTTCGTTGGCCGCCTTCATCAGCAAGCAATTCTTCTCCGGCATCAACCCCACGGCGGCGTTCATCTTCACGCTGCTGTCGTTTGCGGCAGGCTTCGCGGTGCGTCCGTTCGGCGCGATCGTGTTCGGCCGGATCGGCGATCTGGTGGGGCGTAAGTACACGTTCCTCGTGACCATCACGCTGATGGGTCTGTCGACGCTGGTGGTCGGTCTGCTGCCGGGCTATGCGTCATGGGGCATCGCCGCTCCGGTGATCTTCATCGCCATGCGCTTGCTGCAGGGCCTGGCGCTCGGCGGCGAGTATGGTGGTGCCGCCACATACGTTGCGGAGCACGCACCGCACGGCCGTCGCGGCTTCTACACGTCGTGGATTCAGACGACGGCCACGCTGGGTCTCTTCCTGTCGCTGCTCGTGATTCTGGGCACCCGCATGATCATGGGCGAGGATGCGTTTGCCGATTGGGGCTGGCGCGTGCCGTTCGTGCTGTCGATCGTGCTCTTGTTGATCTCGCTGTGGATTCGTCTGCAACTGAGCGAGTCGCCGGCATTCCAGCGCATGAAGGCTGAGGGCAAGGCGTCGAAGGCGCCGCTCAAGGAGTCGTTTGGCGAGTGGAAGAACCTGAAGATCGTGATTCTGGCGCTGGTCGGTCTGACGGCGGGTCAGGCCGTGGTCTGGTACACGGGCCAGTTCTACGCGCTGTTCTTCATGACACAGGTGCTCAAGGTGGACGGCAACACCGCGAACATCATGGTGGCACTGGGCCTGTTGATCGGCAGCCCGTTCTTCGTGTTCTTCGGGGCGCTGTCGGACAAGATCGGTCGCAAGCCGATCATCATGGCCGGCTGCCTGCTCGCGGCACTGCTGTACTTCCCGATCTTCAAGGCACTGACGCATTACGCGAACCCGGCCCTCGAAGCGGCGACGGCGCGCTCGCCGATCACGGTGATCGCGGATCCGAACGAGTGCTCGTTCCAGTTCAACCCGGTGGGTACGTCGAAGTTCACGAGTTCGTGCGACATTGCGAAGAGCTTCCTTTCGCGTGCGGGCCTGAACTATCACAACGAGACCGCCCCGGCGGGCACCATGGCGACGGTGAAGATCGGCGACAAGGTCATCTCGTCGGTGGATGGCAAGGCTGCGGACGCCAAGGATCAGGTCAAGGCTTTCGAGGCGAACATGGCGGCCACGCTCAAGGCCGACGGCTATCCGCCGAAGGCTGACCCGGCACAGATGAACAAGCCGATGATCGTGGTCCTGCTGGCGATTCTGGTGATCTTCGTGACGATGGTGTACGGTCCGATTGCGGCAATGCTGGTGGAGCTGTTCCCGACGCGCATTCGCTACACGTCCATGTCGCTGCCGTATCACATCGGGAATGGCTGGTTTGGCGGCTTCCTGCCGGCAACCGCCTTCGCCATCGTGGCCGCCAAGGGGGACATCTACTCCGGCCTCTGGTACCCGATCGTGATCGCGCTCGTGACCTTCGTGATCGGCACGCTGTTCATCAAGGAAACCAAGGACGTCGATATCTACGCCAACGACTGACAGGTGTCCCCGATCGACCGATCGGTGAGCGCCGGGGCCTTCGGGTCCCGGCGTTTTCATTTGTGCCATGGAGATTGCGCGGGCGATCGGGATGCGTCCGGGCAGCCCCTGCCGCGACGGACGAGCAAGCCGTGCAAAAGGCTACCGAACGATCTTTAACGTTTCACAAAAAAGATGTTGACAGCCTATGGGGGCCTACCTATAATCTTTCTTCTACGGCGAATTAGCTCAGTCGGTTAGAGCGACGGAATCATAATCCGCAGGTCCGGGGTTCGAGTCCCTGATTCGCCACCAAATGCGAAAGCCCTGTAAATCTCTGATTTACAGGGCTTTTTCACTAAGGGCTCTGCGGCTTCGCTGCGAGCCCTTTTCTTTTACCGGCTCCTCACGGTGCAAATTCGGTGCAATACGCGGTGCAGACCTCAAGAAAGGAGCACCATGGCAGCACTCACAAAAACGCCCTCAGGAACCTGGAAAGCAACGATTCGTCGAGTGGGTTGGCCCACAACAGCCAAGACATTCCGAACGAAGCGCGACGCAGAGGATTGGGCTCGCCGGACCGAAGACGAAATGGTCCGAGGCGTGTTTATTCAACGCGCACCATCCGAGCGCACTACCATTGCGTCGGCACTGGAACGGTATGTCAAAGAAATCGTTCCCACGAAAAAGGCCTCCACACAACGCCGCGAACAGGCCAGAGTCGCCACACTGCTCTCCGCCTTCGGCAAATATTCACTTGCCGCGGTAACTCCCGACCTGATCGGAAAATTCCGCGACCAGCGACTGGCGGAAGGCAAGGCGAACAATACAGTTAGGCTTGACCTGGCCCTTCTAGGTCACCTCTTCACGGTCGCGATAAAGGAATGGCACATCGGGCTCACCTACAACCCTGTCGCCAATGTCCGAAAACCGAGCCCGGGCGAAGGTCGCGACCGTCGCATTAATCACGACGAGCAAACACGGCTGCTCGCAACCATCGACAAGCACTCAAATCCGATGATGGGCCAGATTGTGCGCATTGCCATTGAGACAGGCATGCGCCAATCGGAAATCCTGGGGATCCGACGGTCGCAGGTTGATTTGGTGCGACGGGTGGTCCGATTGCTGGATACAAAGAACGACACAGCGAGAACAGTCCCCCTAAACAAGCAGGCGACGATTGTCTTCGCTCAGGCCCTCGCGTGCCCTATCCGCCCCATCGATACCGATCTGCTATTTTTTGGCGAGCCCGGCAAGGATGGAAAACGTCGCCCCTACCAGTTCACCAAGGCATGGAACATCATAAAAAAGGGAGTCGGCCTGTCAGATTTGCGATTTCATGACCTTCGCCACGAGGCCGTCAGCCGTCTTATCGAAATGGGGCTGAGCGATCAGGAAGCCGCGGCGATTAGCGGCCACAAATCGATGCAAATGCTTCGTCGGTACACGCACTTGCGAGCGGAAGATCTCGTGAAGCGACTGGACACTCTTTCGGCTTAACGATGTCGCGACGATTGTGGGGGCGCGAGGGCAATCTCTCCGCCCGCCATCACAGACACATCAATTCGCAGTTGATCGGATTGTCGATGTGTGCATCGATGCAAAAAAACTCCGATTGGTGATACCAGTAACGTAGCGAGTCCACATAGCGCAGATTCGATGCGATGCGCTCGCGTTCCATGTGAGTGATGAAGTTTCTGACGTCGTCATAAACGTTCAGCAGCCGCAGGCTACACCGACACGCCAACAGCGCCCGATGGACAGCGACGTAGCTTTCAAAAGCCAATGAGACATCCGGCAACTCATCGCGCAGCATTTGGCGGTAGATCACTACAGCGCGCCCGAGATCCGCGAGCTGCACTGCATTGGGATCAAAACGCTCCGCATCGGTCAACTTTTGGCCCAGCACCTCGAGCAACGCGTCGATCTTCCCAGCATCCCCCCAACTCTCGGCATAAGCCCCTGTGGCGGGATAAAGCTGCCAAAGCGGATTGGACGCGCTTTCGCCATCCCAAAGGGCAGACCAAAGCCGACCGGGCCCAAATCGGTATAGGCAATCTGCAGGCGAGTACATCAGCGAAACTTCGTCGCACTCTCCCTGCCGCATCCCCCTGTCCGCGTACTCGACACCCCTACGGGCGTCCGAACGGGCCGGCGCGACGTAAAAACGTTCGTCCGGGAACAGCTCCTGGAGAAATGATCGTGACTCCCCCGCCATCGAGACATCCCCACTGAAGTTCTTCCGCCATTTGTTTCGACTCTCAGACTCCCACGCTCGGCCGGGGTGAAGCGCACGCATTCGCTGATCAAACCAGCGGGAGAATTGATTGACGTTATCGACGACCGTCACGCGCAAATATAGCGCTCGCAGCGTCGCCATCGTCTTAACGCGGTCCCGTACTCGAGCATCAAAGGTTTTCACTGCGCCGCGAGGTCTCCCTCGTCGAACGCGCGTCTCGTGCGTTCCCTCTGACCTAATTTGGCTCACGCTCATTTGTGCCGGTAACAAATATCGAACGAATTTATTTTACCGACAACTTAGGCGCTCCACAGCGAAAACTACCGATCAGGAACGTAGTTAACCGTTAGAAAAGGAGTCCTTGATGGCCACGACAAGTTCAACGCTCACGGAGAAGTACTCTGTCCTGCTGACTTTGAGTCAGTTGGCAGCAATCCTGGATCGAAGCCCTGAGGGACTCCGAATTAGCCTGTCGAGATCATCCTCGGATTGGGCAACCAAGATCAATGCCACAAAGGTTTGCATCGGCAGACGGGTCTACTTTCGAACCGAGGCGATAGCTGCCCTCATTGACGAAGAATTTTCACTGTTCAAAACGGTTGCATGATGTCGCAGCAAGACGCAGATGAACTTCGGGCGGAGACGACATGGTTCCATGTGTTTCGATCAATGTTCTCGTCGGGCGACGCGGCCAAAATGGGGCCGCACGCCGTTGTTGTCTACCTCGTAATTAAGGCGCACGCCAACTTCCGAACGGGGTTCGCGTCGCCCTCCATCGACTTGATATCGACGATGTCTGGCGTTAGCCGTAGTCAAGTCATCAGAGCACTCGAAACCTTAGAGAAAGAAGGCTATATCGAGAGAACGCTTGCAGGCAGAAGCAACAAATACGTACTTCGTGAGAAAGTGCTCATTCGCGATCGATCCGGCCAACAATCCGCCGTTGCAAGCTGGAACTATTTGCCGGGGTCATTGCATACCACCATTGATCACGTGAAAACAGCAACGCGATCCGGCGACCTCGCAAGTTCTCCCGTTGTACATATCGAGAGGCTTCAGGTCAACGTAACTCAAGTGCAGGGGCCAACTCTTATGCTTAATTTGGCGGATATTGAGGGCTTACCACCAGGTGCCAAAGACGCATTGCTGTCTCTCTACGAGAAGCTCACACAATAGATATTCACAGCTCCACCGGACACGGTTTCAGGGGACACCTGACTTGTCCACACCGGTGCCACGCTGACACCATTTCGAGGTCGATCAGTGTCTCCGTGACACCCTAACAAGATTATTGATATTTCTAATGAATACGGAAGCATCTTCGGCAAGTTATCCACATATACACAACGATACCCGAGTCGTTGCCTCTCCCCCCGGATCCGCCGGAGGCATTAACATCCCCGCACCTCGTAGTGGAACATAAAGAACGTATTCTCCTGCCGTCGAGAAATTACCCCAATTCATTGATTTTATTAAACAAAAACAAGCATACGCTCAGCCCATATTTCCAAAAAATGTATTACAAAGGGGATACATTCCACTTGTTAGCGGAAAGTTGACCAGATATTAACTAGACGTTGACTCTTTGTTGACTTCACCTTGCCAGGGGCCCGCCCTCGCTTGGTGTTCTCCCCTAGCGAAAGAGCAGATAAGGAGATGATGAAATGAAGGGAGAGCCAGACGACGATATTGACGCCGAGATCATTCGGCGTATTGAGCAGGACTTGGAGGATGATTCGGCGGCGCGCGAGCACCTCGCTGCAGGACGTGCTATTTACTACGAACTGCCCGGGCTCGACGTGATTGTGCGCGAGCACCCTGACGGGAAGATCGAGTACGTGGATGTTCTCGACGACGGAACAATCGTCACGCTGTTCTCGCATGCGAGAATTGGCAATGGCATGCACTGCTAACATGCCGAGTTACTCGAACTGAGCGCTGAGATGGAGCTATGACCGAGCAACTGTCTTATAACGACCAACCGATCGAAAACCCAAACGAGGATCGCTTCGGCGTTGACGCTTTTGCACGCGCCCTTGCCGCAAGCATTCGCAAGATGAAATCACCCCAAGGGGCGGTGATCGGTCTCAACGGCCCCTGGGGCTCCGGAAAAAGCAGCGCGGTTAATCTCTGCAAGCACCACCTAGCCGAAGCAGTCAGGTCTGACGAGCTTGTCATCATCGACTTTGCCTGTTGGTGGTTTAGGGGCGAAGATGCCCTTGCACTCGCTTTTTTCCGAGAGCTGTACGCTGGCCTGGGGCCAAGCCTCGGCGACAAGGTCAAGAAAAAGCTGCCAAAACTTGGGGCACGCCTGCTTAGGGCCGGCGCACTTGTCGGCAAGATCGCGGAGGCCGCCGGTGCAGTGATCGCAGGAGGGATCGCCGAAAAGGGTATGGAGTGGCTCGCAGGCCTGATCGAGGAAGATGAAACCGTCGAAGCACTTCACGCTGAGCTGTCGAAGGCTTTGCGAGAACAGAAGAAGCGCTTTCTCATCGTCATCGACGACATCGATCGGCTCTCGCCTGACGAGGCCTTACTGATCTTCCGATTGGTCAAGTCGGTCGGCCGTTTGCCAAATGTCATGTACTTGCTGGTTTATGACCGCCTGCTGGCCGAGAGGATCGTCAGCGACCGCTACCCTTCGGAGGGCCCGCACTACCTCGAAAAGATCATTCAGGCCGCATTCGAAATACCCGATCCGGCAGCGTTCGAAGTTCAGCAACATTTGCTGTCGCTAATCGGGTCCATCTGCGGCGCGCCCGCGGAGGCGGACATGGTGCGCTTCATGAACATCTTCTACGAAGGAATCTCGCCAGCAATGCGGACTCCGCGGGATGTCGCACGCTTCGCAAATTCACTGAGCGTGTCATGGCCCGCTGTATCCAGTGAAGTGGACCGCGCCGATTTCCTCGCGCTGGAGATGCTTCGGCTTCTGCATCCCGCGATATATCGAGCCATCCGCCAAAACAAGGAACAATTGAGCGGCAATGGTCGCGACAAAGGGCGTGAGCGGGGGGAGGCAGCACGGTACTTCAACGAGCTATTATTCGGCGCTGCGCCACCCCCAGAGCATGATCGGATGCGACGACTTCTGATGAGGCTGTTCCCAGTCTTGGAGTCCGCTTGGGCAAATATGGGCTACGACGAAGGGTTCGCCAAGCAATGGGCAATGAAACGCCGCGTGTGTTCACCTGCTCATTTCGACACCTACTTCCGCTTCTCGATCGGCGACGAGGTGCTCACGAGCACCGAACTTGATGAGTTTGTAGCGCGCGCCGACGACGTCGAATTTGTCAAGGCCACATTGCGCCACGCCTCAATGGTGACTCGACGATCTGGCGGCACCAAGGCCGCTGTATGGCTCGGCGAGCTGATAACTCACTCCGAACGTGTAGATCGCGACAAAGTCGAGGCACTTCTGACCGCGCTATTCTCAATCGCTGACGAGATCAACGTCGAAGCCGATTCCGCGAGAGCTTTCAGCATGGATAGCAACGAATTGCGCCTGCACTGGCTGCTGCGAGCGCTCACGAAGGAGCGCTATACGCTCGACGAACGCTCAGCTATCTTTCGGCACGCCTGCGACGCGGCTTCCCTTGGGTGGCTTGCCGACTTCTCACGTTCCGCTTGGACTGACTACCACCCACGCGAAGGCCAAGAGCGCGAGCCGCCGGAGAACTGCCTGACCACGGAAGCCGACGCCGAGCATCTCCGCGCCCTCCTGCGCTCGCGAATCGAAGCGGCAGCAGCGGATGGCACGCTGCTCGCACACCGGGATCTATCCTACCTTTTGAATTGGTGGGCAGACTTGGCTACTGACGATGGCGCGGAAGTTCGAGCATGGACATCTGGAGTTTTCGCCAGTGATGATGGCGTTCGACAACTTGCAAAGGCGTTCACTTCATATGGCTGGACCCAATCGATGGGCTTCGGAGGAATGGGCGACGTTGTCGCCCAACGCGTGACAAGAGTCCATAGGAAAGGCATGGCTCGATTGCTCGACCTAGACGCGTTCCGTTTGCGAGTTGAAGCTGTTGCTAGCAACGGCGAGCATCCAGAAGTCTTGGAATTCCTAGAGGCTTGGCGGCGCGCTGGCCAGGGCAAAGATGACTGACTGCGCCGACGCGCGAAGCGCGTTTTCTCGAAAGAGACTGCCATGACTCAATCAGCCTGGACACGTGATGGTCGTCCGGTGGACGCGGCCGCAATCGCCAGCGCCGAGTGGGATCGGTTGAAGCAGACCGCGCCGCTAGGCGATTTTGTGATGCCATGCTGCAAGGCACCGGCGGTACTAAAAACGAGCATCAACGGCATGCCCTTCTTCGCTCATCTATCTGACGAATGCATCACTGCCCCCGAGACCAAATGGCATAAGGCCGGCAAAGCGGCGGTCCTGGCAGCCTTGGATAGTATTGGGCATTGTGGGCAGCGAAGAAGCGCTTGGAAGATCATCGAGCGGCGACAAGTGGGAGGCCGATGTTCTGTTCTCCGTCCCTGGGCGTACCATCGTGATTGAACTGCAACGCTCGTACCAACACCTGCGCGATTTCATTCGCCGCCAGGAACGGTACTCCGCTTCGGCCGTCGAATGTTATTGGCTGGTTCGCAAAGAGAACTTTCGGACCTTGGGCAAGGCAACGTCACGCCTGCTGCTAAAGCGCGACTTCGGCAACGAGTTCCCACAGGGGGGAATCGGTACCGGCATGCTGCCGGAGTTACCGGTAGCAATGCTCGATACGGAAGATTCGCAACTCGTGCTGTTCGGCGGTCTTAAGATGGCCACGGTGTCGACGTGGCTGGCCGGGATCCTCAACGGCACCTACCAATATCGAGGCGGCTCATGGAATCTCGGCGATTGAGGCAAGTTGATTGACACTTTAGGGATCGGGCTTTGAACGGCACCGCCGGTACAAGCGCTCGCCCCATCAACCGTTTCCGCCCGCTACTAGACGAGCATCGCGTGAATCTTTTTGAGCCAACCCGATACCTCGCCAGCCGCGTCGACCTCTGCAAGCCTCGCCGCAGTCATTTTCGCGGCAGCGTCGCGGTTGAGACGCTTCTTTGCCCGATTGATCTTGTCCGACAGCTCCTTGGCGTCAGCCAACACATCTGCCCACGGCTTCGTGCTACCGGACGATTCGTGAACGGACTTCGCCACGATTAACGGAACGTCACAGGTATCGGTATACGTGACCACGATACCGTTCATGCCTTCCGCGATAGCGTCGGCATGCAAATAGTTCTCAAGCTCCCGCTTCGTCGTTACGACCGCCCAAGATCCATCAGTGCGTGCGTTGACGGTATCGCATTCCGCCTGATATTTCGGCGGCACGGCTTCGTCACGATCATAGATATGAACTTCCGGGAGGTTCAGGTTTCGCAGATAGTGCTTGGCAACCCATTGTTTGAGCGAGCCCCCGCCGAGAGGGACGAGCGCCACGCGGTTGTCGCCGGCGAAATCGACGACATCAGCCATGCCTGGTTTCAGCATCGAGCTGATGCGCTCAAGGAACTCGATATCGTTGGTCCCTTCAACGAAGACCAGCGCTTGGACTCGCCGATCAGGTAATACGCCGAGTTCGTTCGCAATCGTGGCCAAATCGTCGTCAGTGCAATGAACGACGGTCGCCGTACCATCGTTCTGTTTACGCACGCACCGCAGGCTATCGCTGGGCAGAAGCCCCGCCAAGCCCGGCGTATGCGAAGTGACCAGAACTTGCGTGTTTTCGTCAACAGCAAGTTCCTTGAGCGCCTGAACAAGCAGCCGCTGGTTGTCGGGGTGTTGCGACGTCTCCGGTTCCTCAATGGCATAGATGACGCTCAACGCTCCCTTTTCTGTACGTCGCCTCTCCGCTTCAGCCCGAAAGAAGTTCAGGAGAATGAGACGGCGAACTCCGCTCCCGCGCTTGTTGATGGGTATGTCGTTGTCTCCCACGAGACCGAATTTGAAGACATCCCATTTAGGATCGGTCTTGAAAAACGGCTTAAGCTCGCTCGCCAGGCGACCGTCCATCTCATTCAGTTTTTCCAACGTCCGCTTCGCAACATCCTCTGCTCGGAGCCTCACCGCATCCTCGATCTTCTTCAGATCGTCCGCCATCTCCTTGAGCGCTTGTGTGATCGCGAACTTAAGCGGGCTTTGAACCTCCTCATCGCCGTCCTGGCTCGGTCGATCCGAGCGAAACAGCGCATACATTGGCAGCTGCGGCTTGAGCTGTTCCCAGACCTTTTTGGCATCCTCCTTGTCAAGCGGAAGTAGCCGGCGCTCAAAGATTAGTGGTTGACAGGCATCGCGGATCGCTTGTCGCATGCTGCCATTCACCGTCAAATTTACGGTCGATTCATCTATGCCCAGCTTCTTGACTCTGGCTTTCAGGTCAGTATTCTTGAGCATGAGCAAGTCGGCCGCATCGGCATTGGTCGGATGCAGAGCAACCGCGAAGACCGCCTCTTTCGGAGTTTTTCCCGAACAGTCCCACTCCTTAGAAATCTCCAGCTCGCCTTTTTCGTTCAGCAAGTGCTCAGTCGCGAGAGAGGTGCGTGCCGCGGTGTCGAGAACTATCTCGGCAGGGAGACTGGTGAAAGCGCAGCCGACGCGGATCATCGTGCCAGTGCCATGCACACATGCATCACCACGTTCTGGCTTGCCATCGTTAAAGAAAATTTCGAGCGCTTCGAGGATCGTTGACTTGCCCGCGTCGTTCTTACCAATGAACGCCGTCAGATCGTCGATCTCTATTCGAGTACTTTGAGCATACCCACGGAAATTTTGAAGAATCACCGCTGCGAGTTTCACACAGCCCCCCGATGGAATGTGGTCCTGCAAACAATACGAGTTCTAACGCTCCGTTTATCGACGGCTCTGCTGGATCCCGCGCGTTGTCAAATCGCTAGCGTGCATGCGTTGCGTTCAGGCGCAGCCCCAAGGATGACAAGACCTTGAGCACCGTCGCGAATTCAGGATTTCCGCCACTACTCAGTGCGCGATAGAGGCTTTCGCGAGCCAGCCCGGTATCCTTCGCGACGTTGCTCATGCCCCGCATTTTTGCCAAGTCTCCAAGAGCATTAACCACTGCGACCGGATCGGCCGCCGCGAGTGCCGCGTCAAGGGAGTCGGCTAGCTCTTCCTCAGACGAACCCGTCGCAGATAGTTGCGGATGCGCGGCTTCGGGTTCGGTTTCCTGGTTCACGTCGAGCAAGCTTTGTTGCTGGCCCGCTTGCCACTCGTCGGGCGTAGCCCGCTCGTGCAGATCATGACGCAGCTCGTCGCTGCAATGGGCCAGGAAGCTATCCCAATCGGTCTGTGTCTTGATGTTGATCGCGCGCTTCTCTGGCACGCTGAAAAGCACCGCGATCTTGCCGGCACGCACTAGGCGCAGGACGTTAAGGACGGTGCCAGGGCTCTTACCGTCCCAGATCATCAGGCCAAAGTCGGCCTCGCGCGCCATCTCGCGATCCTTGGCGGCGTAGAACTGAAAGCCTTTGAGACTCTTCGGTGCATCGACCTTGCGCGTTGTCCAATGACCAAGATTGTTCCGAAAGCTCTCACCAGAGCAAAACACCGTCACTTTGTCGTAAGCGGCATCGCTGAAGTACTTCTGCACGGCCTTATCAGCACCGTTGGCATCGCCAACAATGACTTGGTGTCCGCTGTTTATGACGTTATCGAGCCGGTGTTTAATTTCGGCCGGTAGACGTGACACATGGCGCGAGCCGCCGATGAAAATCGTGTTCATCATCGGTTCCTCCGAGTTTTGGTGATGGTGAGAGCACACACGCTTTTGGCGCCGCCTTGTTTCAGCAGCACGTCAGTAATGGCGTTCATCGTGGTTCCAGAGCGAAACAGATCGTCAAATAGCAAGATGTTTCTGCCTGCGGTGTGAGCCGGATCGACGGCATAGAGGCCATCGACCAATTTCACGCGTTCGTCGGGATCAGTGACGCCTTTGAGTTGCGTTGTCGCGCGGGTCGTGACAATGCATTCGACGACCGGCAAACCGACCGCAGCTCCAATTCCGCTCGCCAGAACGAGCACCGGTTGCACGGCGCGTGCCGACGATGGCGGTACAGGAATCATCAAATCGAAATGTGCCCGGTGCTGTTGCAGGTACGCGGCGGCCGCCTCAATGATCCCGTTCGCCGCTTCCTGGTTGCCGTGGTATTTCAACTGATACAGCAGTTCCGCAATCTCAGGCCGCGCGGTGTCGAATTGCAGATGACCGGCTTCGTTGTAGCCGGTCGGAGTGCTGCTGGTGGTGTGGAGGTCCAGCGCAACGCCAGCCCGGAAATGGCCCTCGATCTTCTGCGGGTGAATAGTGACCACGCGTAGCCCTCCGTAAGCTTGATAGGCTAGTGTAGCCCATGGGTTACACGCCCGCAAGGAAGGCGACTAGTTGTGACATTTCAATGTGGTTGACACTTGAGGGATCGGCCCACAGCTCATACCGCCCACGCAGACCGCCCGTCCCGCCGAGTGCCCCCCCAACAGCACGCGACGGAAGCGCGTATCCCTCATCTGTCAAGATCAGCATCGACTTGGGCCAGCAGTACCAGCGAATGTATGGGCTGCGGCTACACGTTCTCGATCTAAAGTGGCAAACGGGGCCACCACCACCGTACAAGACTTCTAGCCTTGAATGCCGCGCACGGCGACCCTAACTACAGGCTGTAGCCGATCCCATAGGTGGTCGTAAAAAAACCCCGCGACGATACCAGCCCCCATGAAGCCCAAAACGTAAGGAACGATGGCTTCGGCAAGCTTTCTCGTTTCATCAGGCCCGACGTTCGTGGTCCGCTGCATGATGAGGCCAAGAATGATGTAGCAAAGCAGCATGGAAAACGCCAAAAGCATACCGCCCTTGGCGATCAAACCACTCGCGCGCAAGCCGATATAGGGCCAAAAGGCTTGGCGTTTGACGATGGCTAGCATCTCCTGCTGCACCTCATGAAACAGAGGCTTGTGCCTCATAGGGAAGAACACGCCTGGTTTCTCCTTTGAAGGTTTGTAGGGAAATTGAAAATAAACGCTTCTGCCCCTTGCAGCCAGATAAGCTGCGGCAGACACAGACGGAAACACATCCGTCTGAACAATAACATGGGGTGTGCTTCTTCCCGCCCCCTCCTGACCACGGACGGAATCTCGACTGAATGCGCACCTTGGGAGTGCTTCGCCAGTGCATTCACGGTGCATCTCTCAGCTTTTTTAGACCACCCGAAATTACGGTAAACTAATGACGCCAAACAACTTTTGATTTCGGTCGCTTACGGTCGAATTCTCTTAATTTTCAGCAACTTACCGCGTTCCACGCCGAATCATAATCCGCAGGTCCGGGGTTCGAGTCCCTGATTCGCCACCAAATTTGAAAACGGCTTCCAGCGATGGAAGCCGTTTTTTTATTCCCCGAACGCCAACGTCGCATAGAGATGCGTCTGAGCAGCGAGCGCGTTATATCGCCCTGCCCCCGACCACATTGGTCGCAGTCCGTACGGGCGCGAAACACGCACCCCGAACATTGCCAGGCCCCCCCGTCACTTCATAGCCGCCCGCAAGGCGCCGACCATGACGCCTTGCATTTGCGCAACGCCGTCAATTAATCGAAATCGAACATCTCTAACAGCGACTTCTTCTTGCGCGGCTGGCTGTAATGCCGTCGCCGATCGTCGTGTCCATAATGTCTGTCATGCGTGTCGTACGAATGGCGATCGTCGCGATGCTCTCGCGTGTCGCGTTCCATCCGCTGCGAACGCTCATGATGACGCGCCGATTGCGGCGATGTCATCGCCGGACCGCCATCGGTGCGCTCGATCAACTTGTCCAGTTCGCCGCGATCGAGCCACACGCCACGACACGTCGGACAGTAGTCGATCTCCACGCCCTGACGCTCCGTCATCAACAAATCCGGGGTACCGCACACAGGACACTTCATCGTTTCGCTCCGTCACTGAAAAGACAACGCCTTCAATGTATCGGGCGCAGCGCAACGAAAAAACCTGCATTTTCATTCACTCAACTTCGAAAAAAACGAACTCCCCACCACCATGAAAAAGCCCCCAAGGGTTGGCGTTGACTCCAACCCTTGGGGGCAGCTCAGTTCCCAGCGCGCGCCGCGCGCGTCTCAAAGACGCGCCGGCATGTGCGCCGTGCCGGCGCCGTTCAGTGCAGCACCCGCGCCTTCTGGGCATTGCGGCGCGCCTTCGCACGACGCGTGAGCATGTTCAGCCCCTCGACGAATGCCGAGAACGCCATCGCCGCGTAGATGTATCCCTTCGGCACATGCGACCCGAAGCCCTCCGCGATCAGCGTCATACCGATCACCAGCAGGAAGCCCAGCGCCAACATCACGACCGTGGGATTCGCGGCAATGAAACGCGAAAGCGGACCCGCCATGAAAAGCATCGCGGTCACCGCGGCAATCACCGCAATGAACATGATCGGGATGTGTTCCGTCATGCCCACGGCCGTGACGATACTGTCGATCGAGAACACGAGATCGAGCAGCAGAATCTGCATGACCGCCGCGCGTGCGGTGATCGTCGCCAGCGTACCGGCCCCCGACGCCCCGTCGCCATGCCCCGCCTCATCGTCCTCGCCCGCGCCGTGCGCCACATGATGATGCATCTCCTTGGTCGCCTTCCACACCAGGAAAAGACCACCCGCGACCAGAATCAGGTCGCGCCACGAAAACCCGTGACCGAACAACTCGAAGAGCGGCGTCGTGAGCTTCGCGATCCACGCCACCGTTCCAAGCAGCGCCAGACGCATAACCAGGGCCAGCGCAATTCCCATGCGTTGCGTACGCGCCCGCATCGCCAACGGCAGCTTGTTGGTCAGAATCGAAATGAAGATCAGGTTGTCGATGCCAAGCACGACCTCCATGACCACCAACGTGACAAGGGCCGCCCACACCGCCGGGTCAGCCGCCAAAGCAAGTAAATAGTCCATATGTGCGTCAGAGTTTCCGTATGGTTGTCGGAGCGCCCGCCTCAAACCTCCCGACGCCGCGCCCCCGTCCTTCCCTCGCAACCCGCACCAAACGTAGCTTGCGGGTTCAGAACCGCATCATCGTCGAACTCACGCTTCGCAAAAACCATCTATATACTTCATGGAAGTTCGGTTTTTCCGAAGATACAGGAACATGTTGAACTACCGACATCTTTACTATTTTTGGGTCGTCGTCAAGGAAGGCGGCTTCGCCCGAGCGGCGCAACGCCTGGACATGGCCGTGCAGACGATCAGCGCCCAGGTGCGAGAGCTCGAGAAGTCACTGGGGCATCAGTTGCTCAAGCCTGCCGGGCGGGGCGTGACGATGACGGAACCGGGGCAGGCGGCGTTTCGACGTGCCGAAGAGATTTTTCGTCTCGGCCAGTCGATCCCCGACGAAGTCCGCGAGGCGGCGAGCGGCCGGGTGGCGCGTCTGTCCGTGGGACTGGCCGACGGCATCTCCAAACTGGCCGCGCATGCGATCCTCGCCCCGGTACTCGACACCCCGGCCCTGAGACTGGTCTGCCACGAGGGCGAGCACGAGCAATTGCTCGCCGAGCTGGCGCTGCACAAACTCGATCTGGTGCTCGCCAGCCAGCCCGCCCCCTATAACCCGACGTTGCGTCTGGCCAGCGAGCGTCTCGCGGAATCGCCGGTGGACTGGTACGGCCCGGCATCGGTCGTGCGCAACGCCTCGCGCGACGCGTTTCCGCAATGCCTCGCCGAGTTGCCGGTGCTCCTGCCCACGGGGCACTCCGCGCTGCGCGCACGCCTCGATCTGTGGTTCGAGACACAGGGGATTCGGCCCAATGTCGTGGGCGAGTTCGAAGACAGCGCGCTCATGGCCGTGTTCGCCACGCGCGGGATGGGTGTCTTCGCGCTAAGCGAAGCAGGCGCGGGCGACGTGTCGATGTTGCGCGGCCTGCGCTGGCTGGGGCGGCCCGAGGGCGTCCACGAGGAAATCCACGCCATCCGCTCGCGACGCGGCGAAGGACATCCGCTCGTGCTCCGTATCATCGAGGCCATCGGACAGACGTCCGATTCTGATATAAGAACCTCTGACGCACCTTCCGTGCCGTCGCCATCTGCAAGGAAACCTCATGTCGAGTCGTAGCGACCAGCGCAAATTCTTCCACCTGATGCTGTTCGTGGTGACGGTCGCGTTCGGGTGGATCCTGTTCCCCCTCTTCGGCGCCGTGTTCTGGGGCACGATCCTCGCGCTGCTGTTCCAGCCAGTGCAGCGCCGCGTGTTGCTCCGCATGCGCGGGCGCCCGAATCTGGCCGCGCTCACCACCCTCGCGCTGGTCCTGCTCATCGTGATTCTCCCGCTCACGGTGGTGGTAGGCATGCTCACGCAGGAAATCAGCTCGGCGCTCGTGCGCTTTCGCACCGATCTGCCGCAACTCACCGTCGCCTTTCAGCAATTGCTCGACCGGCTGCCCGCGAGCGTGCATCGCATCATGGACCTCGCCGGCGTGCAGGATGTCAACGCCATTCAGCAGAAACTCGGCGACGGCGCGGCACAGATCGGCCGTCTCGTGGCCGTCTATCTCGTGAGCATCGGCCAGAACACGGCGCAGTTGCTCGTGAGCTTCGGCGTGATGCTCTACATGCTGTTCTTCCTGCTGCGCGACGGCGTGGCGCTCGGGTCGATGGTACGCCGTGCGCTGCCGCTCGACGAACGTCACAAGGGTCAGTTGATCCGGCAATTCACCACGGTCGTGCGCGCCACGGTCAAGGGCAACATCGCCGTCGCAGTCGCGCAGGGCATGCTCGGCGGCATCATCTTCGCGGTGCTCGGTATCGAAGGCTACGTGCTCGCCGCCGTGGTGATGGCGTTCCTGTCGCTGCTGCCAGCGGTCGGCGCGGCGGTGGTGTGGGTGCCGGTGGGCATCTGGCTGCTGCTCTCGGGGGCGATCTGGAAAGGCGTGGTGCTATTCGCGTTCTGCGGCACCATCGTAAGCCTCGTCGACAACGTGCTGCGCCCGATCCTCGTGGGCAAGGACACCAAACTCCCCGACTGGGTCGTGCTCATCTCCACGCTCGGTGGCATGTCCCTCTTTGGCCTGACCGGCTTCGTGATCGGGCCGCTCATCGCCGCGCTGTTCATCGCGAGCTGGAACATCTACACGCGACTGCGCGACGTCGAGGAAGACCAGGCCGACGCCGGCTGATTCCAGATGATTCCGGCTGATTCCGGCGGGCCGGCGTGGACGTCACGGCGGACGTCGTACGCGGCCCCACCGCTGCCATGCACGACCGACGCCGCACGATCCGGAGCGCCGTCGTCATCGGCCCCACGCGATCATGCGACCTGCGCCATCGGCGCGCCCCGCATCCACGCGTCGAGGTCACGAGCAACCTGCGCCATTGCGCCGCCCCAGTCGCCGCGCTCGGGCTGACGGTACAAGGTGACCGACGGATACCAGTCGCTGTCGCGGCGATCGAGCTGCCAGCGCCAGTTGGGCGTGTGCTGGATCAGCCCCCAGACCGGCTTGCCCAGGGCGCCGGCCAGATGCAGCGCCGCCGTGTCGACCGAGATCACGAGATCCATCTGGGCCATGACGGCAGCCGTCTCGGCAAAGTCGCTGAGCTTGGCGCCGATGTCATGCACGTTGGAATACCGCGCGAGTTCAGCACGCTCTTCTTCCGTGGCATCGACTTGCAGCGCGTAGCACTGCGCGCCCGACGCGAACACCGGCGCCCAGTGCGCGAGCGGCACATCCCGTTGCGGTGGAAGCGCACGCGCACGCCACACGAAGCCGATGCGCAGCGCGCCCTCGGGCTTGGCACCGAGCGCGGAGCGCCAGACCATCTCCCGCCCGGCACTGGAGCGCAGGTAGGGCGAATGCACGGCCACATCGCCCCCGATCCCGAGCAGATGAGGCAGGCTGAGCAGCGGCACCTGCCAGTCGAACGACGGCACCGGCATGTGATCGCCGAGCACCGTCACCCCGCGCGCCACGCCGCCGAGCAACGTGACGAGCGGCGCCTGCACCGAAAGCACGACGTTGGCTCCCATCTTCACCAGGCGCGGCAGGAACCGGACGAACTGCAGGGTGTCGCCGTAGCCGGGCTCGCTGTAGACGAACACGGTCTTGCCTTCGATCGACGCGTGCCCGTCCCACAACCGGTCGGCAAAGCGCCGCTCCTGCACGCCTTCCTGCCAGCGCCATTCGTAGTCATGCCAGCCCGGTTCATAGTCGCCCAGCAAGAGGTGAGTCTGCGCGCGATTGGTGCGCGCGCCCACGTGATCGGGCGAGCGCTTCACCGCTTCGTGCAGGCATTGCAGTGCGTCGGCGAACGCATGCCGCTCGCGCAACGCCACACCGAGGTTCACCAGCGGATCGGGTTGCTGCGGCGCAATGGCGTTGGCAAGGCGGTAGGCGTCGATCTCTTCGTCATACCGCCCCAGCGCGGCAAGCGCGCGGCCCCGGTTGAAATGCGCCTGCCAAAGCGCCGGGGCCTTGGCCGCCGTGCGCTCGAACCAGACGAGTGCGCGGGCGCTGTCGCCCGCCTGCGCCCACGTGAGCCCCACGGTGTGCATCGTGCCGATGACGTCGTGCGACTGCTGCACGGTGGCTTCGAACAACGCTTCGGCTCGCATTTGACGCCCCGCCTGCAGGTTCGCCATCGCGGCGTCGAAACAGGCCTGCGCGCCCGGCTGCGGCACGAGCGCAAGCAGACGGTCGAATGCGTCGGCGGCCGCCTCGAAGGCGCTCATGCGCAGCGAGACGTAGGCCACGCCCTCGAGGGCAGGGACAAATTCGGGAGATTGTTTCAGTACCTGCCGCAACTCGGCGATCGCCTCGTCGAGCCGGCCCGCGGCACTCAGTTGTTGTGCGCGCTCGCAACGCGCGTCCAATGGCGTCGTCATGCGGCGCATCCTTGCTTGTCTGGGAATTGGAGGGGGTCGGGCCGGCATGCCACACGTCGGCCGCAGAGGGCATCTTGCCCCATGGCAGCAGGCGCCGTGGCCCGATCGAGCGGTGCACACTACACGACCGCACGGCACGAATCAAGCCGCGGGAATTGGTCTGCGCCGCGCCCATAAAGTTCACATCTTCAAAATAGCGTTTTCCCTGCCCGAAACCGCCCGCCCCTAACTTCCGGAAATCGCGCGCGGGCGATCAGGCGAACCGCCGCCCGCCATGTATCACCCACCGAAACGGGAGACCTGACGCAGTGCAGCATAAAAACCACAGTCAGTCGCCACGCAGCGGGTTTGCCAGCCCGCGACATGCGCTTTAACATCAATTTGCGGGGCAATCTGGTAGCATCCGCTGCCGTCCCTGCGCACGTGCCCGTGGCCGCCCGTGCCGCAATGCGGCGCAAACTCCTGTTGACCGTCCGACCCCTCAATCTCTCGAGGTCCTGATGACGCGCGTAGCCCGTCCGTTCATCCCCGCCACTGCGCGACGCCTGCTGCCCAATCGCTGGGATTTCATCGCCTTCCCGCTCATCATCGGGTTCCTGATGGTGAGCTCGTCGGGCATTCGCCAGACCTGGGCGCCGCTGGCCGACCTGCAGTCCGAAGTCATATCGCTGGACCCGTCCAACCTGCCCGAGTATGCCCTGCGCACCACGTTGCGCATGCTCGCGGCCATGGTCGCGTCGCTGCTCTTCACGCTGGTCTACGGAACGCTCGCGGCCAAGAGCCGGCGCGCCGAGAAGCTGCTCGTGCCGATGCTCGACATCCTCCAGTCGGTGCCGGTGCTGGGTTATATCTCGTTTACGGTCACCTTCTTCCTCGCACTTTTCCCGGGACGCGTGCTCGGCGCCGAATGCGCCGCCATCTTCGCGATCTTCACGAGCCAGGCGTGGAACATGACGTTCTCGTTCTATCAGTCGATGCGAACGCAGCCGCGCGACCTGTCCGAAGTCGCGGTAAATCTGCGTCTGTCGCCCTGGCAGCGATTCTGGAAGCTCGACGTGCCCTATTCGATGCCCGGCCTCATCTGGAACATGATGATGAGCATGTCGGGCGGCTGGTTCTTCGTGGTGGCATCGGAAGCGATCACGGTGGGCGACAAGACGGTCACGCTGCCGGGCATCGGCGCGTATCTCGCGACGGCCATCCTGCAGCGCGACCTGCATGCGGTGGGCTGGGTGATCCTGGCGATGATCGTCGTCATCGTCATCTACGACCAGTTCCTGTTCCGCCCCATGGTGGCCTGGGCGGACAAATTCCGTCTCGAAGACACGGTCTCGCAAGCCGCGCCGGAATCGTGGGTGCTCAACGTGATCCAGCGCACGCGTGCGATTCAGTTCCTGCTGCGCCCGTTCGGCAAGCTGCTGCGCACGATCGCCCGTATGCGCATGCCACTGTCGCTGCCCGCGGCCATTCACTCGGAATCGAACACCCGGCTCTCGCGCGCGATCGACTGGCTGTGGGCGCTGCTGCTGGTGGTGATGGGGGTATGGGCCGCGTGGAAGATCTGCGACTTCGTGCTCTCCGAAGTCGGCTTCTCCGAGGTGCTGCGGGTTTTCGGCCTCGGCCTGATCACGCTGGTGCGCGTTGTCGTGCTCATCGCGATCGCGTCCGCGATCTGGGTGCCGCTGGGCGTGCTGATCGGGCTGCGTCCCAAGCTGGCCGAGCGCATCCAGCCGCTGGCGCAGTTCCTCGCCGCGTTCCCGGCAAACCTGCTGTTCCCGATCTTCGTGATGGCGATCGTCCACTTCCACGCGAATCCGGACATCTGGCTCTCGCCGCTCATCGTGCTGGGCACGCAGTGGTACATCCTGTTCAACGTGATCGCCGGTGCAACCGCCTTCCCGAACGACTTCAAGGAGGCCGCCACCAACTTCCGCATTCGCGGCTGGCAGTGGTGGCGCCAGGTGATGCTGCCCGGCATCTTCCCGTACTACGTGACCGGTGCGATCACGGCGTCGGGCGGCGCCTGGAACGCGTCCATCGTCTCGGAATGGGTGCAGTGGGGCGACGACAAGGTCGCCGCGCACGGCCTGGGCGCGTACATCGCGCAGACCACCGCTGACGGCGACTATCCGCGCATTCTGCTCGGCATCGCCGTGATGGCGCTGTTCGTGGTGCTGTTCAACCGCTTGCTGTGGCGCCCCATGTACGCCATCGCCGAAAACAAGCTTCGTCTGAATTGAAGGGGCCGTGATGCCGAACGATACCCATACGATTGCCGGAAAAGAGATCTTCTCGCTCGCCAACGTCAGCCGCGGTTTCCGCAAGGGCAGCGACGAGCGCCAGGTGCTCGACGGCGTGAACCTGCAACTGCACGAAGGCGAAATCGTCGGCCTGCTCGGCCGCTCCGGCTCGGGCAAGTCGACCCTGCTGCGCATCATCGCCGGCCTGATCCAGCCGAGCTCGGGCGATATCCGCTACATGGGACAGCCGCTGGAGGGCCCGCCCGAAGGGGTGGCCATGGTGTTCCAGACCTTTGCCCTGTTCCCGTGGCTGACCGTGCTGCAGAACGTGGAAGCCGGACTCGAAGCGCTGGGCGTCGAGCCCAAGGAGCGACGTCGGCGCGCGCTCGCGGCAATCGATCTGATCGGCCTGGACGGTTTCGAAAACGCGTATCCGCGCGAGCTGTCGGGCGGCATGCGCCAGCGCGTGGGTTTTGCCCGGGCCCTCGTGGTCAACCCCACGCTGCTGCTCATGGACGAGCCCTTTTCCGCTCTCGACGTGCTCACGGCGGAAACGCTGCGCACCGATCTGCTCGATCTTTGGAGCCAGCGCCAGTTGCCGATCAAGTCGATCCTGATCGTCACGCACAACATCGAGGAAGCGGTGTTCATGTGCGACCGCATTCTGGTGCTGTCATCCAATCCGGGCCGCGTGGTAGCCGAGATCAAGGTGCCGTTCGCGCACCGTCGCAACCGTCTCGACCCCGCCTTCCGCAAGATGGTGGACGACATCTACGCACTGATGACCGCGCGTCGCAACGCGCACACCACGCAGAAGATGCCGCTGGAGTTGTCCAGTCCGCTGCACGAAGTCTCGACCAACCTGATGGCCGGTCTGCTCGAAGCGCTCGCCGTGCCGCCTTACAACGGTCGCGCCGACCTGCCGGAAATCGCGCAGACGCTGCTGCTCGAAGTCGACGATCTGTTCCCCGTGGCGGAAATTCTCGATCAGCTCGGTTTCGCGGAACTCAAGGAAGGCGACATTCTGCTGACCGCCGCCGGCAAGCGGTTCGTGGACGTGAGCACACAGGAACGCAAGGTGCTGTTTGCCGAGCATCTGCTGCGCCATGTGCCGCTTGCCGCGAAGATTCGCGCGGTGTTGCAGGAGCGTCGTGGCCAACGCGCACCGCGCGTGCGCTTCGAACAGGAGCTGGAGGACTCGATGTCGGACGACCTCGCACAGGAAACGCTCGATACCGCCATCAACTGGGGGCGCTACGCCGAGATCTTCTCGTACAACGACCACACGGAAACGTTCAGTCTCGAGGACGTCGAAGGCGCGACCTGATCGCGCCGGTCGCCGCCCCCTGGGAAACGCGGACGGCTTGCGCTCAGAACGCGTAGCCAGCGCCGATCATCCAGGTCTGTGTGATCGTTCTCGAATCGGGTTCGTAGGCAGCCGTGCCCGGCGCCACCTGCGTCACGCTCGAACGGCCATACTGGAAGCGCGACCATTCGTACGAGGCGTTGATGTGGAAGTTTCGGGCCACGGCGTAGTCGAGGCCGAGCCCGGCCACGACCACGGGCTTGTTGCCCAGGCTGAACGTGTTCTGCGATCCCGCCTGCGTCATCGAGGCCCCTACCATCGCCCCGGCCCGCACATCGGCCGTCGCCACGAGCCTCGGCGTGACTTCCAGCTGCCCCATCAGCCCGCCGCCGACCACGTGGTGCCGATAGCGTTCGTAGAAGCCGTAGGGGTCACGACTGCTGTCGCGAATCCAGTCGTGATAGCTGTAACTCAGGTAAGGCACCACCTGCGCGCCCCATGTGCCGAGACGAAACGGGATCGCCTTGCCCGCCTTGAGCGTGACGTCGGTATTCGTCGAGCGCGTGGTCATCTGGTAATTCGGCTGCACGACCCGGCCGGCGAAGTCCTGCAAATAGCCACTGTAATCGACATTGCCGTGCGCCACGCGCACTGAACCGCTGAAATACAGGTTCGAGATGCCGAAAAGCTGGCGCTGGGTAGTCGCACCCAACGCGAACGCCGCGGTAGTGCCGCGTTCGGAATCGCTTTTGCCCGGTCCGATATCTTCCCGGTAATTGAGCGGTTGGGCGCCCACCCCGAGCCAGACCTGATTGTTGGCGCGCAGCATGGCTTCCTGCGCCTGAACGTGAGCCGTGCACAGACCCGCAGCGGCAATGACAATGGCGGCGCGCCGGATGGCGACTCCGCGATGGCCGCAAGCGATGGTGCGGCGCGTTTTCGGCGTCATGGCACGACCCTCCCCAGGCGTGATCTCAACGACGATCTGAAAGCGGCCTTCGTCATGGCCACCGTTTTCGTGCATTGTTTCAGCGCCTCACGCGGCACGCAAGCGGGCAAATGGGGATTCCGCGCAACCTTCGCAATTCGAGAGTCACGCCGATCGAGACATCGACCGGGGAACCCCCGTCACCGGGCCGTGGCGCCGGGCTGCGGCGGGGCGAGGCAGGCACGTTGCCCGTTCCGAAGGCTTCGTCGAAACAGCCATCGCCGTGCGGCTGACCGTGTCAAAAAGGCGACACCTATCGGTATAGATACTGATTCGCGGTCGTTTTTGTGCGGTCGCATAATCGATTCAGAACCTGCGGCAGATGCCCCGGGGGGCGCATCGACAGTTCATCGCGCAGGTTCTTTCCGCGGCGCAGACCGTGTATCAGACCCGAGAAGACGTATCATGAGCTATTACCATTCGAAAGAAGAAGGCCGTGGCCGTGCCATGAGCCTGACCCCCGCCTACCGCTGGCGTCGTCGCGCGTTTGCCGTGACCTGCGCGGTCCTCGCCGCCCTCGCCTACTACGCGGTACATCACCCGAAGTAAGCAGCACGGCAGGCCGGGCGTCTGAAAACACAAGGCGCGTACGACTCGACATCGCACGCGCCTTGCCGGGACTGTCGCGTTCGCTGTTCAGTCACCGTTTTCAGTCATCGTCTTTCCCCTTCGTTTCGCTCTCGCCCTTCAAGCTGCGTTTCCCAGGGCAGGCACGCTCCAGTCCAACGGGACATTGGCGAGCATGTCGTCGACCATGGCGTCGAGATCGTAGGCGGGCTTCCAGCCCCAGTCGTAGCGCGCATGCGTGTCGTCGAGCGTGTGCGGCCACGTCTCGGCGATCGCCTGACGGAAGTCCGGCGCGTACGTCACCTTGAAACCCGGCACCCGGCGCGCGATCGCCGCGGCCAGCGTCGCCGGATCGAAACTCACGCCCGCCACGTTATACGACGATCGCACGCGCAGCCGCGAGGCGTCGGCGTTCATCAGTTCCAGCGTGGCGCGCACGGCGTCCGGCATGTGAATCATCGGAAGCATGGCGTCTTCCTTCAGGAAGCATGTGTACGCCTCGCCACGGCGTGCGGCCTGGAAGATGTCGATGGCATAGTCGGTCGTGCCGCCGCCCGGGGGCGTCTTGTAACTGATCACCCCCGGATAGCGCAGGCTGCGCACGTCCACGCCGAACTTCGTGAAGTAGTACTCGCACAGGCGCTCGCCCGCCTGCTTGCTGATCCCGTACATCGTGGTCGGGTCCATGATGGCCAGTTGCGGTGTCTCCACCGCCGGGGTATGCGGCCCGAACGCGGCGATCGACGACGGCCAGAACACGCGCAGCTTGCGCTCGCGCGCAAGTTCGAGCACGTTGAGCAGGCCATTCATGTTGAGGGTCCATGCCTGCAACGGACGCGTTTCGCCGGTCGCCGACAGCAGCGCCGCCAGATGGAAGATCTGCGTAATGCCGAAGCGCTCGACCAGCGCCGCGAGTCGTACGGCGTCGAGCACGTCGAGCGTCTCGTAGTGGACCGCGTGACGCGACGGGCCGGGCGCGATGTCCGACGCAATCACGTTCCCCTTGCCGTACTGCGCGGCAAGGGCTTCGACGAGTTCGCTGCCGATCTGTCCGTTGGCGCCGATGATGAGGATGCGTTCCATGTTCAACCTTGTTTGAGAATGCCGAGTTCGTTGCCGGCCTGCGCGAACGCCGACAGCGCCCGCGTGAGGTGTTCTCGGGTGTGCGCCGCCGAGAGTTGAACGCGCACCCGCGCCTGTCCTTGCGGCACCACGGGATAGAAGAAACCGGTGGCAATCACACCCAGTTCGTACAACCGCTGCGCGAAGCGCTGCGCCAGCGTGGCGTCGAACAGCATGACGGGCACGATGGGGTGCGTGCCCGGCTTGATCGTGAAGCCCAGCGCCGCCACTTCCTGACGGAAAAACGCCGTGTTGGCATGCAGTTGCTCGCGTCGCGCGGACGAATGTTCCAGCTCGTCGAAGACGGCGAGCGACGTGCCGACGATCGCCGGCGCCAGGCTGTTGGAGAAGAGATACGGACGCGAGCGCTGGCGCAGCGTTTCGACCACTTCCCGACGACCGGCGGTGAAACCGCCCATGGCGCCGCCAAGCGCCTTGCCCAGTGTGCCGGTGATGATGTCGATCCTGCCGAGCACGCCATGATGCTCGTGCGTGCCGCGCCCGGTCGGCCCCATGAAGCCGGTTGCATGGCACTCGTCGATCATGATGAGCGCACCGTATTGCTCGGCCAGCGCCACGATGCGATCGAGCTGGGCGATCGTGCCGTCCATCGAGAACACGCCGTCGGTGACGATGATGCGATGGCGCGCCCCGGCCGCCGCCTGCAACTGGCGCTCCAGATCATCCATGTCGTTGTGGGCGTAACGCAACCGCTGCGCCTTGCAAAGCCGCACCCCGTCAATGATCGATGCATGGTTGAGCGCGTCGGAGATGATCGCGTCCTGCTCGTCGAAAAGCGGCTCGAAAACGCCGCCGTTCGCGTCGAACGCCGCGGCATAGAGGATCGCGTCTTCCGTCCCGAGATACGCCGCGATGCGGGCCTCGAGCGCCTTGTGCGGGCCTTGGGTGCCGCAGATGAAACGCACCGACGACAGGCCGAAGCCGAAGTCCTCCAGCGCCTTCTGCCCCGCCTTGACGAGCGTTTCGCTACCGGAAAGCCCGAGGTAGTTGTTGGCGCACAGGTTGATGCGGGTCTGCCCGTCGTCGCACATGACCTCCGGCCCCTGCCGCGACATGAGCACGCGTTCCTGCTTGAAAAGGCCCTGGCGGCGCGTGTCTTCGAGTCGTTCGGTCAGTTGCCGGTAGAAGCCTTCGCGGGCTTCCGGTTGTTGTGCGGTCATCGTGCGCATCTCCTTTGTGCGGACGGCGGCGCCGTCTTGCGGCCCCGCCCGATAGGTCGGCCGGCGTCGGGTGAGCCGGCTGCGATGTCGGTCGACAGCGCACGATCCCGCCCTGACAGGCCCACCCCGGTCCGGCGTTAACCGAACGCGTATCGGCCGTGCAGCGGGCTCTGCTACCATGACGCTATCCACCTTATCGAAAACTATACTTTATATTGAACAAGTTTCAATATATTGAAAAATTCTAATATCCCGGAATCCCGATGGCAAGTACTCCGTCCGCCGCCCTGCCGCCGAGCGCCCCGCCGCCGGTCGGCGACATGATCCAGCAGTTGCGCAAGGAGCGTGGCATGACGCTCGAGACGCTCTCCCGCGCCTCGGGGGTATCGAAGTCGATGCTCTCCCAGATCGAGCGTGACAAGGCCAATCCGACCATCGCCGTGGCGTGGCGGCTGGCCAACGCGCTGGGTGTTCGGCTCGATCAGTTGCTGGGTGCCCCGGCCGGCGATCCGGAACCGGTGCGCATCTTCGGCAAGCACGAGACACCCACGTTGGCCGGCGCGGAACAGGCCTATCAACTCAAAATCCTCGGCCCGATGGAGTTGGCCGGGAAATTCGAGTGGTATGAGCTGACCCTGCAACCCGGCGCCGCGCTCGTGTCCGAGCCGCACGATCCGGGCACGCGCGAGCATTTCACGGTCTTCGACGGCCAGATCGACATCGAGGTCGATCACATCGCGCGTCGCGCCAGGCCGGGCGAGACCGCCCGCTACCCCGCCGACCGCGCGCATGCGATCCGCAACGTGGGCAAGTCCGTCGCGCGCGGCCTGATGGTGGTCATCCACGGCTGAGCGGTTGTCGTCGCCCGGCTTTCCCGAACCGTTCATCCTCGGTTCGCCCGGTTTTCCCTTTGCTCGCTCGCGCGTCGCCCCGCGCGCGCCTCAAGTCCTTGCCCGGACTGCCGTTAGCACACGTTCGGTCAGTGTTTTCTCATCAGGGACGCTGACATTCGATCGACATTCGGCCCGAGCGAGCCAGACGACGCGTCTCGCGTGGCCGCCGCCAACGTGCAGCGAGTCCGTCACACCGAAGCGGAACCAGTGGGGAAGACGAAGTGATGCAGCAGTTGAGTTTGAAAGCGAAGTTGTGGTCTGCCGTTGCGTTGATGTGGGTCAGCCTGCTGGCCATGGCGGTCTGGGGCGCGTGGGCCCAGCGCGACACGATGCTTGCCGAGCGGCGCGAGGGGCTTACCCACGTGGTCGATGCGGGCCTGAGCCTGGTCAAGTACTACGCGGAGCGTGCGCAGCGCGGCGAAATCACCGTCGCCGAAGCCCAGAAGCTCGCGCGCGAACAGATCGGTGCCATCCGCTATGACGGCGAGAACTATTTCGGCATCCTCAACTCGCAGCGCGTCATCGTGCTCAACGCGGTCAACCCCAAGCTCGAAGGCAAGGACATGAGCCAGTTCCGAGATCCGTCGGGCAAGCTCATGTTCTCGGACATCGTCGCCGCGGCGCGCACCGACGATCCTTTCGTTACGTACCTCTGGCCGAAGCCCGGCTCGGACAAGCCCGTCGAAAAGATCAGCCGCGTGGGCGCCTATTCCCCCTGGGACTGGTACCTGACCACCGGCGTCTACGTCGACGACATCAACACGGCGTTCGTGGGGGCGTTGCTGCGCTGGGGCGTCATACTCGCCATCGTCGGTCTGGCCGTGTCGGGGATCATGCTGCTCATCATCCGCAACGTGCAGCACAGCCTGGGCGGCGAGCCGGAGTACGCCGCGGATATCGCCACGCGTATCGCCGACGGCGACCTGCTCGCTCAGGTCCGACTGCGCCAGGGCGACAGCGACAGCCTGCTGTTCGCCATGCAGCGCATGCAGGCCAACCTCCAGCAGATGATCGGACGCATCCGCAGCGGCACCCGTGCCATCACACTTTCCGCGCGGGAAATCGCCGAAGGCAACACCGACCTGTCGGCGCGCACCGAACAGCAGGCTGCCGCGCTCGAGGAGACGGCGTCGTCGATGGAGCAGCTAACCTCCACGGTGCGACAGAACGCCGACAACGCCCGTCAGGCCAGCCAGCTCGCCGAGAGTGCGTCGGCCATCGCCGTGCGCGGCGGGCATGTCGTCGATCAGGTCGTGGCCACGATGGAAGGCATCTCGCAAAGCTCGGGCAAGGTGGTCGACATCATCAGCGTGATCGACGGCATCGCTTTCCAGACGAACATTCTGGCGCTCAATGCCGCCGTGGAAGCGGCACGCGCGGGCGAACAAGGCCGGGGGTTTGCCGTGGTGGCCGGCGAAGTGCGTACGCTCGCGCAGCGCAGCGCGGCGGCGGCCAAGGAGATCAAGGAGTTGATCGAAGCGTCGAACGGCCGCGTCCAGGACGGCTCGACCCTCGTCGCCCAGGCCGGCCAGACGATGCACGACGTGGTGCAGGCCGTGCGTCGCGTCACCGACATCATGGGCGAGATTTCGGCGGCGTCCGAGGAGCAGAGCCACGGCATCGAGCAAGTCGGCCGGGCGGTCACGCAGATGGATGAGGTCACGCAGCAGAACGCTGCGCTGGTGGAGCAGGCGGCCGCGGCGGCCGCATCGATGGAAGACCAGGCGCACATGCTGGACCAGGCGGTCGCGGCCTTTCGCATGACGTCGGAGGACACCCCGACCGGCGCCGCCCCGGTTACGCGCGGCACGGCCAGCGTGGCACGGGCGCGACTCGCCGCCTGACTTTCGCCGCTCGGCCCGGGCCAGGTCCGGGCGGGGTCCGGGCTTCAGTCGTCCTGAAGCGCGCCGGCCAGCCCCGCGTCGATGATCTGCCGGGCAACCGTGGGCAAAATGCGCAGCGGCGCCGAACCCGGGCCAAATGTCTGGCTTGCCGCGTAGGCCCCCTCGAGAATCAGCGACAGCGCATCGACCAGCGGCGCCGGCCGCCGGGACCCGGCAGCGGTCACGAGCGCGGTGAAGCGCCGCACCACCTCCGCCTTGTAATTCACGACCGACTTGCGCGCCGCATGCTCGGGATCGGGAAACTCCGCGGCCACATTCACGAACGGGCACCCCCGATAGCCGCACTGGCTCGCGCGCTCGGAGAGATCCACGAAAATTTGCAGCAACTGCGCGCGCGGATCGCCCTCGTGCTTCGCGATACTCGCGTCGATCCGCGCCAGGCTGGCCGTCTGCATGTGATCGAGATACGCCAGAATGAGATCGTCCTTCGACGCGAACTGGCGATACAGACTCATCTTGTTCACGCCCGCGCGCTTGACCACGGCGTCCACCCCGACGGCACGCACCCCCTCGGTGTGGAACAGCTCGACGGCGGCGTCGAGCAGATGCTGCTGCGCAATGGGAGCGGGCGTGACATGCCGCCCCGCCTTGCCCGGACGCGGCGCTGCGCTTCGGCGTCGCGCCGGCGCCGCACTGCCCTCGCCCTTGGCGGATGCCTTGCCCGGCATGCCTGGCGTCGTCGATTTGGCCATTCGTGTGGCACTCCCTGGTCGGTGAACTGCGGCGCCGGCAAAGCCCTGCCACCGCAATGGAATACTTGACATGTTACCGATCGGTTCATAACATGGCAACCTCATGTTACCGATCTGTCACAAATGCACGAATCAACGTAGACAGTCGGGCTCCCGCAATCGTTCCCGGGCTGGCGCGCTCCGCTCGCCACCGAACGCCAAGGATTTCCGCCATGAAGGCAGCACTCGCAAGGCGCATCAACGGTCACTTCCATTACGGGTGGATCGTGGTCGGCGTGATTTTTCTCGTCCTGCTCGCGTCGGCGGGCATCCGTGCGACGCCCAGCGTGATGATGGTGCCGCTCGAACATGACTTCGGCTGGAGTCGGGCCACCGTGTCGCTCGCCATTTCGGTCAACCTTGCGCTCTACGGCCTGACCGGTCCGTTCGCCGCTGCCGCCATGCAGCGGTTCGGCATACGACCGACCGTGATGGTCGCGCTGCTGCTGCTCGCCTCCGGCACGGCGCTCTCGTCGCTGATGACCGCGCCGTGGCAGATGGTGCTGATCTGGGGCGTAATGGTCGGCGGCGGCACCGGCGTGGCTGCCATCACGTTGGCGGCGACCGTCTCGAATCGGTGGTTTCACACGCATCGTGGCCTGGCGATGGGGATTCTCACCGCCAGCTCGGCGACCGGGCAAATGGTGTTTCTGCCGATGATGGCGGCGATTACCGAACGCTACGGCTGGCGCCCGGTGGTGCTGATCGTGGCGGCGGTCGCCGCGCTGGTGCTGCCGCTCGTGGCACTGCTCGTGCCCGAGCGGCCTGGCTCGGTGGGCCTGCGCCCGGTCGGCGCACCGGAAGGCACCCCGGATGCGCCGCTCAATCAGGGCAATCCGCTCGCCCACGCACTGTCGGTATTGCGCATGGCCGCCGGCAAGCGCGACTTCTGGCTGTTGTTCTTCAGCTTCTTCATCTGCGGCGCGAGTACCAACGGGTATATCGGCACGCACTTCATCGCGATGTGCGGCGATTACGGTATCTCCGAGGTCAAGGGCGCCGGCATTCTGGCGGCCATGGGCATGCTGGATCTCGTGGGCACAACCCTGTCGGGCTGGCTCTCCGATCGCTACAACAGCCGCGTGCTGCTCTTCTGGTATTACGGGCTTCGCGGCCTGTCCCTGATCTACCTGCCGTACGCCTTCGGATTCGACTTCTTCGGCCTGCCCCTCTTCGCGCTGTTCTACGGACTGGACTGGATTGCCACGGTGCCACCCACAGTGCGCCTCACGACCGACGTGTTCGGCAAAACGATGGCGCCGATCGTGTTCGGCTGGATCGTGGCCGGGCACCAGCTCGGTGCGGCAACGGCGGCCCTGGTGGCCGGCTCGCTGCGCGCCACGCTCGGCAACTACACCATGGCGTCGATGCTCTCGGGCGGCGTGTGTATCGTTGGCGCGTTCATGGTGCTGCGCATCGCCCGCCGCGCCCCCGTCAACCCGGCGCCGATCGGCGCCTGAGCCACCATGACGATATCCGGATTCCGCCTCGCCCCGGCGCGGTCCGGCGCCGCCGAGGCGCGAATCGTCGGCCGGCGGCCAGTGCAGCGCGCCACGATGACGCCGTCTGCAAGGCCGTCGGATTTCCCGTAACCTGTGCAGGTTTTGTGCAGCACAGCATCCCCCCACTTTCACAGGACCTTCAGCAATGACGGACTCACAACATGCACCTACGGGCGCGCTCGCCGCGCTGGATACGGACCTCTTTTCGCCGTACACGCTCGGCCCGCTCGAGCTGAGCAATCGCATCGTCATGGCGCCGCTCACGCGCAGCCGCGCCGGCGCGGGCGACGTGCCAGGACCGATGGTCGCCGAATACTACGCACAACGTGCCTCGGCGGGACTCATCATCAGCGAAGCCACCAACATCTCGCAGCAAGGCAAGGGCTACGCTTACACGCCCGGCATCTACACGGAAGCTCAGATCGCCGGCTGGAAACAGGTGACGGACGCACTGCACGCCAAGGGCGGCAAGATTTTCTGCCAGTTGTGGCACGTGGGACGCATCTCGCATCCGTCCCTGCAGCCGGGCGGCGCACTGCCCGTCGCGCCCTCGGCAGTGCAGCCCGCAGGCAAGGCGTTCACGGAGAGCGGCTTCCAGCCGCACCCGACGCCGCGCGCACTGGAGACCGACGAGATTCCGGGCATCATCGAACAATACCGGCATGCCGCCGAATGCGCGAAGCGCGCCGGGTTCGATGGGGTGGAAATTCACGCGGCGAACGGCTACCTGCTCGATCAGTTCATGCGCGACAAGACGAACCATCGCACCGATCAGTACGGTGGCAGCATCGAGAACCGCGTGCGCCTGACGCTGGAAGTCACGCAGGCCGTGGTCGATGTGTGGGGCGCGGATCGCGTGGGGATTCGTCTCTCGCCGGTCAGCCCGGCGAACGACTGCGGCGACAGCGATCCCGAGCCGGTGTTCACCTATGCGGTCGAGCAGCTCAACCGCTTCGGCCTGGTGTACCTGCACGTGGTAGAAGGCGCGACGGGCGGCCCGCGCGAGGTGGAGAACGGTTTCGATCTGCAGAAGCTGCGCCGGCGCTTCAAGGGCGCGTTCATGGCGAACAACGGCTACGACCTCGCGCTCGCGCTCAAGGCGCGCAAGGAAAACCTTGCGGATCTGATCGCGTTCGGCAAGCCGTTCATCGCGAACCCGGATCTGGTCGAACGGCTCAAGCGCGGCGGCCCGTTCAATGCGCTGGATCGCGACACGCTCTACGGCGGCGACGCGCGTGGCTACGTCGACTATCCGACGCTCGACGAATCTGCGGCATAACGGGGTAAGCGTGTAACCGCTATGCCGCGCAGGCGTCGGCAACGCACCGCCGACGCCGCGCCGCTCACGCCGCGCGCTGCGCCTGCCAGCGCGCGAAATCGGCACCGGCCGGGTTCTGGTACATGCGAAGGCCGAACTCCGGCAGGATCGCGAGCAGGTGATCGAACACGTCGCCCTGAACGCGTTCGTACTCTGCCCAGACCGTCGTGTTCGTGAAGCAGTACAGTTCGACGGGGATGCCCGTCGACGACGGTTCCAGCGAGCGCACCATGCAGGTCATGCCCTCGTGGATGTTCGGGTGCGCCTTCAGATAGGCCAGCGCATACGCACGGAACGTCCCGATATTCGTCAACCGACGCGTATTTGCCGGCACACCCGCGGCCACGCCCAGCGCAGCGTTCGCGTCGGCGATCGAGCGACGCTTTTCGATCAGGTACGGCTCGAGCAGATGCAGCCGGGACAGCCGCGCGATCTCCGCTTCGTCGAGAAATCCGACGCTGCCGGCGTCGATGCACAGTGTCCGCTTGATGCGACGGCCGCCCGCCTGCTGCATCCCACGCCAGTTCCGGAAGCTCTCGGAAATCAGACGCCACGTCGGAATCGTGGTGATCGTCTTGTCCCAGTTCTGCACTTTCACCGTATGCAGCGCGATGTCGACCACGTCGCCGTCCGCGCCGACCTGCGGCATCTCGATCCAGTCGCCTACGCGCAGCATGTCGTTCGACGTGAGCTGCACGCTCGCCACGAATGACATGATCGTGTCCTTGAACACCAGCAGCAGCACCGCCGACATCGCGCCCAGGCCAGAGAGCAGCAGCCACGGCGAGCGGTCGATGACCGTGGCCACGATGGCGATTGCCGCCACCACGTACAGCGCGATCTTGCCTAGCTGCACGTACCCCTTGATCGAGCGTGTGCGCGCATGTTCCGACAGGGCATAGACCGTTTGCGCGGCATCGAGGGCTCCGGCAATGGTCAGTGTCGCGTAGAGCAGCGTGGTGGCCAGCGCAATATTGCTGATGAGCAGGACAGCCTTGGGCGGCAGATCCGGGACCCACGCAATCCCGAACTGGATCACGAGGTACGGGAGGATGTGCGCCGCCCGCTGGAACACGCGGTGAGCGAGCAATGCATCGTCCCAGCGATTGGCCGTGCGCTGAACCACGAGTCGCACGACGCGCACGATCAGGTACTGCGCCAGGGCCTGCACGAGCAACGCCACCACGAGCAGTATCGTCAACGCCACCGCCAGCCGCGCCCACGGTGCGTTATCTAGCCACGCCAACATTCCTTCCCACGTCATTCCAGTACTCCTTGCCACCGCCCGCCCGAGCGGGCGGGCAAACGCAAAATGACGGCCGCATCGGGCCGTCATTCACAAACCTGCCGACGAGCCCCCGGACACCTTGCCGGGCGCATCGCCGGTACATCCATCCCTCTCGTTGCCGAATCCTGCAACCGGCAACGGGCGCTTCATCGGTCCTTCATCGAGGGCGCCAGCTTACACCGACGCACCGAACGGTACGCTGGCGATCACGTTCGGCGCGCCCGGCAGCGACGGGGGCGTGATCGTGCCGCCGCCATTGCCGCGCGACTTGCCGGAACTCAGGTAGTCCGCAATGGAGTCCTGCGTCACCTCGCCGAGGTACTGATTATCGTCGCCGAGCACCGGCAGCGATGCCAGATTGTGCTCATACATGCGCGAGAGCAACACGCGCAGGTTGTCGTTGGCCACGGCCGAAGCCTTGAAGTCGCGCACCCGCTCGCCGCACGTGCCCTGTGCGTGACGCGTATCCCTGCGAGCAACGTAACCCAGCGCACGCGCATTCTCGTCCACCACGACCAGCGAGCGCGTATCGAGTTCGTCCATCATGCCGTAGGCTTCCGACAGCGGGGTCTGCGGCTTGACAGTCGGCTGCGGCGTGGCGGCATCTTCCGCTCGCACCAGCAGCAGGCGCTTGAGAATTCGGTCATGTCCCACGAAGCTCGCGACGAACTCGTCGACCGGACGGGCCAGCAACGCGTCAGGTTGCGCGAATTGCACCAGGCGTCCCTGGCGGAAGATCGCGATGCGATCGGCCAGCTTGATCGCCTCGTCGATATCGTGGCTGACCATGATGACGGTCTTGCCCAACTGCCGCTGCATCTGCAGGAACTCGTTCTGGATCGACTCGCGGTTGATCGGGTCGACGGCGCCGAACGGCTCGTCCATCAGCAACACGGGCGGATCGGCGGCAAGCGCGCGAATCACGCCGATCCGCTGCTGCTGACCGCCGGAGAGCTCGCGCGGATAGCGCGACAGATAGCGTTTCGGATCGAGCGCGACCATGCCCATGAGTTCCGTCGCGCGCTCGCGACAGCGCTTCTTGTCCCAGCCGAGCAGACGCGGCACGACGGTGATGTTCTCTTCGATGGTCATGTTCGGGAACAGACCGATCTGCTGAATCACGTAGCCGATGTGGCGGCGCAACTCGATTTCGTTGATGTTGCCGGTGTCTTCGCCGTTGAGCAGAATGCGCCCGGAGGTCGGCTTGATCAGCCGGTTGATCATCTTGAGCGTGGTCGTCTTGCCGCAGCCCGACGGGCCGAGGAAGACGCAGATCTCGCCCGGCGGCACCTCGAGGCTGACCGAATTCACGGCCGTGACGGGCGTACCGTCCTTCTGGACGAAGCTTTTGGTGAGATTGTCGAGTGTAATCATACGGTTCGGATTCCTTTCGGTGTCAGCACGCGCTGCAGGCGGTGCAACAAGGTGTCGGCGACGATGGCGAGCAGACTCACCATGACCGCACCCACGACAAGCTGTCGGGTATCGCTCTGGCTGATCCCCTGGGTGATCAACACCCCGAGACCGCCGGCCCCGACGATGGCGCCGATGGCCATCACGCCGATATTCATCACGACGGCGGTGCGTACGCCGCCCAGTACCACCGGTACGGCCAGCGGCAGTTCGACCAGACGCAGGCGCTGCCAGAACGTCATGCCGATGCCGATGCCCGCTTCGCGGATGCTCGGCTCGATCTGGCGCAGCGCGAGGCTCGTGTTACGCATGATCGGCAGCAGCGAATACAGGAAGACGGCCGCCACCGCCGGCGCCGGCCCGATGCCCATGCCGTAGACCGACAGTGCGGGGATCATCAGCCCGAACAAGGCAATCGAGGGAATGGTCAGCACGACCGTCGCCAGCCCGAGCACCAGGCCCGAGAGCCAGCGAAAGCGCGTGACCAGCACGCCCAGCGGCACGCCGACCACGATGGCCGCGCCTACCGAAGCGGCCACCAGCCACGCATGCTGCCCCGTGAGGGTCAGGATGCGGTGCCAGTTATGTGTCAGAAATTCAATCATGGGACTCCTCAGTCATTGCGCATGCGGTGCGGCATTACTGCACCAGGCCTTCCTGCTTGAGGAAGTCGCTTGCCACACGCGACACGGCCTGATGGTCGATGTCCACCTTCGCGTTCATGTCGCGCATGTTCTCGTCGTTGATCTTCGCGGACAGCGCGTTGAGCTCGTCGGCGAGTTTTGGGTTGGCGTCGAGCACTTCCTGGCGCACGACGGGCGTGGCGGCGTAAGCCGGGAAAAAGCCCTTGTCGTCGGCCAGCACCTTCAGATCGAACCCTTTGTTACGTCCGTCGCTGGTATAAACGAGGCCCGCGTCGATCTGCTCGTTCTTCAGCGCCGTGTAGACCAGGCCCGGATCCATCTGCTTGATGTTGCGACGCTCGAGATGGAAGCCGTACAGCTTTTCCATCGGCTCCAGTCCGTCGGAGCGGCCGACGAACTCCATGTCGAACGCAAACTGCATCTTCGGGTCGGCGCGGAATCTCTCAACGAGCTGCGACACCGTCTCCACGCCTTCCTCACGCGCGATCTTGCCCGGCATCGCGAATGCGTAAGTGTTGTTCAGCGTGGATGGATTGAGCCAGACGAGACCGATCTTGCCGTCGAGCGCCTTCACGCGTTCATACGTTTGTTGCGGGTCAAGCTTCTCGGTGACCTTGTTGTAGACGATCAGCGACGTGCCCGTGTATTCCCAGACGATATCCAGCTGATGGCTCTCCATGCCCTGGCGCATGACCACGCTGCCCAGGCCGTTCTTGAGTTCGACGTCGTACCCCTTGCTGCGCAGGTACTGGGCCGTCATCTCCGAGAGAATCAATTGCTCGGTGAAGTTCTTGCCGCCGATGGTCAGCGTGGCGGCGCCGGCGGCCGCGCTCGCGACCATGACGCCGAGCGCGACACAGGCCATGCCCAGGCGGCGCATCCAGCGCGAGCGCAAACGCGAGAGGGCGCCCGTGCACACTTGAGAATTCGACTGTTGCATAGGTGTGGGTCTCCTTTGTCTCAGCGCGCGGGCGCGCCGTGACGTGCGAACCAGAGGCCACTCGCGAAGGCGACGATGCCGTCGAGCACAAGCGCGAGCAAGGCGGTCCCGGCAGCGCCGAGGAGCAACTTGGTCTGGTCGTTCAGATAGATGCCCGGGAAGATCAGTTGTCCCAGACTGTCCGCGCCGATCAGGAAAGCGAGCGGCGCGGTGCCGACGTTGATCGCGAGCGCGGTGCGAATGCCGCCGACGATGACCGGCATGGCGTTGGGCAAGTCGACGCGAAACAGCACCTGGGCGGGAGTCATGCCCATGCCGCGCGCCGATTCCCGCAAGGCGGGCGGCACCTGCCGCAGCCCTTCGTACGCGTTGCGCACGATGGGCAGCAGCGAGGCCAGCCACAACGCCAGAATGGCGGGGCGATCGCCGATGCCCAGCACCGCCATCGACAGCGCCAGGACGGCGAGCGAGGGCAGCGTATTGCCGATGTTGAAAATCTGCACGGCGCGTTCGGCGTGCTTCTCGAACATCGGCCTCGAGATCAAAACGCCTGCCGGCACGCCGACGAGGATGGCCATCGCCATCGAGATCGCCACGAGCTTCAGGTGCTGTTGGGTGTAGTACACCAGGTCGCCCCGGTATTTGACGAGCGCGTCGACGCCCAGCCAATACACCAGACCGGCGACTGCGGCGACGATACCGAGCAGTCCGAAGCCGGCCAGATAGAGAATGCGATACTGCTTCGCCACGTTCATGCTCCCTTTGAATGGGTTGGCAGCGCTGGCGCGGGGCAATAGCAATCGCCCCGCGTGACAACGCGGTCAAACAAGCATGACAACTGTTAGCTGCCTTGCGAATTGTGAAGTGTTCGCTCCGAAGGTCTGTGAAAGACGACGGTGACGAACCAGGCGTCGCGGATGCGACATGAGAGACAAGCTTTCGACGCCGTGGGCGCCTGGGCCTCTCGATGCACGCTTATTGAAAGCGCGCGAATGTTTTACTGCTCAAGCTCATTGCGGGATGGAACGGGTCGCCGGCGCAACGAGGAACACCGGCAACGCTTTTGTTTCTATTGACCAATCTCGGCGATTGGCTTTTTTTATTCTAGTACAGATAGTGCGTCGATGCCAACCCGTAGCACGCTTTTCGTGAGGGATCCGGTGCATTTACACACGCTTACATGCCTCATTTCCCCATATGAATCGGATGCCGAATTAATTGCACACGCTCGAATCCCCCGTGATATCAGGCCTCGGGCGGTTCGATGCGTGGCGACATGCATGCGTCCCGAAATCTTCGATTTCAATGTTCCGCACAGCGGTCCGTCGTGCCGCAGCGATTTATTTTCCGACGCGGCGCCGGCGCGCTCCCGAGGGGTTCCGGGAGGCCCCGGAATGCTTCGAAATCCGCATGGTCACAAGGCCGAAACGGGCGCCGGGCGTCCTCCGTTCGAAACGGATGCGGACGCCGAAAAACTCGTGTATTCTCCGAGGTTTATCTTAGTTTTCAACTATTTAGCGTGTATCGGGGAAACGCGGCGGTAACGTGAGGCAACGACCTTGCGGCCAGTCGCGGCACGCGGGTTGAAGGCAGGGGACACGCGATCGTGCGCGAGGCACGAGGTCGTTGAGTGGCGAATAACAATTATGAAAAGTACCATCAGCCGTACCGAACAGGGCAATCGCGTTGCCGCGACCACGATTCTGGTCGCGTGCGCCGCACTGACCCTCGCGGGGTTTCTCACGCGTGCGCTCGAAGGCACGGTGAATCCGCTGCTGACCTTCTTCCTCGTCTCGGCCGGCGGCATTCTCAATCTGTCGACGGCGTGCCTGCTCGGCGTCCAGTATCTCTACAACGGCAAGCGCTACTTCGCGCAATTCGGGTGCGCGTTTTTGCTGCGCGGCCTGTTCATGTTCACCGAAGGCGTGCTGCTGGCGAACCAGCTCGCGGGCATCGCCACACATGTCACGCGCGCGCCTTTCTGGCTATGGTGGATGGCCGAAGCCAGCTTCGCGGCTTACGTCATGCTCAGCGTGCGAAGCTACTCGCGCACCCGTGGCGATCCGCATACGCGCCCCGGCTACACGGAAGCGGCGCGTTATGGCGCGACGGTCCTCGTCATCTGGATGGTGGTGTCGTTCTCGCTCGTCGGCGCCGGACGCATGCTGGTCGCGCCGCATCTGGCCGCTGGCATCGACGTCGAAACGCTGGCGCTCGGCGCGCTCTTCGTCGCGTATGTGGCCCTGTGGTGGCGCGTGGCGGCGGTCACACGGCTGTCGCACAAGCTTTTCCTGCTCGTGTGGGTCGTCGTCACCATTTCGTTGTGCCAGTTGCTGCTCTCGCTGACGGCGCCGAGCGAGGCGTCGTATCAATGGTATGCCGCGCGTTTGCTCGCGCTGGCGTCTCCCGGCGTTGCCACGCTCGCGCTCGTGTGGGAAATCACGCGTCAGTATCAGTCGCTCGCGCTCACCAATACCGATCTCGTCGAGAAGGTCTTCATTGATCCGCTGACACACATCTACAACCGTCGTTACTTCGACAACCGCATTCGGCTGGTTGCCGAGCGTGTGCAACAACGTGCCATCCCCCTGTCCGTGCTGCTGATCGACATCGATTTCTTCAAGCAGGTGAACGACCGCTACGGGCACCCGTTCGGCGACGCTGTCCTGCAGCGCATCGCCACCACGATTCAGCATTGCATCCGGCTGCCGAGCGATTTCGTGGTGCGACTTGGCGGAGAGGAATTCGCGGTGGTCCTGCCGGAAATCGATCAGCACGCGGCGCTGCGCGTCGCCGACCGGATTCGCGAGTCGGTCAAGCGGGCGAGCACCGACCTGCTTCCCGCCAAGGCCCGTGACGAGGGCGAGGCGATTACCATCAGCGTGGGCATCGCGACATGGCAGCCGGGCGAACCGCTCGTCATCAGCGCCATGCTCGAGCAGGCCGACAAGGCGCTCTACCAGGCCAAGCACAAGGGTCGCGATCAAAGCGTGTTGGGCCAGCGCATGGCGGCTTAGCAGGCGCGGTGGCAACCGGCGCAACCCGTGCATGAGACGCGTGGGGATGTTAAGGCGCGCTACGCCGCGAATCTCTCGTCAGGTCGTGCGAAGCGCATCGCCTGCGAGGGGATGGCGCCAGAGCATCAGCCCCGGTGAGGCGACGGCGGCCCCTTGAGTTCGACGACATTGCCGTCAGGATCGCTGAGGTAGCACGACGGGCCCTCCCCGTGCGCGCCATAGCGCTGCGCCACCTCCCCCAGCGTCACCCCGTGCGAGGCGAGCCCACGGCGGATCGCGTCGGCATCGAACGGCTCGACACGCAAACAGAAGTGATCGAGATTGCGCCCCTCCGGCCCCGGCGCCGCGCCGCCCTGACGTCCGATCGCGCCGCTCACGTCGACCAGATCGATCAGCGCGTCGCCGGCGCGCAGTTGCACCAGGCCGATGTCGGATTGCACTTTCTCGCGCGTGCATCCGAGCACGTGGACGTAGAAATGCTCGAGGCGGGCGACGTCGTTCGTGCGCAGCACCACGTGATCGAGCGCGACAAACGGAATCTTCATCACGCGCTCAGTGCATAGCGCCGCCGCTTCTCGACCTTGGTCTCGTGCGTCATTTCGCTGCGGCCATCCTCGAAAACCGTCTCGAGGCGTACGGTGAAGCCCCACAGTCGTGCCACGTGCTTGAGCACTTCCTCGAAACCGTCGTCAAGCGGACGGCGATCGCTCTGCACGTGGCGCAGCGTGAGCGAACGGTCGCCGTGCAGATCGACATGAGCCACCTGAATGTTCGGCTCGAGCTGGCTCAGGTTGTACTGCTGCGCGAGCATCTCGCGAATCTCGCGATACCCCGAATCGTTGTGGATGGCCGTCACGCGCAAGCGACTGTCGCGATCGTCGTCAAGCACCGAGAAGAGCTTCAGGTCACGGATGACCTTCGGCGAGAGGAATTGCTGGATGAAGCTCTCGTCCTTGAAGTTGCGCATGGCGAAATCGAGCGTGGTGAGCCAGTCGCTGCCTGCGATGTCCGGCGCCCAGCGCCGATCCTCGTCAGTCGGCGCCTCGCACATGCGGCGGATGTCCTGGAACATCGCAAAGCCCAGCGCATACGGGTTGAGCCCGCTGTAGTACGGACTGTCGAAGGACGGCTGATACACCACGTTCGTATGCGCGTGCAGGAACTCCATCATGAAGGCGTCGTTGACGAGCTTCTCCTTGTAGAGCTGCTGGAGAATCGTGTAATGCCAGAACGTCGCCCAGCCTTCGTTCATCACCTTGGTCTGGCGCTGCGGATAGAAATACTGCGCGAGCTTGCGCACGATGCGCACGATCTCACGCTGCCAGGGGGCGAGCTTCGGGGCGTTCTTCTCGAAGAAGTACAGCAGGTTCTCCTGCGGCTCCCCGGGGAACGGCGGATCCTCCGACTCGGTGGGATCGAGGCCGTCGTCGTCGTCATCGTGAAGCGCATGGTTCGGCAGCGTGCGCCACAGGTCGTTGATCTGCATTTGCAGATAGTTTTCGCGCTCCTTCTGGCGCGCCTGCTCCTGGGCGAGCGACAGCCGCTTCGGCCGTTTGTACCGGTCCACGCCATAATTCATGAGCGCGTGACAGGAGTCGAGCAGCAACTCCACCGATTGCTCGCCGTAGCGCTGCTCGCACTCCGTGATGTAGTTGCGCGCGAACAGCAGGTAATCGACGATCGCGTCGGCGCTGGTCCACGTGCGGAACAGGTAATTTCCCTTGAAGAACGAGTTGTGACCGTAGCTGGCGTGCGCGATGGTGAGCGCCTGCATGGTCATGCTGTTCTCCTCCATCAGATACGCGATGCAGGGGTTGGAGTTGATGACGATCTCGTAGGCGAGCCCCATCTGTCCGCGCTTGTAGCCACGCTCGGACGACAGGAAGTGCTTGCCGTAGGACCAATGGTGATAGCCGATGGGCAGGCCTACGGTCGCGTACGCGTCGAGCATCTGCTCGGCGGTGATGATCTCGATCTGATTGGGGTACGTATCGAGTTTGAAATCCCTCGCGATGCGCGCGATCTCGTGCTCGTAGCGCTGAATCAGCTCGAACGTCCATTCCGATCCGGTGGATATATACGCCATGATGCGTCCTCGTTGCCCGCATTGCGTCGTCGACGCGGCGACCGCTTTCAGGCCGCCTTCTTCTTGAACAGGTCGTGCAGCACCGGGTAGATTTCGGCCGCTTCCATGATGCGCTGCATCGCGAAATTCGGGTGCTGCTGCTTGACCGACAGGTACTCGTTCCACAGATTCTGCGGCTCGGCGCTCGCCACCTCCACGTAGGCGAAATACTGAACCGCCGGCATGATCGTCTGGTTGAGAATGTCGCGGCAGATGGGCGAGTCGCCGTCCCAGTTGTCGCCGTCGGAGACCTGCGCCCCGTAGATGTTCCAGTCGCTCGGCGAGTAGCGATCGGCGATGATCTCCGTCATCAGCTTGAGCGCGCTCGATACCACCGTGCCGCCCGATTCCCTCGCGTAGAAGAAGTCGTCCTCGTTGACCTCCTTCGCGGTGGTGTGATGGCGAATGAGCACCAGGTCGATGCGCTCGTAGTTGTGCCGCAGGAACAGATAGAGCAGCATGAAGAAGCGCTTGGCCAGGTCCTTGCGGCTCTGGTCCATCGAGCCCGACACGTCCATCAGGCAGAACATCACGGCCTGCGCTTGCGGTCGCGGCTGCATGATCCGGTTCGAGTAGCGCAGATCGAGCTTCTCGATGTACGGAATCGCCTCGACGCGAGTGCGCAGGTGAGTGATCTCATGCGCCAGGGCCAATGCGCGTGGCGACGTATCGCCCTCGCGCGAGACCACGTCGGCGTACTCGGCTTCCAGTTCGCGCAACTGCTTGCGATAAGGCGCCGTGAGCGCGATGCGTCGGCCGAGCGAGCTGCGCATCGTACGAATGACGTTGAGGTTCGACGGCGTGCCGTCGATGGAATATCCCGCGCGAACCTTGCGGAACTCCGGAATCTGCGCGAGCCGGCGCTTGGCAAGGTCCGGCAGGGCCATGTCCTCGAAAAAGAACTTCAGAAACTCCTCGCGCGAGAGGTTGAAGACGAAATCGTCTTCGCCCTCTCCCGAGTCGCTGGCGCGGCTGCCGCCGCCGCCCGCACCCGATGGCGGACGCTCGAAGTTGTCGCCCACCACGAACTCGCGGTTGCCGGGATGCACCATCTCCCGCCGCCCGCCGGGTCCGTGGTGGAACAACGGTTCCGAAATGTCCTTGACCGGGATCGAGACCTGTCCGCTGCCATCGATATCGGTAATCTTGCGCCCACCCACCGCCTTCGCGACCGCGCGACGAATCTGCTCGCGGTAGCGCTTGATGAAACGCTGCTGGTTGATGGCGCTTTTGTTCTTGCCGTTTTGCCGTCTGTCGATGATTGCTGACATAGTGGCCCCGATGGATTACGAGGATTTGCGCACGCGCAGATACCATTCCACGAGCAGACGCACCTGCTTCGGGGTATAGCCTTTTTCCACCATACGGTTGACGAAGTTGGCGTGCTTTTCCTGATCCTCCTTGGACGACTTCGCGTTGAAGGAGATCACCGGCAGCAAGTCCTCGGTCGTGGAGAACATGCGCTTCTCGATGACGGCGCGCAGCTTCTCGTAACTCGTCCAGAGCGGATTCTTGCCCGCGTTGTTGGCGCGCGCGCGCAGGACGAAGTTGACGATCTCGTTGCGGAAGTCCTTCGGATTGGTGATCCCGGCCGGCTTCTCGACCTTTTCCAGTTCGTCGTTGAGCGCCGTGCGATCGAGAATCTCGCCGGTATTCGGATCGCGATACTCCTGATCCTGAATCCAGAGATCGGCGAAGTTCACGTAGCGATCGAAAATGTTCTGGCCGTACTCGGAATACGACTCGAGATAGGCGGTCTGGATTTCCTTGCCGATGAACTCGACGAACGGTGCCGTCAGGTATTCCTTGATATAGGCCAGGTATCGCTTCTCGACCTCGCCGGGATACTGCTCGCGCTCGATCTGCTGTTCGAGCACGTACAGCATGTGCACCGGGTTGGCCGCCACTTCGGTGTTGTCGAAGTTGAACACCTTCGAGAGCACCTTGAAGGCGAAGCGCGTGGACATGCCCGTCATGCCCTCGTCCACGCCGGCGTAGTCGCGGTATTCCTGATACGACTTGGCCTTCGGATCGATGTCCTTGAGGTTCTCGCCGTCGTAGACGCGCACCTTCGAGAAGATGTTGGAGTTCTCCGGCTCTTTCAGGCGCGTAAGCACGGCGAACTGAGCGAGCATCTTCAGCACGTTCGGCGCGCGTGGCGCATTGGCGAGCGAGCTGTTCTTCACGAGCTTCTCGTAAATCTTCACCTCGTCGGTCACGCGCAGGCAGTACGGCACCTTCACGATATAGATCCGGTCAAGGAAGGCTTCGTTGTTGCGGTTGCCCTTGAAGCTCTGCCACTCCGCTTCGTTCGAGTGCGCGAGCACGATGCCGTCGAATGGAATCGCACCGAACCCTTCCGTGCCCTTGTAGTTGCCTTCCTGCGTGGCGGTGAGCAGCGGGTGGAGCACCTTGATCGGCGCCTTGAACATTTCCACGAATTCGAGCAGGCCGCGGTTGGCCAGGCACAGGCCGCCGGAATACGAGTAGGCGTCGGGGTCGTCCTGCGGATATTCCTCGAGCTTGCGAATGTCGACCTTGCCGACCAGCGACGAAATGTCCTGGTTGTTCTCGTCCCCCGGTTCGGTCTTGGCAATGGCGATCTGCTGCAGCACCGACGGCCGCACCTTCACCACGCGGAACTTGGTGATGTCGCCGTTGAATTCGTTCAGGCGCTTGGTGGCCCACGGCGACGGGATCGTATTGAGATACCGCACCGGAATGCCGAAGTCCTCTTCCAGAATCTTGCCGTCTTCCTCGGGCGAGAACAGACCCAGAGGCGACTCGTGCACCGGCGATCCCTTCAGGCAATAGATGGGCACGTCCTCCATCAGCGCCTTGAGCTTCTCGGCCAGCGACGACTTGCCGCCGCCCGGGGGCCCGAGCAGATACAGGATCTGCTTGCGCTCCTCGAGGCCCTGCGCCGCGTGCTTGAAGAACGAGACGATCTGCTCGATCGTGTCTTCCATGCCGTAGAAATCGCGGAAGGCCGGATAGATCTTGATGATCTTGTTGGAGAACAGCCGCGAGAGTCGCGGGTCGTGGTGCGTGTCGATGAGCTCGGGCTCACCGATGGCGCGCAGCATACGCTCGGCGGCCGTCGCATAAGCCGTCGCATCCTTCTTACAGATCTCCAGGTATTCCTGGATGCTGTATTCCTCTTCCCTGCGTGCTTCGAAACGTGTCGTGTAGTGGCTGAAAATATCCATATGCCTCACCCCCGCTTCATCGGAAAGCATCACAACGCGATGCCCGCCCTGTTACCCAAGACCCGGATGACTGCGCAATGGTTTCGACCTGGCTCACTGCATGCCGGAGCGACGATTGCGAAACCATTCGCACTGTCCCCTCCCTCACATGAACGACTCAAAATCCGTTTAGGTTGACTTTAAACGCGCCACCAAAAATTGCAACCGTTAACTCATCATATGCTCAAAACAAAAAAACTGTCTCCAGATATTTTCCGCATCTCTAGGCCTCCACGATAACCCGCATTCCACAAGGGTTTGCGCTCGATCTACGCATTGCGCACGCCCATGCCGCCCCATCAAAATTCGAGCGTTTTTTCAAGCACCATCCCACGCATTGCGCACTCGGGTTTGCCTGCACTCATCGCCGTTTTTCCTTGCGTCCAATTCATTAAGGAATCCTATGTATTCAATGGATTTCCCAACGATCTTCGTATCGTGTTCTGCGGAAAAAAGTGGGGGGCCCGACGACGTCGACGAACGCGAAGACGTGGGCGCAAGACGGAGGGCTTTCCTGACGAAGCAACGCGACGGCGCGAAGTCGCGAAGGTCGTGCGAGCGGCAGGTGCGGCACCCGACGAACGCAGGCGAAAAGTCGACGATTGCCGGATATCTGAACGGGCGAACCTCCTCGGCGAAATCGTACCGGACGGGACGAATCGGCCACGGGCATCCCGCTTCGCCCTCGTGCTTGCCGGAGGTTCCGGCCGGGCCGCGGCACTGCACCATGCCACCGTCTCATCGATACCTTGCATATTGCCGATCTCTGGAATGAAGCGAACAGCGTGCCAGTCGATCGTGCGTGAACTCATGTTACGCCGGTTCGCCAAAATGTGCTGCGATGATTGTGTAACGCCCTGTGTCGCCCCGGCACTCCACCGCCATCACCGCTTCCCGGCCATTTCATGCAATAATGCAACTTTGTTGCATTTATTACACAGTTGCAAACTGTGTCCGGGCATCGACCGCCGCCTCCATGATTCGTTTTTCCGTTTGGCTATACCGTCTCGCCGGCTGGGAACGCACCGCCTTGACGCTGCTCGTACTCCTGCCGCTGTGGGCACTCGTCTATTGGGCGCTGCTGGGAGTCGCATCGTGATCGGCTGTCAGGATCTCTCGGTGCATTTCGGCCCCAACGCGGCGCTCGAAGGGGTTAACGTCACGTTCGCGCCCGGCGTGCTCTCGGCCGTCGTCGGCCCCAACGGCGGGGGCAAGACCACCTTGCTGCGCGCGCTCGCGGGGCTGCAGAGGGCGTCGCGGGGCAAGATCGTGTGCGACGGGCCGGTGGCTTATCTGTCGCAGCGCCCGGAAACGGATCATCGGTTTCCGATGTGCGTCGAGGAATACGTGCTGACCGGCACGTGGCGGCGCACCGGCGACGCTCGCCGCCTCGGCCGCGACGAATTCGCGCGCGCTAACGACGCGCTGGCGCGCGTCGGTCTCGCCGACCGGCGCACCCAGCCGCTGGAAGTCCTGTCCGGGGGGCAATGGCAGCGCGCACGCTTCGCCCGACTGATCGTCGAGGATGCGCCGATCGTTTTGCTCGACGAACCGCTGACTGGCATCGACGTACCGTCGGCGGAACTGTTGCTGGCTTTGCTGGATCAATGGCGCAACGAAGGTCGCACCGTGGTGACGGTACTGCATGACCTGCCACTGGTGCTCGAGCGGTTTGCGCACGTGGCCGTGATGGCGGGCCGGCTGGTTTCGTCGGGTACGCCGGCGGCGTGTCTGCACGGCGCCTTTCCGTCCGGCGAGCGCGCAGGCGGGGGTGCCGCCGTCGGCCTGTCCGGCGCGGGCGGCTACACGGCGCGCGCGGCCCATGCACCGCTCTCGGGCGTGTCGATCACGACCACGACGGGAGATCGACGGTGAGTGCGCTGATCGATTGGGTGGTCGGCCCCTTCGCCGAGTTCGACTTCATGCGGCATGCGCTCGTCGGCAGCCTGGCGCTGTCGATCGGCTGCACGCCGGTCGGCGTCTTCCTGTTGCTTCGCCGCATGAGCCTGATGGGCGACTCGCTCTCCCATGCCGTGCTGCCCGGTGCGGCCGTGGGGTATCTGATCGGCGGCCTGTCGTTGCCCTGGATGGCCGGCGGCGGCATGGTGGCGGGTCTGCTCGTGGCGCTGCTCGCCGGCCTGTCGAGTCGCCGCACGCGGCTCGACGAAGGCGCCTCGTTCGCCGGCTTCTACCTGCTCGCGCTCGCGGGCGGTGTGGTCATCGTGTCGAAGTGGGGCAACAGCGTGGACCTGATGCACCTGCTCTTCGGCTCGGTGCTGGCGGTCGACGACCCGTCGTTGATCCTGGTGGCCGCGATCGCGACAGTGACGTTGTTGTGGTTCGGGTGGCATTATCGCGGTCTCGTGCTCGACAGCGCCGACCCGACCTTCCTCGGCCAGAGCCGCGGCAAGACCGTGATGCGATATCACCTCGGCTTCACGGTGCTCACGGTCATGAACCTCGTTGCAGGCTTTCAGGCCATGGGCACGCTGATGGCCGTCGGGCTGATGATGCTGCCCGCGGCCACGTCGCGGCTCGTCGCCCGCACGTTGCCGGGCATGCTCCTCGTGGCGTGGCTGGTCGCCAGTGCGTCGAGCGTGATCGGCCTGTTGATGTCGTATTACCTGGCCTGCCCTTCCGGGCCGGCCATCGTATTGACGGCGGGAGTCGCCTACCTGGGCGCCCTGCTGATTTCGCCGGGCGGCGCATCCGCTGCGAAGGCCCCGGCGCTTTAAGAGAGGAAAACATGTTCGGATTGGGTAAAACGGGCGGCAAATCGTGGCTGGGTGCAGGATTCTTCGCCGCAATGGTCGCCCTCGCGCTGAGCCTCGCCAGCCCGGCCCGCGCGCAGGATACGCGCCTGCCCGTGGGCGCGAGCTTCAGCATCCTGGCCGACATCGTGAAGGTGGTCGGCGGCGACCGGGTCGATGTCACCACGCTCGTCGGCCCGGATCAGGACACCCATGTCTACGAACCCACCCCGGCGGACGTGGCGAAGATCTCCGGTACGAAGCTCTTCTTCGTCAACGGCCTGGGTTTCGAAGGCTGGCTGCCGCGGCTGATGAAGTCGAGCCACTATCCCGGCACGCTGGTGACCGTGACCAGGGGCCTCAAGCCCCGAACGATGGTCGACGAGGGCCACACGGTATCCGACCCGCACATGTTCCAGGATCCGGAGCGCGTGAAAACGATGGTCGACAACATCGCCGCAGCGCTGTCGCAGGCCGATCCGGCCGGCGCCACGTATTACGCCGATCGCGCCAGGAACTATCGCGGTGCGCTCGACGACCTCATTACCTGGGCGAACAAGCAACTGGCACCGATCGCCGCGTCGCGCCGCGTGGTGCTGACCTCGCATGACGCCTTCGGCTACCTCGGCCAGCGCTTCGGCATCCGGTTCCTCGCACCGGAAGGGGTGTCGACGGAGAGCGAAGCGAGCGCCCGGGACGTGGCCAACCTGATTCGCGTGATCCGCCGCACCGGCATCAAGGCGGTGTTCATGGAAAACATCTCGAACCCGCGCCTGGTCCAGCGCATCGCGCGAGACGCCAGGGTCACGGTCGACGGCAAGCTGTATTCCGACGCCCTGTCGCAGAATCCGGAAGCGTCGACCTACCTTCAGTTGTTCCAGCACAACATTCGCGCGCTGGCCGCCGCGATGAAGGACAACCGCTAGCGCTCGCACGTCCCCGACGGTGCACGCGGTATAATGCGTGCACCACACACCGGCCCCGCCACGGAGGTCCGGACAGGCCGGCCACGCCGGCTTTTGCGTTTGGGCCGCCGCTTTTGTTCTGCGACCCGGCCCGCCGGCGCGGGCCCAACCCCTGAAACATCAATACGGACGCCCCCAGGTCAACCACTGCGAACGGCGCACACTCAATGGCAAAGAAGATTTACATCAAGACGTTCGGCTGTCAGATGAACGAGTACGACTCCGACAAGATGGCGGACGTGCTCGGCGCAGCCGAAGGCCTCGAAAAGACAGACACCCCTGAAGACGCCGACGTCATTCTGTTCAACACCTGCTCGGTGCGCGAGAAGGCGCAGGAGAAGGTGTTCTCGGATCTGGGCCGCATGCGCGCGCTCAAGGAAATCAAGCCCGACCTGGTGATCGGCGTCGGTGGCTGCGTGGCCAGTCAGGAGGGCGCGGCCATCGTGCAGCGCGCGCCATACGTGGATGTCGTGTTCGGCCCCCAGACCCTGCACCGCCTGCCGCAAATGCTCGAGGCACGCCGCTCGACCGGCCGCTCGCAGGTCGACATTTCGTTCCCGGAAATCGAGAAGTTCGACCATCTGCCGCCGGCCAAGGTCGAAGGCGCGACTGCCTTCGTATCGATCATGGAGGGCTGCTCCAAATATTGCAGCTACTGCGTGGTGCCTTACACGCGCGGCGACGAGGTCTCGCGCCCGTTCGACGACGTGCTCACCGAAATCGCCGGCCTGGCCGAACAGGGCGTGCGTGAAATCACCCTGCTGGGCCAGAACGTGAACGCCTACCGCGGCCTGATGGCCGACGGCGAGATCGCGGACTTCGCGCTGCTCATCGAATACGTGGCGGAAGTGCCGGGCATCGAACGCATCCGCTACACGACCAGCCACCCGAAGGAATTCACGCAGCGCCTGATCGACACCTACGCCAGGGTGCCCAAGCTCGTGAGCCATTTGCACCTGCCCGTGCAGCACGGCGCCGACCGCGTGCTGTCGGCCATGAAGCGTGGCTACACGGTGCTCGAGTACAAGTCGATCATTCGCCGCCTGCGCCAGGTGCGCCCGGACATGTCGATGTCGTCCGATTTCATCGTCGGCTTCCCCGGCGAGACGGAGGAAGATTTCGACAAGCTCATGGCGATGATTCACGAAATCGGCTACGACACGAGCTTCTCGTTCATCTACAGCCCGCGCCCCGGCACCCCGGCGGCCAACCTGCCGGACGACACGCCGCGCGAGGTCAAGCTGCGGCGCCTGCAACACCTGCAGGCGGTCATCGAGGAGAACGCCGCGCGCATCAGCCAGCGCATGGTCGGTTCGCGCCAGCGCATTCTGGTCGAAGGCGTGTCGCGCAAGGACCCGAACGAGCTGCAGGGCCGCACGGAGAACAACCGCGTGGTGAACTTCCCCGTACCGGAAGCGCAGCGCGCGGCCCTGATCGGCCAGATGACCGACGTTGTGATCACCTTCGCCTACCCGCACTCGCTGCGTGGCGAACTCGTGACCACGCACTGAGCGAAATTCGCGACCATGACCGGACCCGGCCGCATCGGACACACCGCCCAAACGCGGTGCCTGCCCGATGCCGCACGCCGGCGACACCATCGAACGACCTGAACAGGCACCCGACCGGATCATCTTGAAAGCACCCGTCCAAGAATTCACCGCCCCGCGCGACGACAATCGCCGTCTGGCCAACCTTTGCGGCCCGCTCGACGAAAACCTGCGCCAGATCGAACAGGCGCTCGACGTGGCGATTTCCCGCCGCGGGCATCGCTTCTCCGTTCGCGGCAAGAGCGCCGTGATCGCCACGCAGGCCCTCGAGAGCTTTTACAACCGCGCCACCGAACCGCTGTCCGTCGACGACATCCAGCTCGGCCTCGTGGAAACGCGCCAGGGCCTGGCCCCGACGGTTCGCCATGGCGACGACAACCCGTTCGCCGCGGGTGAAACGCAGGACGGCTCGCCCGTGCTGCACACGCGCCGCAGCGACCTGCACGGCCGCACGCCCGCCCAGCGCGAGTACCTCAAGCAGATCCTCTCGCACGACGTGACTTTCGGCATCGGCCCCGCCGGCACCGGCAAGACGTATCTGGCGGTCGCCTGCGCCGTGGATGCGCTCGAGCGCGACGCCGTCAAGCGCATCGTGCTCACGCGCCCGGCGGTCGAGGCGGGCGAGCGGCTGGGCTTCCTGCCCGGCGATCTGGCTCAGAAGGTCGATCCCTACCTGCGCCCGCTCTACGATGCACTCTACGACCTGCTGGGCTTCGACAAGACGCAGAAGTATTTCGAGAAGCAGATGATCGAGATCGCGCCGCTCGCCTACATGCGCGGGCGTACGCTCAACCATGCCTTCATCATTCTGGATGAGGCGCAGAACACCACGCCCGAGCAGATGAAGATGTTCCTCACCCGGATCGGCTTCGGCAGCAAGGCCGTCGTGACCGGCGACACGACGCAGGTCGATCTGCCGCGCGGGCAAAAGAGCGGGCTGATGGAAGCGCAGGTCATCCTGAAGAACGTGCGCGGCATTGCCATGACCCGCTTCACGAGCGTGGACGTGGTGCGTCACCCGCTGGTCGCGCGCATCGTCGAAGCGTACGACGCGCACACGCAGCACGCCGAGGCCGGTCTCGACCTGCCCGAAGCGCCGGCCGCGCGATCCTCGCGAGGCCACGCATGAGCACCGCGCGCCACGCGCTCACGCTCACGAGTCAGTTCGTCGCGGGACCGGCGTTCGCCGCGCACAAGGCACTGCTCTCGCGCACCGCCCTGCGCCGCTGGGTGCAGGCCGCGCTGCTGGCCGACGCCGAACTCACGCTGCGTTTCGTCGATGCCGACGAGGGTCAGGCGCTCAACCGCGGCTATCGTGGCAAGGACTACGCGACCAACGTGCTGACGTTTGCCTACGCGCAAGACGAGAGCGATCCGGTGACGGGCGACATCGTGCTGTGCTGCCCGGTGATCGAGCGCGAAGCGAACGAACAGGGGATCACGCTCGAGGCGCACTACGCGCACCTGATCGTGCACGGCGTGCTCCATGCGCAGGGCTACGACCACGAGGAAGACGACGAGGCGGTGGAAATGGAGCGCCTGGAGACAGAGATTCTCGCCGGACTGGGTTACGCCGATCCCTATGCGGCCGAGAAGGCCGCCCAGGCGCCGAAGGAGTCCGCCACGACCGGGGCAGCCGCCGCACGGAAATCCGCGCGCCCCGCACGATCGGCTCGACCCGCTCCCGGCGCCGCGCGGCCGCGCCGCACCTGAACCCGCACCCGAATCCCTTTTGCCCATGGATCGCACTCCCGACGCCTCGACACCTCCGGACACCCCGATGTCCGGCGCATCGGGCGGTCCGGCCTGCGACCGCTACCCGCCCGATCTCGGCGTCTCGCGGCATCTGAGCCGCGACGAGCTCCTTGGCTCGCTCGACGCCGCGCTCGAGGGTTGGGACGGTCGCCAGGATCTCTGGATCTTTGCTTACGGCTCGCTCATCTGGAACCCCGGCATGCCGGTCGAGGAGAGCGTGCATGCGCGCGTGCACGGCTACCATCGCGGGCTATACCTGTGGTCGCGCGTGAACCGCGGCACCCCCGAACAGCCGGGCCTGGTGCTGGCGCTCGATCGGGGCGGCTCGTGCGCCGGGGTCGCGCTGCGGCTCGCCGCGGCCAGGGTTCGCGAGGAATTCGAAACGCTCTGGTATCGCGAGATGGCCATGGGATCGTATCGTCCGGCATGGCTGAACTGCCGTCTGCGCGACGGTCGCACGCAGTCGGCGCTTGCGTTCGTGATGCGGCGCGACGTAAAAAGCTACGCAGGCCGACTGCCCGACGCCATCATCCGTCAGGTGTTCGACTGCGCGCAGGGCCGCTACGGCACGACGCGCGACTACGTCGCCCGCACCGTCAAGGCGCTGCGCGACGCCGGCATGGCCGACCCCGCACTCGAGGCGATACTGCACCGTTGCGGTGCACGTGACGGCGACTGAGCGTCCCGTCATGACCTTCCGCCGGCGTCGCGCAGGCCGGCGAACCGCGGCGCCCCGATCTCGCGCAGGCCAGCCGCTCGCGGCTCACGCGGCGTTGCCGCACATCTGGTGTATCCTTGGGGTTCCTGTAACAGCTCGGCGTCCGCCCAACTTGGACGCGCCGTCATGAACGACCCTTATCCCAGTCGACCCGGTCGAAAAAACACCGAAAAACCTCGCTCTCTGCTCGAACGCCTAACCGATCTGATTTCCCCGGAACCGGAGTCGCGTGCGGAGTTGCTCGAAATTCTGCAAGACGCTCACGCCCGCAACCTGATGGACGCCGATTCCCTGGCGATGATCGAGGGCGTATTCCAGGTGGCCGATCTGTGCGCACGCGACATCATGGTGCCGCGCGCGCAAATGGACGCCGTCAACATCGAGCAGACGCCCGAAGAATTCATGCCCTTCGTACTGGAACAGGCGCACTCGCGCTATCCGGTGTACGAAGGCAATCGCGACAACATCATCGGCATTCTGCTCGCGAAGGATCTGCTGCGTTACTACGCCAATCACGACTTCGACGTGCGCGACATGCTGCGCCCGGCGGTGTTCATTCCCGAGTCGAAGCGTCTCAACGTGCTGCTGCATGACTTTCGCGTCAATCGCAACCACATCGCCATCGTCGTGGACGAGTACGGTGGCGTGGCGGGCCTCATCACCATCGAGGACGTGCTCGAACAGATCGTCGGTGACATCGAGGACGAATACGATTTCGACGAAGAGGAAGACAACATCATCGCCGCGCCGGATGGGACCTACCGCATTCGTGCGCTCACCGAGATCGAGCAATTCAACGAAGCGTTCGGCACGCAGTTCCACGATGACGAGAACGACACGATCGGCGGTATGATCACGCACCAGTTCGGTCGCGTGCCTCGCCGGGGCGAGCGCATGCGCATCGGCAATCTCGTATTCGAAGTGCAGCGCGCCGACGGTCGCCAGGTCCACATGCTGCTCCTGCGGCGCGTGGAACCGGCGCCCGCCGTGCAGGCCGAATAGCCGGCCTGGAGCCGCTCCCGATTAACCTCATGATCGATCCATGCAGGAAATGACCGTCCACGCGCCCGAGCGGCGCACGTGGCCGGCCTGGCGCGCGCGCGCGCTCGCCGGTCTGGCCGGAATCGCGCAAATGCTGGCCTTCGCGCCGCGCGACGTCTGGTGGCTGCAACTGCTTGCCATGGCGGGCCTGTTCGCGCTCGTGGAGCGCAGCGCCTCGCGGCGTGACGCCGCATGGCTCGGCGGCTGCTTCGGCACTGCGTCGTTCGTCTGCGGCATCTGGTGGCTCTATATCAGCATGCACACTTACGGCGGCATGCCCGGCATCATGGCCGGCGCCGCCGTCGTGCTGTTCTCGATCTATCTCGCGCTGTACCCGGCGCTCGCTACCTGGGTCACGCGCTGGGTGGGGCCGGCAGGCCCATGGCGCGCACTCGCGTTCGCCGGCGCCTGGATCCTCGCGGAATGGCTGCGCGGCACCATCTTCACCGGCTTTCCGTGGCTCTCGCCCGGCTATGCCCACGTCGACGGCCCGCTCGCGGGCTTTGCACCGCTCGTCGGCGTGTATGGCATGGGCGGCCTGGCCGCACTGGCGGCCGCGGGGATCGCGCAGGCCGTGCTGCCCGCCGTCGCGTCCGTGCGGCCCGGGCGACGCCTGGCCATGGTGGTCGGCGTGCTCGCGCTGCTGGGCGCGGGTGCGGGACTGTCGCGCCACGCATGGACCGCACCGTCGGGCAAGCCGATCACCGTGCGCCTGCTGCAAGGCAATGTCGCGCAGGACATGAAGTTCGAGCGCGCCGGGATCGACCACGCCATGACGCTGTACCGCGACATGATCGTGGCAGCGCCGGCCGACTTCATCATGACGCCGGAGACGGCTTTCCCGGTGCTGCTGCAAGGCATTCCGCCCGACATCGCCGCGTCGATCCGCGAATTCGCGGACCGCACCGGCTCGCACGTGGCGCTCGGCGCCGTGGGGGCCACGCTCACCGAGCGCGGGCCGACCGACCTGACCAACAGCCTGTTCGGCGTGACGCCGCGCGATCGCACGCTCTACCGATACGACAAGCACCATCTGGTGCCGTTCGGCGAGTTCGTGCCGTGGGGCTTTCGCTGGTTCGTCGACATGATGCACATTCCGCTGGGCGACTTTCTGCGCGGCACGGCCACGCCAGCCGGGTTCGTGGTGCGCGACCAGCGGGTGGCGTTCGATATCTGCTACGAGGACTTGTTCGGCGAGGAAATCGCGCAGACGCTTCGCAACATGCCCGAGCCCGCCACCGTGCTGGCGAACTCGACGAACCTGGCCTGGTTCGGCGACACCATTGCGCTCGACCAGCATTTGCAGATTGCCCGCATGCGCTCGCTGGAGACCGGACGGCCGATGCTGCGCGCCACGAACACGGGCACCACGGCGATCATCGACGCACAGGGCCGGGTGCAGGCCCGTCTGCCGGCCATGACGACGGGCGTGCTCACCGGCACCGTGCAGCCATACGCCGGACTCACGCCGTACATCCGCTTCGGCAACGCGCCCGCGCTGCTGCTGGCGCTCGCGGCGCTGGGCCTCGGCCTGTTCATGACGCGCCGCGCACGCTGATCCGCCACGCCAACGTCGGCACCTCGTCGGCCGGAACGTGACCCGCAGGGGGGACGCGAAAATCCCCCCATGCCACCACCGTTGGTCATCGGCGCCCCATTCGGGTCGAATTCCCGCTAAAATTCAATGTTTTAGTCTTTCGGGCGCGCTCGCGGCCGGGCCGAAAGACTGCGCAAAATCCGCATTTTTTCCTGTTCGTCCGCGCGAATTCATCATGCTCACCTTTCAACAAGTCATCCTGACGTTGCAGGATTACTGGGACAAGCAAGGCTGTGCGTTGCTCCAGCCTTACGACATGGAGGTCGGCGCCGGTACCTCGCACACCGCCACGTTCCTGCGCGCGATCGGCCCGGAGCCGTGGCGTGCCGCGTATGTGCAGCCGTCGCGACGTCCCAAGGATGGCCGTTATGGCGAGAATCCGAACCGCATGCAGCACTACTACCAGTACCAGGTAGTGCTCAAGCCGGCGCCGGAAAACATTCTCGACCTGTACCTGGGCTCGCTGCGCGCGCTCGGTCTGGATCTGACCGAAAACGACGTGCGCTTCGTCGAGGACGATTGGGAGAACCCCACGCTCGGCGCCTGGGGCCTGGGCTGGGAAGTGTGGCTCAACGGCATGGAAGTGACCCAGTTCACCTACTTCCAGCAAGTCGGCGGTCTGGACTGCAAGCCGGTGCTCGGCGAGATCACCTACGGTATCGAGCGTCTGGCCATGTACCTGCAGCAGGTCGAGAATGTCTACGACCTGGTGTGGACGGAGTGGGAAGAGCAAACGGCCGACGGTCCGGTCAAGCGCCGCCTGACCTACGGGGACGTGTTCCATCAGAACGAAGTCGAACAGTCGACGTACAACTTCGAGCATTCGAACCAGCCGATGCTGTTCGGCTTCTTCGACAACTACGAGAGCGAGGCCAAGCGCCTCATCGAAGCCGAGCTGGCACTGCCTGCCTACGAGATGATTCTCAAGGCCGCGCACACCTTCAACCTGCTCGACGCGCGCGGCGCCATCTCGGTGACCGAGCGCGCGGCGTACATCGGCCGCATCCGTGCGCTGTCGCGCCTGGTCGCACAGGCCTACTACGCCTCGCGCGAGAAGCTCGGATTCCCGATGCTGAACGCCTCCGCCGCCCAACACCCAACGCAAGCCGCATGATGAGCACCGCACAACGCACCCTGCTGGTCGAACTGCTGACCGAAGAATTGCCGCCGAAGGCACTGGCGCGTCTGGGCGACGCATTTGCCGACGGCATTGCCAACGGCCTGCGCACGCGCGGCCTCACCACCGAAGCGAGCGTCGTCACGTCGTACGCCACACCGCGCCGACTGGCGGTCACGATCTCGAACGTGCTCGAGCGCGCACCCGACGCCACCATCCGTGCGAAGGTGCTGCCGGTGTCCGTCGCGCTCGACGCGAACGGCAACCCCACGCCCCCGCTGGCCAAGAAGCTCGCCGCCATGGGCTTCGCCGACCTGCCGGTCGCCAGCCTCGAACGCGCGATGGACGGCAAGGCCGAAGCCTTCTTCCACACCTACACCGCCGCAGGCGCGCAACTCGCAGACGCATTGCAGGCCTCGCTCGACGAGACGCTCGGCAAGCTGCCGATTCCCAAGGTCATGAGCTATCAGCGCCCGGACGGGGAGACGGTGCAGTTCGTGCGCCCGGTGCACGGCCTGATCGCGCTGCATGGCGACACGCTGGTGCCCGCCACGGCAATCGGCCTGGCGTCGTGCAACAAGACGCTGGGTCACCGCTTCCTCTCGAAGGGGGACGTCACCGTCGCCAACGCCGACGCCTACGCCGCCACGCTCGAGACCGAAGGCAAGGTGCTGGCCAGCTTCACCGGCCGCCGCGACGCGATTCGCGCGCGACTGCTCGCCGCCGCCGGCGACGACCATGTCGTGATGCCCGATTCACTGCTCGACGAAGTGACCGCGCTCGTCGAATGGCCCGCGATCTACGCCTGCCACTTCGAGAAGGAATTCCTGTCGGTGCCGCAGGAATGTCTGATTCTCACGATGCAGACCAACCAGAAGTATTTCGCGCTGACCGACAAGCCGCTCGCCGAGGGCGGGCGCCTCACGAACCGCTTCCTGATCGTCTCCAACATCGAGACCGCCAAGCCGGAGCAAATCGTGACGGGTAACGAGCGTGTGGTGCGCCCGCGTCTGGCCGACGCGAAGTTCTTCTTCGAGCAGGACAAGAAGAAAGCGCTTGCCGATCGCGTGCCGCTGCTCGCGAACGTGGTCTACCACAACAAGCTGGGGTCGCAACTCGAGCGCACGCAGCGCCTGGTGAAGCTTGCCGGCGCCATCGCGAAGATGACCGGCGCGGACGTGGCGCTCGCAGAGCGCGGTGCCCTGCTCGCCAAGGCCGACCTGCTGACCGACATGGTCGGCGAATTCCCGGAACTGCAAGGCACGATGGGCACGTACTACGCCCGCCACGACAACGAGGCCAACGACGTCGCCCTCGCCTGCTCGGAGCACTATCAGCCGCGCTTCGCGGGCGACGCCCTGCCCGCGAGCCCCACCGGCACGGCGGTCGCGCTGGCCGACAAGGTCGAGACGCTTGTGGGCATCTGGGGCATCGGTCTGCAGCCGACCGGCGAGAAAGACCCGTTCGCACTGCGCCGCCACGCACTGGGCATCGTGCGCATGCTCATCGAGAAGCGCCTGCCGGTCATGCTGTCCGACCTGCTGCGCGCGGCCTACGACGGCTTCACGTCGGGCGTGGCCGACAGCGCCTACCTGAACGACGTCTATCTGTTCGTGCTCGACCGCCTGCGCGGCTACCTGCGCGAGCGCGGCTTCGCCGCGAATGAGATCGAAGCCGTGCTGGCCGATCAGCCGAAATATCTGGGCGACCTGATCGAGCGACTGGAAGCCGTGCGCGCGTTCTCGGCGTTGCCGCAGGCCGAAGCGCTGGCCGCTGCCAACAAGCGTATCGGCAACATCCTGAAGAAGACCTCGGCGCCCGCGGACAGCGTGGTGCGCGCCGAACTGCTGATGGAGCCCGCCGAGAAGGCGCTGGCCGCCGAACTCGACCAGGTGGCTCCGGTGGTGCAGCACAAGTTCGAGGCGCGCGAATACGCGCAGGCGCTCTCGGCCCTGGCGCAGCTGCGCGATGCGGTCGACGCCTTCTTCAACGACGTGATGGTGATGGCCGACGACGAGGCACTGCGCAACAACCGCCTCGCGCTGCTCACGCGCTTGCATGTGCAGATGAACCGCGTGGCCGATCTGTCCAAGCTCGCCGCCTGACGGTGGTGTTCCGAGAAAGGTGAACTGAGTTGCCCAAGTCCCTCACGTCCCCCATGGATTCGCGCAAGGACCGCGCGCCCGGCCCCGCCGCCCGCAAGCTGGTGATTCTGGATCGGGACGGCGTGATCAACGCCGACTCGGACCAGTTCATCAAGTCGACGGACGAGTGGGTGCCCCTGCCCGGTAGCCTGGAGGCCATCGGCCGCCTGAATCAGGCCGGGTACCGCGTCGTCGTGGCGACCAATCAGTCGGGTGTGGGGCGCGGGCTGTTCGACATGGCCACGCTCGGCGCCATGCACGCGAAGCTGTCGAAACTGGCCGCGGCCGTCGGCGGGCGCGTCGATGCGGTTTTCTTCTGCCCGCACACGGCCGCCGACGGCTGCGACTGCCGCAAGCCGAAGCCCGGCCTGTTTCAGGAAATCGCGCGGCGCTACGAAATCGACCTGACCGGCGTGCCGGCCGTGGGCGACTCGCTGCGCGACCTGCAGGCAGCAGTCGCCGTGGGTGCGCACCCGCATCTGGTACTCACCGGCAAGGGCCGGAAGACACTCGCGGCCGGCGACCTGCCCGACGGCACGCGGGTCCACGACAGCCTTCAGGCGTTCGTCAACGACCTGCTCGCCGACGAGGACGGCCGACATGCGTGAGCGACAGCTGCCCCGTCGCGCGTCTCGATGCGCGCAGCGCGACACGCGTCGATGCCTGTAGGACAATCGCTTCGGCCACCCTCATTTCGCCAAGACCCGATGCTGCAATTTCGTTCGATTCTCTTCTTCCTCTTCCAGATCGTCTGGACGGTCCCGTACGCCATCGCGTGCATCGTGTCGTTTCCGTTCCTCAAGCGCGAGCAACGCTACTGGTTCGCGGTGGGCTGGTGCCGCGTCGTGATTCGCGTGGCCGACAAGCTGTGCGGTATCCGCTACCGGGTCATCGGACGGGAGAATCTGCCCGACACGCCCGCGATCGTCCTGTCGAAGCATCAGTCCGCGTGGGAGACGGTCGCGCTGCCCGCACTCATGCCGAAGCCGTTGTGCTACGTGTTCAAGCGGGAGTTGTTGTACGTGCCGTTCTTCGGCTGGGCACTGGGTCTGCTGAGCATGATCCACATCGACCGCAGCAAGGGCACCGACGCGTTCCAGTCGGTCGTCGCACAAGGCCGCGAACGCCTGGCCGAGGGCGCTTGGATCATCATGTTCCCCGAAGGCACGCGTACCCGGACCGGCTCGCGCAACAAGTACAAGTCCGGCGGCGCCCGGCTGGCGGCAACGACCGGCACGCCGGTGGTGCCGGTCGCGCACAACGCCGGACGCGTGTGGCCGCGCAATTCTTTTGTGAAATACCCTGGGGAAGTGGTCGTCTCGATCGGACCGGTGATCGAGACGGCGGGACGTACGCCGGAGGCCGTCAACGCCGACGTGGCCGAATGGATCGAGCGGGAAATGGTGCGCATCGACCCGGCGGCCTACACGTCCCGGCCGAAGGCAAGCGCCACGCCCGACGCCACGCCACGGGCCTGAACCGTACGCCGAGACCGTCTCATGTCGAAAGTCCAACCCGCCACCCGCGACATCCGCTCCCGGCATGAGACGCCTGCTCCCCAGATGGAACTCGACCTTTTTGGCAGCCCCGCCGCCGAAGTCACCGGCGTTGCCACGGATGTGCCGGACGGCTCGGCGGCCCTGAACCCCGCCGCCGCCGACACCCGCAACCTGCAACCCACCCCGCCGCGCCGCACACCGGCGAACGGTGAGCGCGTGATCGTGCTAGACGGTCATGCGCTCTACTATCGGTTCAAACGCTCGTCGCGACGCACCATCGGCTTCATGATCGACGAATCGGGACTGGCGGTGACCGCGCCGCGATGGGTCACGCTTGCCGATGTGGAAGCCGCCATCGTCGAGAAGAAGCGCTGGATCTTCAGCAAGATCGCCGAGTTTCGCGAACGCGCGGCGCGCCGCGTGATCCCGCGTGTGAACTGGATCGACGGCGCCACGCTGCCGTATCTCGGCCATACGCTGACAGTGCGCCTGAGCGCAGGCGCGGGTATCGCGCAGTACGACATCCACACGCACACCCTGTGGCTCGACCTGCCGCCCCAGGCCGCCGCCGAACAGATGCGCGACCGGGTGCAAGGCTGGTTGCAGCAGGAAGCCCGAAAGCTCTTCACCATGCGTCTGGAAGTCTATGGCGAGCGCCTGGGTGTGCGTCACTCGGCGCTGGGCCTGTCGTCGGCCGCAACGCGTTGGGGCAGTTGCAGCGCCGACGGGCGCATTCGGCTGAACTGGCGCCTCATCCACTTCCCGCTCGGCGTGATCGACTACGTGGTCGCGCACGAACTCGCGCACCTGAAGGAAATGAATCACGGCCCGCGCTTCTGGCAGGCCGTGGCGTCGATCTTCCCGGAATTCGAGGCCGCGCGCGACACGCTCAAATCGCACGCACCGGAGTGGCTGCCCGAATTCTGACGGGACGTGCGCTCCGGATCACCGGGATCGCCTGAGCGTCAGAATGGCTCAACGCTGCATGAACCCTGCTCATTTTCGTGAGCGCGGGTACAATCGGGTTCTTGTTGTCCCCACACTGAAAACACCATGCGAATGCTCCATACCATGCTGCGCGTCGGCGACCTGCAGCGCTCGATCGACTTCTACACGCGCGTGCTCGGCATGCAACTGCTGCGTCAGAGCGAGAACCCCGAATACAAGTACACGCTGGCGTTCGTCGGCTACGGCGCCGAGTCGGGTAACACCGTGCTCGAGCTGACCTACAACTGGGGCGTGGACAAGTACGAGATGGGCACGGCCTTCGGGCATCTGGCCGTCGAAGTGGACGACGCCTATCAGGCCTGCGACACGATCCGCGCCGCAGGTGGCAAGGTCACGCGCGAGGCCGGCCCCGTCAAGGGCGGCACGACGGTAATCGCCTTCGTGGAAGATCCGGACGGCTACAAGATCGAATTGATCCAGAAGCACTCGTCGAAGGGCGATCTGTAAGACGTCGCCCGGCCCATCACGGGCCGGGCCGTTCCAGGGGCCGCAGCCCTCAGAACTCGACCATCGCGAAGTCTTCCTTGCCTACGTCGCACAACGGGCATCGCCAGTCCTGCGGCACGTCTTCCCAAGGCGTTCCCGGCGCAATGCCATCTTCCGGATAACCGACCGCCTCGTCGTAGATCCATCCGCAAATCACACACACCCACTGGCGTGACGCGATCGGCGCCGGCGCCGCGGGCGCAGGCGTACTCGCGGGCGTGCGGGCGTGCTCGCCCGCCGGGTCGGGCAGCGTGAAGACCAACGGCGACTCGGTGCCCGAGGCGTCTTGCCACGGTCGTTCGAGGTGCGTTTGCAGCGCGGCGAGCAACGCCTGCGCTTCCTCCCGGGTGAGATCGACCCAGTAGGGATCGCCCGCCCCATCGTTGAGTCGCGACGGGGAAAACTGCAATTCGACGGCGGAGCCTTTCTTGTACATACGGAATACTGCGGTGTTCGAAGCGAATGCGAATCGCCCACGTTGACCGGCGTGCCGGGGCGTGTCGTCGCGGTGAAGTGCGGAGACGAAGCCCCCCGCGCGGAGCATTGTATCGGCGCGCATGCATGCAATAAACCCGCGAAACGGGGACACATTGTGCCGCATGACGCAACAATGTCCGTCACATTACCCACGCTGCCCGCACCGGAATCCCGCCCGACGTGTCAGGATCGGGGACAATAGGCGCCAATGCGCGTCGTGCGCCGATGTTCACGATGCATCGTCATCCGAACCAATTTCATGAAAACCACACCTCGCCCGATCGACGCCGGTGCGCTCGCCATCATGCTGGGCCTGTGCATGGTCTGGGGTGGCCAGCAGGTCGCCGTCAAGCTCGCGATCCCGGCCGTGCCGGCGGTACTGCAGGCGGGCCTGCGCTCGCTCATCGCCTCCCTTCTCGTGGGGGCGTGGATGCTGTGGCGCCGCCAGAAGCTAATCACGGGTGACGGTACGTTGCCTGCCGGCCTTCTCACCGGGCTGCTGTTCTCGGTCGAGTTCTACTGCATCTTCGTCGGACTGACGTACACCACGGCCTCGCGCATGGCGGTCTTCCTCTACTCGGCGCCGTGCTTCACCGCCATCGGTCTGCACTGGGCCGTGCCGAGCGAGCGGCTCCGGCCGCTGCAATGGCTCGGCATGGCCGTTGCCTTCTGCGGCATCGTCGTGGCGTTTTCCGACGGCAGCAGCGCCAACCTCTCCACGACGTGGCCGGGCGACCTGCTCGGCATTCTCGCGGGATTTTTCTGGGGAATGACGACCGTGATCGTTCGCGCCTCGCGTCTGGCGACGGCCGCGCCGGCCAAGACGCTGCTGTATCAGTTGGCCGTGTCGGCGGTATTGCTGTGCCCGCTGGCGCTGCTTACGGGTCACGCGCACGTCGGCGCGATGACGGCCACGGCATGGATCGGCCTCGTTTACCAATCCGTGGGCGTGGCGTTCGCGAGCTATCTGATCTGGTTCTGGATGCTGACCCGCTACAGCGCCGCCCGCCTCGCGTCGTTCTCGTTCCTGAGCCCGCTGTTCGGTGTGACGTTCGGCGTGCTGATTCTGGGCGAATCGGTCGGCTGGCGCTTTGCGGGCGCGGTGGCGCTCGTGTTCGCGGGCATCAGCCTCGTGAACCGCCGGCGCTGATCGCGCGCGCCAGGGCAACGTATTCGTCGACCGGCACATCTTCCGCGCGACGCGTGAGATCGAAGCCGATCGCCTCGAAGTCGACGCGGTCACGGTAGCTGTGCAGCGTGTTGCGCAACATCTTGCGCCGTTGCGAGAACGCCTGAGCGACGACCGCTTCGAACACGTCCAGATCGACGTCAGGCAGATCCGCGACCGCGCGCGGGATCATGCGCACCACGGCCGAGTCGACCTTCGGCGGCGGATTGAACGCCTGCGGCGGCACGTCGAGCACCTTGTCCATCCAGTAGCGGTACTGGAGCATGACGGACAGACGGCTGTAATTGCTCGAGCCCGCCGGGGCCACCATGCGCTCCACGACCTCGTTCTGCAGCATGAAGTGCTGATCGCGCACCTGGGCCGCATAACGCATGAGGTGAAAGAGCAGCGGGCTGGAGATGTTGTACGGCAGGTTGCCGACAATACGCAGCGGGGCCTCGTCGCGGCGATCGGCAGGCACCAGCGAACCGAAGTCGAAGTCCAGCGCATCGCCCGCGTGCACGCTCACGCGATCGCCGAACTTGCGCGTCAGGCGCGCTACCAGATCGCGATCGAGTTCGACCACGTGCAAGTGCGCGAGCCACTCGGTCAGCGGCGTCGTCAGCGCACCCAGCCCCGGCCCGATTTCCACCATCAGGTCGTCAGTGCGCGGAGAAATGGCGCTGATGATCGCGTCGATCACGCCCATGTCGACGAGAAAGTTCTGGCCGAAACGTTTGCGCGCCACGTGGCCCTGTTGGACGCCCGTGCGCTTGGATGCGCTACTCATGTGAAATTCCTTATGAACGCGGTTGCGATGCGTCCGGTGCGCCGGCCACGCCCGCGATCAATGTTGCGTGTGCGGCGGCGTTGCCCGCCATGGCCGCCGCGGTGCGCAGGGCTTCGATCAGACTGCCGCTCTCTGCGCGGCCCGTACCCGCGAGATCGAGCGCCGTGCCGTGGTCGACGGATGTACGGATGATCGGCAGCCCCAGGGTGATATTCACGCCAGCACCAAAGCTCGCGTATTTGAGCACCGGCAGGCCCTGGTCGTGATACATCGCCAGCACGGCGTCGGCGCCCTCGAGGTGTCTCGGCTGAAACAGCGTGTCTGCCGGATAGGGCCCCCGGGCGTCGATGCCGACCGCGCGGGCATCGTCGAGCGCCGGCGTGATGACGTCGATTTCCTCCCGGCCCAGATAGCCCGACTCACCAGCGTGCGGATTGAGACCGGTGACGAGAATGCGCGGTCGCGTCACACCGAAATGCCGCATCAGATCCGCATTGAGGATCACGAGCGTTTCGAGCAGATCGCCGCGACGGATGGCACCGGGCACCTGCGCCAGCGGCAGGTGCGTCGTGGCAAGCGCCACGCGCAGGCCACCGCCCGCGAGCATCATCACGACACGGGGTGTGCCGGTGCGCTCGGCGAGATACTCGGTATGCCCGGTGAAGGCCACGCCGCAATCGTTGATGGTGCTCTTTTGCAGCGGCGCCGTGACGATGGCGTCGTACGTCCCGGCCATTGCGCCGTCGATGGCATCGTCGAGCAGCGCCAGCACGTAGCGACCGTTGGCGGAATCGAGCTGCCCCGCCTGCGCGGCGGCGGCCAGCGGGTGGTGCACGACACTCACCCGATCGCCCGCGAGCAACGCCTGCCAGGCGTCGCCAAGCCCTACGGCCTGCGCACGCGAGGCCAGCAGCGAAGCATCGCCGATCACGGCAAATCGACAACGGGAGAGGGATTCGTCGACGTCGCGAAGCGCCGCGACGACAGGGCCGATGCCGCCGGTGGTCGCCGGCGCCAGGCACTTTACGAGTGCCTGCACCGTCAACTCCGGCCCAACGCCCGCCGGTTCACCGGTGGTGATGGCAATGACGAAGGACCGGTCGGTAGTCATGCGTGAAGAGAATGTCGTGTCGGAATGCGTCTCACGCGGCGCTTACTGCTGCGCATTGTTCAGACGATAGTCGACGTAGGCGCTGTCGCGCAGTTGTTGCAGCCAGTCGCGATACTGCTGCTCCGCCTTGCGGCCGCGCAGTTCCTGCATGGCGAGGTTGCGCTCCTGGTCGCCGGAGACCTGCGACTCGCGATGTCCCAGCACCTGGATCAGGTGATAGCCATACTCTGAGCGCACCGGATCGCTGATCTGGCCGTCCTTGAGTTCGGACATGGCACGCTCGAACGCGGGCACGGTTTCCCCCGGGGAAATCCAGCCGAGATCGCCGCCTTGCGACGCCGAACCATCCACCGAGTACTGACGCGCGAAGTCGGCGAAGTCGCCCTTGCCTGCCTCGATCTGTGCCTTGATGTCGAGCAGCTTCTGGCGTGCCTGGGCTTCCGACACACCGTCACCCACACGAATGAGAATGTGACGCGCGTGAATCTGCGGCACCGTCATGCCCTGCTCGCCGCCTTGCTTGCGGGTCTCGACCAGCTTGATGACGTGAAAGCCGTTGTTGCTGCGAAGCACCTGCGGCACGACCGTGCCCGGCTGGAGCTTCTGAATTTGCGTGAGGTACAGGTCGGGAATGCGCTCGGGAATGCGAAAGCCCATGTCGCCGCCGTTCGCTGCGTCCGACGCGTCCGAATATTCCTTGGCGAGGGCCGCGAAATCGCCCCCCGCCTTCGCCTTATCGAGCGCCTCGGTCGCCTTCTTCTGCGCGGCGCTCACCTGATCGGGCGTGGCGCCTTCCGGCAGCTTCACGATGATCTCGCTCAGGCGGTACTCCGGCTCCGACGGCGCAGCCGACGCGCCGCGCTGCGCGGCGAGGAACGAGTTGATTTCCGAATCGCTCACCTGAATCTGGCTGTCGACCTCGCGATCGCGCAGGCGCGCCATGATGATCTGCTCGCGCACTTCCTTGCGGAAGGCATCCCACGGCACGCCGGCCTGCGACAGACGGGCCTTGTACTGGTCGACGCTCAGGCGATTGTCGGCGGCAATGCGCTGCAATGCCTGTTCGACGTCGGCGTCCTTCACGACGATGCCGTCTTCCTTGGCACGCTGGAGCTGGACCTGCGTGACGATCATCTGCTCGAGCACCTGGCGCTGGAGCATGTCGGCATCCGGAATCGGGCGCTTGGCGAGCGTCAGTTGATGCTTTGCCTCCTCGATGCGCGTGTCGAGCTCCTTGCGGGTGATGACGCTGTCGTTGACCACGGCAACGATCGAATCCACCGGACGCACGGACGACGCAGGCGCTCCCGCGGCCCTGGCGCCGACCGGCGCGGGCTGCGCCACCGCCACCCCGGCGGCAAGACACAGGCTCGCCAGCAGCGAGGCACGCTTCACAAACATGTCATTCATAGTTGCTGAATCGAGAAGGAATCTGGTTCGTCGGCGGCGGTTGATATCCCGGGACCCCGACCTTGAAGGCTTCTGTCGCGCTATTGCCGGACTTGGTCAGCCCCTTCAACTCCAGTTGCGCGAAGATGCGCGAAGTTGTCGTCGTGGCGTTGGTCGCATAGCGCTGCAGCCCGACCCGGAAGGCCCAGCAGTCGGCATCATACTCGAATCCCGCCAGGGCATCGACGAACGTCTTGTCCGTGATGCTGTAGTTCAGGCGCCCGACAACCCCGAACCGCGGTGTGATCGGCCATTGCCCCGAAAGTTCGATCTGATTGATCGGCGTCGTGGTTAGCGCCGTTTGCCCGACGACCGGCGGGGGGTTACGCAAGTAGCGGTAGTACAGGTTGAACACGCGCCGCTCGCCGGGGCGCCACGTGACGCCGACGTCCGAGCGGTTGAACTGCGACGTGCTCGGACTGTACTGGACGGCCGTGCTGAACGTGATGTTCTGGTACAGCAGCGCAGATCCGCCAACGAGGAAGTCGGACACGCCGGCGTCTTCCGGCACGCCGCCGGGCATCGTCACACGCGATTGCGTGATGTTGTAACGCTGCGCGTACCAGATGCGGGCGCGCTCGATGCCCGATTCCGCATCGATGAGGCGCGACGTCAGGGCCATGGTGACGCGGTTCGCGTCCTGGATGCGGTCTTCCCCGATGAACGAGTTCTCGCTGAAGATTTCGGCGAGGTTGAAGTCCGATACGGCGCTGTCGAAGATCGGGATCGAGCTCTGGTTCCGGTACGGCGTGTAGACGTAGAACAGGCGCGGCTCCAGCGTCTGCTTCATGGACGTGCCGAACAGGCTCACCGGACGCTCGAAGGTCAGCCCGGTGTCGAGACTGACCGTCGGCACCGTGCGGGTAATCGACGACTGCATCATCGATCCGTTCGGATAGTCGACGTTGTACGCAGCCGCGTTGAACATGACCTTCGGAACGACGAAGTAACCCGGCGTGAGAATCGGGTAACTCAACGTAGGCTGCGCGTAGAGGCGCTCGCCGTTCGGCTGGCCGGTGGAGCTGGCGATCTGGAACCGGTTGTACCGGATCGGCATCGAGAAGTCGAAGCCGTGGAAATCGAACTTGTTGTACGTGGCCGACAGCTCGGGCACCGACTCGTACTGAGGCGTGCTCGGCGCGAGCGTCTGGTACTTCAGTACGCGGGCAAGGAACGACCAGTCGCCGTAATTCCATGTCAAACCGGCTTCGCGGTTGTAGACACGCTGCACACCGGTCTGGAAGTTGGTTCCCGACCCGAAATCGTCCGGATAGGTATCGTCGGAGACCTTCGTGAAGTTGACGTACGCGTTCACGCCGTAGCCGAGCGACTGGCTGTGCTGGAACGTGAACGTGTAGCGGGCGTCGCCCGTCACACGATCCTTCGGCAGATACTCGAGGTGGAACAGGCCCGCGTACGTCGGCTCGAGGTAGCGGAAGTCACCCATGAGCATCACGCCGCGCTTGGTCATGAAGCGGGGCGTGATCGTCAGATCACGGTTCGGCGCGATGTTGAAATAGTACGGTGTTGCCAGCTCGAAACCGGTACGGCTCGACTGCGTGAAGGTCGGTGCGAGAAAGCCCGAACGACGCTCGTTCGACGTCGGGAACGACAGGTACGGGCTGGCCAGAATGGGCACATTTTGGAAGAACAGCACGCCGTTGTAGGCCGTGCCCTCCTGCTGATCCTGATCGAACTCGAACTCCGACGCCTTGATGTACCACGCGGGCGTCTTGCCGTCCTCGGTACACGCGCAAGCGGAGTACGTGCCGCGCTTCAGGGTCACGAGGTTGCTCGCCTCGACGTCGGCGCGTTCCGACTTGCCGCCGCCGCCCGACACGAGCTTGTACGTGGGCGTGAGCATGTAACCGTCGCCCGCCCCCGTGTACATATGCGCCTCGGGGCCGATGAACAGATTGCCGCCCTGGGACAGTCGCGCATTGCCGCGCGCCACGACTTCGTCCGTGTCCTGATCGTAGGTCAGGCGATCGCCTTTCACGAACGACCGGTACTTGCGCGCCTCGGCATCGCCGTCGACCGTCGCGTCGACGTTGGTGCGTCCGGTGAGATGCATGCCGCGCACGTACATCGGCACGTCTTCGCCGGCGGCCAGCGGGTTGTCGACCAGCGCGGGCACCGTGCGCAGCACGAGACCATCGCTCTTCGCGATATCGGGAGGGGGGGCTTCCTGGGCGGCCGCGAGCGAACACCACACTCCCGGCAGGGAGAGCAGCAGAGCCAGCGGCTTGCGCCGCGTGCGCATCAGGCGGCGCAGCGACGAAACATCATTCGTATGGACTTGTTTATCCGGCATGTACGCAAACAGCGAAACAATCGTGGCGCCGCTTGCGGGCAGCCAATCCCGTACGTCTGCCAGGCGTTGCCGGGACATTCGGGACGGTCGATCGAGGTCGAGAAACAGGGCGTCGGGAAAACATGATCGGGTATTATATGGCAAGACGTTTACGGCCCCCATCATGACCGCACAACCCACCGCCTCCGCGCATATTTCCGGCGCTTCCGGCGCCCTCTCCAACGCCGCCGATCCGCGCCTCCAGGCCCTCGGCGAATGGCTCGCCAGCGTTGCAGAGCCGTTCTCGCTCGACCTCGCACAGTGGGCACCCGCTTCGGCGGACGCGAGCTTCCGGCGCTACTTCCGTATCGGCAGCCACGATCCCGCGCATCCGAGCCTCATCGTGATGGACGCCCCGCCGCCACAGGAAGATTGCCGCCCGTTCGTGCACGTGGCGCAGCTGCTCGATGAAGCGGGCCTGCAGGCCCCGAAGGTGCTCGCCGAGGACCTGACCCAGGGCTTTTTGCTGCTCACGGATCTGGGGCGCGAGACGTACCTCGACGTCCTCAACGACGACAACGCCCGCGCCCTCATGCGCGAAGCGCTCGACGCGCTGATCGTGTGGCAAAAGAGCTCCCGGCCCAGCGTGCTGCCCGAATACGACACGGCGCTGCTGCGGCGCGAGCTCGACCTCTTCCCCGACTGGTACGTCGGCAAGCATCTGAAAGTCGAGTTGAGCGAGGACCAGCGGGCAACGCTCGAGCGCATCAATCGGTTGCTGATCGACAACGCCCTCGCGCAGCCGAAAGTGTTCGTACACCGCGATTACATGCCGCGCAACCTGATGCCCGGCCAACCCGGCACGACGGGCCCCGGCATTCTGGACTTCCAGGACGCCGTCCACGGCCCGCTCACCTACGACGTCATCTGCCTGATGCGCGATGCCTTCCTGAGCTGGGACGAAGAACGCGAGCTCGACTGGCTGGCGTACTACTGGGAGCGGGCCCGCAAGGCCGGCCTGCCGGTCGACGCCGACTTCGGCGAGTTCTACCGTCAGGCGGAATGGATGGGCCTGCAACGCCACCTGAAGGTCCTCGGCATCTTCGCGCGCATCAATTATCGCGACGGCAAGCCGCGCTATCTGGCCGACACGCCGCGCTTCATCCGCTATGCCCGCAAGGTGGCCGATCGCTACGCGCCGCTGCGCCCGCTGGCGAAGTTGCTCGACGAGCTGACCGGGCAGCAGGTCGACGTCGGCTACACGTTCTGAGGTCCACCGCATGAGCCGAATGAAGGCGATGATCTTCGCCGCCGGACGCGGCGAGCGCATGCGTCCGCTCACGGACACGACGCCCAAGCCGATGCTCCCCGTGGGCGGCAAGCCCATCATTGTCTGGCAGATCGAGGCGCTCGCGCGCGCCGGCTTCACCGACATCGTCATCAATCACGCCTGGCTGGGCGCCCGGATCGAGGCCGCGCTCGGCGACGGCAGCGCGTTCGGCGTGCGCCTTGCCTACTCGGCCGAGACCGACGCGCTGGAGACGGCCGGCGGCATCGCGCACGCGCGGGCCCTGCTCGAAGGCGCCGGCAACGTATTCCTGGCGATCGCGGGCGACATCTTCACCGCGTTCGATTACGCCAGCCTTTCCCCGCACGCCGAGCGCATGCGGACGCAATCCGCGCCCGGCATGCACCTCGTGATGGTGCCGAATCCGACGTTTCATCCGAAAGGCGATTTCTCGCTCGACGCCACGGGCGCGCTGCATCTGCCCGATCGCGCACCGGCCGGCGCCACCGCGCTGACGTTCGGCAGCATCGCGCTCTACGACCTGCGCCTGTTCGACGGGATCGCCCCCGGCACGCGCATGGCGCTCACGCCGATGTACCGGGCATCGATTGCCGCCGGCCGCGCGACAGGCGAGCGCTTCGACGGCGTCTGGGAAAACGTCGGTACGCCGGCGCAGCTGGCCGCGCTCGACGCCGAGATTCGCGCCGGACACGACAGCGCCCCCGGCAGTAGAATCGCCTGAATACGTCCCTCACCCACCGAATCCCCGAAATGGAGCCCGCGATGTCTGATTCCCCGTACCGTGCCCGCCGCGAGCGAGTCATCGAACAGATGCGCAAGGCCGGTGGCGGCGTCGCCGTCGTGCCCACGGCCCCCGAAGTGCCGCGCAACCGCGACAGCGACTTCCCGTATCGCCACGACAGCTACTTCTACTACCTCTCGGGCTTCACGGAGCCCGAAGCCGTCGTGGTGCTCGACAGCCGCACGGGCCAGTCGATCCTGTTCTGCCGCGCCAAGAACGAAGAGCGCGAGATCTGGGACGGCTATCGCTATGGCCCGGAAGCCGCCCGCGAGACGTTCGGCTTCGACGCCGCCTACCCCATCGACGAAATCGACACGCGCATGCCGCAGTTGCTGGCCGACGCACCCGCGCTCTTTTATGCGCTCGGCGCGTCCGCGCAGCAGGACCGGCAAGTGCGCCACTGGCTCAACGCCGTGCGTGCGCAAAGCCGCACGGGCGTCTCGGCACCCAGCGCCGCGCACGACATCCGCGCGATTCTCGACGAGATGCGTCTGGTCAAGGACAGCACCGAACTGGCGATCATGGCCCGCGCCGGCAAGATTTCGGCCGATGCCCACGTGCGCGCGATGAAGGCGTCGCGCCCGGGACTGCGCGAGTACCATCTCGAAGCGGAGCTGCTGTACGAATTCCGTCGCCACGGGTCGCAGTTCCCGGCCTACGGCTCCATCGTCGCCACCGGGGCGAACGCCACGGTGCTGCACTACCGTGCCGGCGACGCCGAACTGCGCGATGGCGATCTGGTGCTCATCGACGCCGCGTGCGAGCTCGACGGCTACGCTTCGGACATCACCCGTACGTTCCCGGCCAACGGCAAGTTCACCGCCGCGCAACGCGAGCTGTATGACATCGTGCTCGCCTCGCAGCAGGCCGCCATCGACGCCACGCGTGCCGGGGTGCCGTTCGACGCGCCGCACAACGCCGCCGTGCGCGTGCTCGCACAGGGCATGCTCGATACCGGCCTGCTCAAGCGCGACACCGTGGGGAGCCTCGACGACGTGATCGCCAACAAATCGTTCAGCCGCTTCTACATGCACCGCACCGGCCACTGGATCGGCATGGACGTGCACGACTGCGGCGAATACCGCGAGGACGGCCCGAACGGCGAGCGTCCGTGGCGCACGCTCGGCGCCAACATGGTCACGACGATCGAGCCGGGCATCTACGTGCGGCCGGCCCCCGACATCGACGAGCGTTATTGGAACATCGGCATTCGCATCGAGGATGACGCTGTCGTCACGCCCACCGGCTGCACGCTGCTCACACGCGACGTGCCCGTCGATGCCGACGAGATCGAAGCCTTGATGCGCGGCTGATGACCGGGCCGCAAGTCACTCCCACCGCCGTGCCGGCCGCGATCCCGGGGTCGCGTCTCGAGGGAGCGCCTCGCGCCGCGCGGCGCTTCGACGTGGCCATCGTTGGCGCCGGCCCGGTGGGCACGGCGCTCGCATTGCTGCTCGCCCGGCGCGCGCCGCAATTGCGCATTGCGCTGGTCGACGGGCGCGGGCCGCTGGCCGGCTACGACGATCCGCGCACGCTGGCGCTCTCGCACGGTAGCCGCGAAATTCTCGCGCGCGCCGGCGCCTGGCCGCACCAGGGCGCCGGACTGGACTGCACGCCGATCCGGCATATCCACGTCTCGCAGGCGCGCCGCTTCGGCAGCACCGAAATCGACCATCTCGATCACCAGGTGCCGGCGCTCGGCTACGTGGTGCGATACGGCTCGCTCATGCGCGCGCTCGACGCCGCGATGTCGTGCTTGCCTTCTCGCGTCGCGCATGCGCCGCCCGGCGAGATCGGCAATATCGACGCGCGCCGTGAATCGTTGGAAGCCGACGATTCCGCAGGGCTGCATCATTTCCGCCCCTACCGGGCGATCGCCCTGCGGCAGGACGCCGGAGAGGTCACGCTCACACTCGGCACATCGATCGACGATCACGCCCAGACGCTGCACGCCACGCTCGCCGTCAATGCCGAAGGGGGCTTGTTCGAGGGCCAGACAGCCCGTGCGCGCTCACGCGATTACGGGCAAACCGCGCTGGTCGGCTTCGTGACGTGCGAACGGCCGCGTGCCGGCTGGGCCTGGGAACGGTTCACGCCGGACGGCCCGCTCGCGCTGCTGCCCCAGGAACACGGGTATGCGCTGGTGTGGTGCTGCTCGCATGACGAGGCCAAGCGTCGCCGCGAGCTCGGCGACGTCGCCTTCCTCGCAGAGCTGCACGCCGCATTTGGCGATCGCATGGGACGCTTCACCGCGATCACCGGACGCGCCGGCTTCCCGCTGGGCCTGAATGCGACAAGCCATGTCGTCGACGGCCGTGTCGCGGCCATCGGCAACGCGGCGCAGACCCTCCACCCGGTGGCCGGGCAAGGCCTGAATCTCGGCCTGAGAGACGCCTTCGATCTGGCCGAGACCCTTGTGCGCGACGCGCGCCACGGCGTGCCGGGCCCCGCTGCGCTCACGGCCTTCGCGCGCCGCCGACGCGCCGATCGCGGCCTCACCATCCGCATCACCGACCTCCTGCCGCGCGTGTTCGGCATCGACGCCACGCCGGTCGCCCTGTTGCGCGGCATGGCCCTGGCGGGCCTCGACCTCGTGCCGCCACTCAAAACCGCCTTCGCGCGTCAGATGATGTTCGGCCAGCGCGGCTGAGGGCGGGGCCCGGCCGCTGGGCCGCCGGACAATTTGCACAATTTTTAGGCGACGGGGACGGGTTTTCGCAGTAAAATACAAACTTTTTCCCGGCTTTTCCCTTCATCGTGCGTATCGGTCCCCACGAACTCCGCAATAACCTGTTCGTCGCCCCCATGGCGGGTGTGACGGATCGGCCGTTCCGCCAGTTGTGCAAACGACTGGGGGCGGGCTACGCCGTCTCGGAGATGGTGGCGTCGAACGCCCAACTCTGGAAGAGCGAAAAAACGATGCGCCGCGCCAACCATGCCGGCGAGGTCGCGCCCATCTCGGTGCAGATCGCGGGCGCGGATCCGGCCATGATGGCCGAGGCCGCGCGTTACAACGTCGAGCGCGGCGCGCAGATCATCGACATCAACATGGGTTGCCCGGCCAAGAAGGTCTGCAACGTCGCGGCCGGCTCGGCCCTGCTGCAGAACGAGCCGCTGGTGGCGCGCATCGTGTCGGCCGTCGTCGGCGCGGTCGGCGATGTCGTGCCGGTCACGCTCAAGATTCGCACGGGCTGGGATCGCGAGCACAAGAACGCGCTCACGGTGGCGCGCATCGCCGAGGACTGCGGCATCAGCATGCTCACGGTGCACGGCCGCACGCGCGCCGATCTGTACCACGGCGATGCCGAGTACGAAACGATCGCCGCCGTCAAGGCTGCGGCGCGTATTCCGGTCGTCGCCAACGGTGACATCGATTCGGCGCCGAAGGCAAAGCACGTGCTGGAAGTCACCGGTGCCGACGCCATCATGATCGGCCGCGCCGCGCAGGGACGGCCCTGGCTGTTCCGCGACATCGAGCTGTACCTCGCGACGGGCGAGATCGCCCTGGCGCCGCGTGTCGACGAAATCCAGCAGATCATGAATGAACACCTCGTGGACCACTACGAGTTCTACGGGGAATACACAGGCGTGCGGACCGCACGCAAGCATATTGCATGGTATTCACGGGGTTTGCCGGGGGCAGCCACGTTCCGGCAGCGTATGAATACGCTCGACACCACGCAGGAACAGTTGGCCGCGGTCAACGAGTTTTTCGAACAGCAGAAGGCGCACTCGGACCGTCTCTGCTATGAACAAGAATCTCCGAGGGAGCTATTAGCCGCATGAGCAAAGCAAACATAGAACAATCCGTGCGCGACAGTCTGGATTCGTATTTCCGCGATCTGGATGGCGCACGTCCACACGATGTCTACGATATGGTCGTCTCCGTCGTTGAAAAGCCGCTGCTCGAGTTCGTGCTCGGCAAGGCCGACGGCAACCAGTCGCTCGCCGCCGAATACCTGGGGATCAACCGCAACACGCTGCGCAAGAAGCTACAGCAGCACGGCCTGCTGTAAACGCCGGCGCGCCCGTCAGGTTCGCCCCATCCGTTCGATCCGTCCGTTTTTGCCGCTTCACTTTCGTCCGTCATGATCAAGCAAGCTCTCATTTCCGTCTCCGACAAGACCGGCATCGTCGACTTCGCCAAGTCGCTCGCTGCGCAAGGCGTGTCGATCCTCTCCACCGGCGGCACCGCCAAACTGCTGGCCGATGCCGGGTTGAAGGTGACCGAAGTCGCCGACTACACCGGTTTCCCGGAAATGCTCGACGGCCGCGTGAAGACGCTGCACCCGAAGGTGCACGGCGGCATCCTGGCCCGCCGCGACCTGCCGGAGCACATGGCCGCGCTCGAACAGCACGGCATCCCGACCATCGACCTGCTCGTGGTGAACCTGTACCCGTTCGTGCAGACGGTTTCCAAGGAGCAGTGCTCGCTCGAGGACGCCATCGAGAACATCGACATCGGCGGCCCGACGATGCTTCGCTCCGCCGCGAAGAACCATCGTGACGTCACCGTCATCGTCGATCCGGCCGACTACGCCGTGGTGCTCGACGAAATGAAGGCGAACGGCAACACCGTGGGCTACGCCACCAACTTCCGCCTGGCCACGAAGGTGTTCGCGCACACGGCGCAATACGACGGCGCCATCACGAACTACCTCACGAGCCTGGGCGAGTCGCTGCGCCACGACGAGCGCTCGCCGTACCCGGCCACGCTGAATCTCGCTTACACGAAGGTGCAAGACATGCGCTACGGCGAGAATCCGCATCAGAGCGCCGCGTTCTATCGCGATATCGTCACGCCCGAGGGTTCGCTCGCGAACTATCGCCAGCTCCAGGGCAAGGAACTGTCGTACAACAACATCGCCGATGCCGATGCGGCATGGGAGTGCGTGAAGACGTTCGACGCACCCGCCTGCGTCATCATCAAGCACGCCAACCCGTGCGGCGTGGCCGTCGCGGCGTCGCCGTCCGAAGCCTACGCCAAGGCCTTCCAGACCGATCCGACGTCGGCCTTCGGTGGCATCATCGCGTTCAACCGCGAAGTCGACGAGGCGGCCGCGCAAGCGGTTGCCAAACAGTTCGTGGAAGTGCTGCTCGCACCGTCGTTCACCGAGGGCGCCAGGCAGGTCTTCGCCGCCAAGCAGAACGTGCGCCTGCTCGAAGTGCCGCTGGGCAACGGCGTGAACCAGTATGACTTCAAGCGCGTGGGCGGCGGCCTGCTCGTGCAGTCGCCGGATGCCAAGAACGTGGCGCCGCACGAACTGCGCGTGGTGACCAAGCGCCATCCGACGCCCAAGGAAATGGAAGACCTGCTCTTCGCCTGGCGCGTGGCCAAGTACGTCAAGTCGAACGCGATCGTGTTCTGCGCCGGCGGCATGACGCTCGGCGTGGGCGCGGGTCAGATGAGCCGTGTCGATTCGGCCCGTATCGCCAGCATCAAGGCACAGAACGCCGGCCTGTCGCTCAACGGCTCGGCCGTGGCGTCAGACGCCTTCTTCCCGTTCCGCGACGGCCTGGACGTGGTCGTCGATGCCGGTGCGACCTGCGTGATTCATCCGGGCGGCTCGATGCGCGATGACGAAGTCATTGCCGCGGCCGACGAGCGCAACGTCGCCATGCTGATGACGGGTACGCGTCACTTCCGTCACTAAGCCGACTGGCGCGACGGCCCGGCGGGCCACTGTCGCGCGTCGTCATTGCGCGACCGCGCGATCGCCTGAAAGCGCGAAAGGACACCCGAGGGTGTCCTTTCTTTCTGCCCCGCGCCCGCGTCGCGAGCTTCAGAAGTAGTGCGCGAGCCCCACGGCCACACCCACCTGACTGCTGCCCGGCGCGATGGTCATGCCATAACCCGTGACGCCAAGGTTCGACTGATTCTGGTTGTGCGAGAAGCCGACCTGCGCGAACAACTGCGTGCGCTTCGAGAGCAGATACGCCGCGTTGGCCGCGAGCAGATACGGATGCTGGTTCGCCGACGTGATGTTGTTGTAATAGATCGCGCCCGACAGAATGACCTCCGTGACGGGCCGATACTGCAATCCGGCAAAATACAGTTCGTTGCGGCCGGCCACGCCCGGGACATCGCTCAGATACCACTGATAGCCCACGAATGGCTTGAAGTTGCCAAGTGCGTAGCTTGCGCCGGCCGCAACCCGCTGCGACGTGTTGCCCTGAGTCGTGACGGCCGTGCCGCGCTGCTGATCGTAGACGAGCGACACATTGAGTGGCCCGTTCGCATATCCGACCGACACGCTGTACTCCTTGCCCACACGCCACTGCCCCGGCACCTGCGCGCCGTTGGCGATGGTGGCGTCGTAGCCCGTCGAGAACAGTCCGGCAACCTTGAAGCCACTGAAATTACCGGCGTACTTGATCGAGTTGTCCGCCTTGCCGACGAACTGCGGATCCAGCGCCGGCAGCGAGTAACTGTAGTACGACAACGGATCGAGTTCGAGGAACGCATCATAGATCAGGTTCTTCTGACGGCCGATGGTCACCGCACCCCAGGCGTTCTGCAGGCCCACGTAAGCCTGACGACCAAACATCCGGCCGTTCTGCTGCAACTGGCCGGAATCCAGATTGAAGCCGGCTTCGAGCTGCATGATCGCCTTGAGTCCGCCGCCAAGGTCTTCCGATCCCTTGAAGCCGAAGCGATTGGGCGCCTGTGAACCGTTGCTCACGCGAAAGAGCGATGCCTTGCTGCCGTTCGCGCCTGCGCCTGCATTGCTCAGGTATTCCAGACTGTTGTCCACGATGCCGTAAATCTGCACCCCGTCGGCCTTTGCGCAACCTGCGGCCACCGTGAGCGCCATTGCCATCCAAACCTTGTGTTTCATGACATTCCCCATTTTATATTGGACTACAAACTAATTATGGTTTCAGGTCGCGCATGCGCACGCACCGAGGCGATGCGAGCGACCCGCCCACCGGTGTTTCGTGGAGGTTTTGTGCGCTCGCTTCCTCAGGCGGCGCGCGAGGTGCCCGGGACGGCCGGAGGTGCCGCCCCCGGGGGAGTACAGGGTCGGGTCGATGTCAGGCCTGGCATCACGCCATTGCGCAATGCGGTCATCTCCGCGAGGATCGCCAGCGCGATTTCCGGCGGCGTGCGCGCGCCCAACGCAAGCCCCACGGGGCCATGCAGACGCCCGATCTGCGCGGCACTCAGGTCGAACATGGCGAGCCGCTCGCGCCGGGCCGCCTGATTGCGGTGCGAGCCGATCGCGCCAACATAGAAGGCATCCGACCGGAGTGCCTCGAGCAATGCCATGTCGTCGAGCTTCGGATCGTGGGTGAGCGCCACGATGGCGGTGTTCCCGTCGGGACGCAGCCGCGCGATCAGGTCGTCGGGCATTTCCCTCGTGCGGGTGATGTGCGCGGCGAGATCGCCGTCATGCATGGTGTCGTGAATGTCGCGCGGATCGCAGATCACGACCCGGTAGCCCAGCGGCACCGCCATGCTCACGAGGTGGCGCGTGAGCTGGCCGTCGCCGATCACGACGATTCGCCAGCGCGGCCCGAACGGCACCGCCAGGCGTGTCGGCGAATAGGCGAACGCCTCGGGTTGGCGCACGGTGCGCACGCGGGCGAGTCCGGTACGCAAGTTGAGTTCTCGCACCCCGAGCCTGCCGCCGTCGATGGCGTCGCGCATGGCATCGAGCGCGCTGCGTGGCGTCACGCGCTCGATGACCAGTTCCAGCGTGCCGCCGCAGGGCAGACCGAAGCGGTGGGCCTCGTCGGCGCTCAAACCGTAGACCTGCACATGCGGGCGCAAGCCGGGGCGAAAGCCCGCGGCAACCTTGGCGAGCAGATCGTCTTCGATACAGCCGCCCGACACGGAACCGGCGACGCGTCCGCGCGACGCCAGCGCCATCATCGCGCCCACGGGCCGCGGCGCCGAACCCCAGGTGCGGGCGACGGTGGCGAGCAACACGTCGTCACCCTGTGCCTGCCAGCGCGCAACCGCCTCGAGCACTTCGGCGTCGACCCCGTCCATCAGACGGCTCCCGGCACCGAAGTCGCGCCCGGCGTCCCGGCGTGCACCAGCGCACGCGCCTCGGCGACCGTCTGCGGCAGCGGCATCGTGCGCGCACGCACGCCCGTCGCACGCCGGATGGCCTGCGCCACGGCCGGCGCCATCGGCGGCAACGACACTTCACCGCAGCCCTGTGGCGGACGATCGCTCGGCAGGATCACCGTTTCGATCTTCGGCATCTCGACCAGATACAACAGCGGATAGTCACCGAAATTGCTCTGCGCCACGCCGCCGTCGGCGAAGGTGATGCGGCTCTTGAACGTGTTGGTGAGCGCGAACCCGATTCCGCCCTCGATGTTGGCGCGAATGAGGTTCGGGTTGATCGCGCGCCCGCAATCGACACCACAGACAACGCGCTCGATCTGGAAGCGATCGTTCACGATGCGAAGCTCCACCGCCACGGCCACGTACGTGGAAAACGCCGTGCCACGGCCCGTGTACGTGCAATAGCCGAAGCCGCGATGCACGCCGGGCTTCGCCTTGCGCTGCCAGCCGGCCGAGGCGAACGTCGTCTCGATCACGCGCGTGGCGAGCGGGTCGTGCCGGAGCATGCGCTTGCGATATTCCACCGGGTCGATGCCTGCGACCTCGGCCATCTCGTCGATGAAGCTTTCGAGGAAGAATACGCTCGATGTCGAGCCGACCGAGCGCATGAAGCTCACGGGAATATTCGGCTGTGGCACATCGACGCCTTCCACGCGCAGGTTCGGCACCGCGTACGCCAGATCGTAAAGCCCGTCGAGCATCGTCTCGTCGTAGCCCGCTTTCTCGAAGTGATCCTTCTTGATGACGTTGTACAGCGACTGTCCCGCCACCCGCATGTGCAGGGCGACCGGCAACCCGTCGCTGCCCAGCGCGGCCTGGAAGCGCGCCGAGGCGCACGGACGGTAGAACCCGTGACGGATATCGTCTTCGCGCGAGCGGATCACCTTCACGGGACGCCCCACGGCCGCCGAGGCCACCGCCGCATGAATCACGAAATCGGGCACGTACTTGCGGCCGAAGCTGCCACCGAGGAACGTGGTGTGCACCGTGACCTTCTCGGGCGGCAGCTTGAAGATGCCACCGAGCGCCCAACGCACCTTGTCCTGCCCCTGAATCGGTCCCCAGACCTCGATTTCCCCCTTGTCCTTGCGCACGTGCACGGTGGCGTTCACCGGCTCCATCGTCGCGTGGACGATGTACGGGGTGTGATACTCGCTCGTGACGACTTTGCCCCCGGCGGCAATGACCCCGGTGGCGTCGCCGATATCGGTGGCCACGCCCGCCTTGCCGCCGACGAGGGCCGCGCGACGCTCGGCGAGGATCGTCGCGCTGTCGGCGGCCGGCCCCGCCTTCCATTCGACGTCGAGCGCGTCGCACGCGGTTTTCGCGCGCCAGTAATCGTCGGCCACGACGATCACGGCGTCTTTCGCCAGCACGACGTCGTGCACGCCCTTGCGCGCCTTGATCGCGTCGCGATTGCGCACCGAGCGCGGCGCGCCGCCCGACGTGGGCGCCATGCGCACGGCGCCCACGAGCATGTCGGGAACCTTCACGTCGATGCCGAAGATGGCCGAGCCGTCGACCTTCGAGGGCGTGTCGAGACGCGCCAGCGATTGTCCGATCAGGCGGTGTGCCGCATCGTTCTTCAGATGTGGATGCGGATTGAGCGGTTGCTTCGCGGCGTCGGCGACCAGCTCGCCGTAACCGATCGAGCGGCCCGACTGCGGGTGGATGACACGGCCGTCGCGCGTCACACAATTCGACGTGCGCACGCCGAGTCGCTTTGCCCCGACCGCGACGAGCGCCTCACGCGCCTGCGCCCCCGCGACGCGAAGGCGGTCGTAGAACAGCGTCGCCGACATCGATGCGCCCACGAACTGCTGCAGGGCTTCGTTGGCGGCGGCGGTGCGATAGGCGTCGCGAGCGGTCACGAACTCAACGCGCACCCGGCGCCAGTCGGCATCGAGTTCGTCGGCCAGTACCTGCGGCAGGCCGGTGTACGCCCCCTGCCCCACCTCGCATTGCGACAGGCCGAGCACCGTGGTGCCGTCGGCGTCGATACGGATCCAGTCGTTGATCTCGACGAGGTTCGCGCCGGCCGCGCGCGCCGGCGGACTGGCCACCCAAGTCGCCGTGACCGGAACCAGCAAGCTGCCCGCCGCGAGCGACATGCCCTTGAGCCAGTGGCGTCGCGCGGGCGACGTCGGAGCGTTCGCGTGCGGTGCGGTGCCGCAGGCGGGATCTTGCGGATGCGCCGGACGCACCGCCGGCTCAGCGTTTTGCTGCGTCATGGATCGCCTCCCGGATGCGGTGATAGGTCGCGCAACGGCACAGGTTGGTCATGGCCTCGTCGATCTGGGCGTCGGTCGGCTGCGGATGCTTGCGCAGCAGCGCTGCCGCCGCCATGACCATGCCGGACTGACAGTAGCCGCACTGCGGCACGTCCTTCGCGATCCAGGCTTGCTGAATCGGATGCGAGCGCGTGGGCGAAAGCGCCTCCACGGTGGTGATGCGCTTGCCTGCCACGGCCGAAACCGGCAGAACGCAGGTACGCGTGGCCTCGCCGTCGACGTGCACCGTGCAGGCGCCGCACGCCCCGATGCCGCAGCCGTACTTGGTCCCCGTCAGTCCCGCCGCATCGCGGATGACCCACAGCAAAGGCGTGTCGTCATCGCCGTCGAAGACGAAGGGGCGCCCGTTGAGTTGGAATTCCATTGACTCTCCCGTTGTGACTGGCTGCCCTCTGCGCAAACACCTTCACGGTGGCCGGCAGATGGCGATTGAATTCTCACCACGAGAAAATTGGCGAACAACGGCCGGGCGGCCCGAAAAGGATGCCGTTCGTCCAGAGACGGGAAAACCCTCAGGAAGGATAGGACGAGCGGGGAGCGCGGGGAGCGCGAGGCGAGTGAGGGAAGCGATGGGCGGGCGTCAGTTGCCCGGCTCGCAGCTTCGGAGGTATTCCCGCGGCGGCAGGCCGTAACAGCGACGGAAGGCCCGCGTGAACGCCTTCTCCGAGGCGTATCCCACGGCGTCGGCCACGTCGGAGACGCGTGCGCCCGCGCCCGCGAGCCGGTCGGCCGCGAGGTACATGCGATGGGCCGTGAGATACGACATCGGCGACTCGCCGACCAGTTCGCGAAAGCGCAGGCAGAACTTCGAGCGCGACATGCCGGCGATGTCGGCCAGTTGTTCGACCGTCCACGCGCGTTGCGGCATTTCGTGCATCGACGCGATGGCACGCCCCAGTTGCGGGTCCGACATGCCACGCAGCCAGTGCGTGCTCGCGCCGCCGTGCGCGCCGAGATAGGCGCGCAGAATCTGCACGAACAACACGTCGGCCAGACGCGCCACCGCCACACGCCAGCCCGAGCCGCGCTGCATCGACTCTTCGATGAACCCCGCGATGGTGGTCGTGAGCAAGGCGGGCACGGCCGGGTCGCCGGCGCGGATGTGGATCAGCGGCGGCAGCGCGGCGAGCAACGGATTGCGAACCCGCTCGCGGAACATCACCACCCCGGTGTAGAGATCGCTCACCGCGCCCGGCCCGCCCGCGCGAAACGCGAGCGGGGTATCCAGCTTGGGCTCGATGCCCTGCGCGGACATCATGTCCTCGAACAACACCGGCGGCTCGTCGAGCGACGAGCACATCACATGCTCGTGTCCGTGCGGCAGCAGCACGCAGTCGCCGGGCTCGATGCGCACGGGCGCCATGCCCGCCACAACGAGCCAGAACGGTTCCCCCATCGCCGTGCGAAAGGGCGCGCCGTCGAGCGCCGGCTTGCGCAGCGACCACGGGGCACCGAAGGTGAACCGTCCGGTGACGACCGCGTCCGCGCGCAGATCGCCAAGCACATCGCTCAACGGATCCATGGTGCCCTGCCCGACTCGACGTGACGCAGTAAATGTTCCATATGTGAAACGTCGATTTATCTATGAATATTCACAGTATGCCGTTTCGCACGCTGGAAAAGTATCGGGTTTCACCTAGGGAAAATACCGGGAGCGGAGGGGACAGGCACGAAACGCCCGGTTGTAGGCCGAAGTACGAGTCGAAGTACGAGTCGAAGTACGAGCCGAAGCGCGGGCTGAAGTGTGCTCCGCAGTGCAGGCCGGCGCTCGGGCCCTGAGCACGGAGCGTGTCGGTTCGGCGAGCGGAGGTGCCGCCGACGATCAGCGACGCGAGATCGACGCCAGGAAGACGTCGGCCGGCCCGGCATGCGCGCGCAATTCACACCCCACGCACGCCACCGCGCCGTCGGCCTCCTCGCTCCCGTCCATTCCATCGATGCGCAGCGCGTGGCCCAGCGGCACCGTCACGGTGCGACCATCGTGCAAGGCGGCCGTCACCTGCCCCTGCGCACAGTAGAGAAAGCCGATCGCGCCATCGCCCGTCGGCAGCGACCACCTGAACGGCGTGCGCTCGAGACGATGTTGCATCAGCACGTGTTGCCACCCGACGCGGCGCGTCATGACGTTGAAGTCGTCGATGGGCACGTTCGCCGCTTCCAACGCGGGCGTGCAGCTCACGGCCAGTTCGCCACAAAACGCGTAAGGGGGCGTTCGCGGGGTGAGCGTCACGTCGGGACACCCTTCGACGTTGAGCGTCAACGCGCCGCCCCTCACGATGGCCAACGACCTGTCGATGCCGGCAAAGACCGAGAACGGCCCCGGGTTCGCCACCGTCGCGGTGCTGATGCGCCAATCGAATCCGTCTTCCCCCGCGCGTCGCGCCACGGCGAGCTCGGTCGTCACACCCTGACCGTTCTTCCAGGGCATCTTCACGAAATCGGCCGGGCCGAGGACTTGCAATTGCATGGACACTGTCGAGGCGAGTGGGACGTTGGCGAAAAGATGGGAATCGATCGGGGCGCCGCGTTACTTGCGGACTTCGCCGTGACCGAACACGACATATTTCAGACTCGTGAGCCCCTCGAGTCCCACGGGACCGCGCGCGTGCAGCTTGTCGTTCGAGATGCCGATCTCCGCGCCCAATCCGAATTCGAAACCGTCGGCAAATCGCGTGCTCGCGTTGATCATCACACTTGCGGAATCCACCTCGCGCAGGAATTGCATGGCGGCGGTGTAGTCCTCGGTCACGATGGCGTCGGTGTGATGCGAGCCATATCGATTGATGTGCGCGATGGCAGGCGCAAGACCATCCACGACTTTCACGGCGAGCACGGGCGCCAGGTACTCGGTCGACCAGTCGTCCTCGGTCGCCGCGATGGCGCCGCCAATGCCGGCTTCGGCGAGTGCCGCGAGCGTACGTTCGCAACCACGCAACTCGACCTGCTTGCGCTGGAACATGCGTGCGATGGCAGGCAACTGACCGATGGCCTGCTGATCGACGAGCAGCGTCTCCATCGTGTTGCAGGTGCCGTAGCGGTGCGTCTTGGCGTTCTCGCATATCGCCAGTGCTTTCGACGCGTCTGCGCGCGCGTCAACGTAGACATGGCAGATGCCGTCCAGATGCTTGATCATCGGCACGCGCGCATCCTGCATCAGGCGTGCGATCAGGCTCTTGCCACCGCGCGGCACGATCACGTCGACATAGTCGGTCATCGTGATGAGTTCGCCCACGGCGGCACGGTCGGGCGTGTTCACCACCTGAACGGCATCGCCGGGCAGGCCGCTGGCCGCCAGCGCGTCGGCGATCAACGCCGCCAACGCGGTGTTGCTCTCGATGGCTTCCGAACCGCCGCGCAGGATCGTCGCATTTCCCGACTTCAGGCAAAGCGCCGCCGCGTCGATCGTCACGTTCGGGCGCGACTCGTAGATGATGCCGATCACGCCCAGCGGCACACGCATCTGACCGACCTGAATACCGCTCGGCTGCACGCGCACGTTGCTGATCTCCCCGATGGGATCCGACAGCCCGGCAATCTGGCGCAGCCCTTCGATCATGGTCCGCAACGCCTTGTCGGACAGCGTGAGACGGTCGATGAACGCGGCGTCCTGGCCGTTGGCGCGCGCGCGCTCGAGATCACGGCGATTCACGTCCTGCAGCGTCGCACCCTCACGCTCGATGGCGTCGGCAATCGCGAGCAGCGCGCGATTCTTGGCGGCGGTGTCGGCACGCGCCATGGCGCGCGACGCCTCGCGGGCGCGCTGACCCAGCGATTGCATGTAGGCTTTGATATCCATATCGTCGTTCGGCGGTTTTGGTGGGCGGATGAGTCGCCCCTTGAATTCGGGTTGGCTGCCGCGAAGGCTCGCCGGTCATGCGACAGATTGTCCGTGAATTGCGGGGATCTTGCTGTCGCGGCTCCCGTTCCCCGGGAGGCGCATTACCGACATTGGCGGCTTTGCTGGAGTTCGTGGCTTGAGCAGCGTCGGGCGCGGTCTACGCGGGCACCGGGCGTGGTGCGCGGGCGGAGCGCGCCCCCGGCGGTCGCTCGCCCGCGAGCAGCAGGCCAAGTTGCAGCATGCCGTCCCACGGGTCGCCCGGCAGGCCTTCAGCGCGCAACCCCTTGACCTGTCGATCCAGACGCGCGGCCAGTTGAAGCGCCTGAGCCAGCATGGCCGGCGAGGCGCGCCCTGCGGCCTGCTCCATCAAGCGCTCGCGTGGCCCCCACACCCGAAATTCGCGCAGCAGCATGGCAAGCGGCTTGCCCGCCGCCATGCCGCGCGTGATCTTCGCGAGCGTGCGGACTTCCTCCGTCAGTGCCCAGAGCACGAGCGGCGCCGCTTCGCCCTCGCCGCGCAAGCCGTCGAGCATGCGGACCAGCCGGGCGGCGTCGCCCGCCAGAACGGCTTCGCTCAGCTTGAAGACGTCGTAGCGCGCCACGTTGAGCACGGCATCCTGCACCTGTTCGAACGTGAGCACACCTTCGGGGTACAACAGGCCGAGCTTCTGAATTTCCTGATGCGCCGCGAGCAAGTTGCCCTCGACACGATCGGCAATGAACTGCAGCACGCGCCGACCCGGCTCGCCCGCTTCCACGCGCTGGCCCTGTGCAGCCAGACGCTGGGCGATCCAGTCCGGCAGGCGTGCCCGATCGACGGGGTCGACCTTGACGGTCACACCGGCGCGGTCGAGCGCCGTGAACCAGTCGGACTTGCTGGCGGCGGCATCGAGCCGGGGCAGCGTGATGATGGTCAGCACGTCCCCGTTGGCGGTCTCGGCATGCGCCTTGAGCGCCGCGCCGCCCTCCTTGCCCGGTTTGCCGCCCGGAATACGCAATTCGATGAGCTTGCGGTCGCCGAACAGCGACATCGATTGGCCGGCGTTCGCGAGCGCTCCCCAGTCGAAGCTGCGTTCGACGCTGAGCACATCGCGTTCGGTAAAACCGCCCGCACGCGCCGCCGCCCGCACGCGATCCACCGCCTCCTGCACGAGCAGGCCCTCGTCGCCGTGGATCGTATAGATCGGCGAGAGCGACTTGGCGAGGTGCGCGTCGAGCGCGTCGGGACGCAGTTGCATGAACGGAATTCGGGTCGCGTTACTCTTCCGGCTTCGGGGCCGGCATGGACTTCACCGCTTCCATGCGCCGGATGATCTGATCGACCGCATCCTTCTGCATGTCGCGGGCCAGCAGCGCCGCTTCCGTGTCGCGCGCCGTCGCTTCGCTGTCGCTGTAGGGCAGGTTGCGCGTCAGGCGAATGGTGCTCAGCGGAATGATCGGCCGGCCGTCAGGCGTGACCAGCTGGAACGTGTAGGAGTTGCGAATCTCATATTCGCGCGCCTGACCGTTGGCATCGAGACTGACCGCCGTACGTGACGAGGTCGTGTTCAGAATCTCGAGGCGAGCATCGGCATCCTTGGGTTCGGTCACCACCACGGTGCCCTTGCTGCCGTAGCGCACGTAGCGCGAGATGTCGATCGCCATCAGGCCACCGCCCGAGATGTACAGTCGCTTGAACGCGTATTCGCTAGCGCCCCGCAGCTGGAAGCCGCAGGCGGACAATGCCAGCGCGCAGCCCAGCAAGGCCATCCAACCGAAGATCCTGCGCGTCATGCCGACGCCTCGTTGCCCGGATGTCATTTGCACGTGATGTGCCCTCTTGTCACCAAACGTCATCAATTCGTCGAGCGGCGGCAATCCACGCCGCCTCACACCACCACGTTCACCAGTCGACCCGGCACGACGATGACCTTCTTCACCGGCTTGCCTTCGCCGAACTTGGCGGTCATTTCATGCGCCAGTGCGGCCTGCTCGATGGCTTCGCGCGAGGCGTCCTTCGCCACGCGCACCGCACCACGCACCTTGCCCGCGACCTGGAGCACGAGTTCGATCTCGTCCTGCACCAGCGCCGCCTCGTCGACTTCCGGCCACGGTGCGTCGAGCAGATCGCCCATCTGCGCGGCGTAACCCAATGCGTCCCACAGGCCGTGCGTGACGTGCGGCACCACCGGGTAGAGCACGCGCAGCAAAATGCCGTAGCATTCGCGCACCGCGCCGGCGCCAGCGGCACCCTTGTCGCTTTCGATGGCGTTGAGCATCTTCATCGCCGCCGACACGACCGTGTTGTACTGCACACGCTGATAGTCGTAATTGGCCTGCTTGAGCACGCCGTGAATCTCGAGACGCAGCGCCTTCGCGGCTGCGCTCGACGTGTCGATCGCCGCATCGGCCTGACGCAGCAACGCCGCCTGCGATTGGCCGAATCCCCACAGGCGACGCAGGAAGCGGCTTGCGCCCTCCACCCCCGCTCCCGACCATTCGAGCTGCTGCTCGGGCGGCGCCGCGAACATCACGAACAGGCGCGCGGTGTCAGCGCCGTACTGATCGATGAGCGACTGCGGATCCACCCCGTTGTTCTTCGACTTCGACATCTTCTCGATGCCGCCGAGCGCCACATCGGCGCCGTCTGCCTTCGACGTGGCGCCGATCGGGCGTCCCTTGTCGTCGAACTGGACCTGCACGTCGAGCGGGTTGAACCACGTCTTCTTGCCGGTGGCGTCTTCGCGATAGAACGTCTCGTTGAGCACCATGCCCTGCGTGAGCAGGTTCTGCGCCGGTTCCTTAAAGCTCACCAGGCCCAGGTCGCGCATGACCTTGGTCCAGAAGCGCGAGTACAGCAAGTGCAGGATCGCGTGCTCGATACCGCCGATGTATTGGTCCATCGGCATCCAGTAATCAGTGCGGGCGTCAACCATGGTGTCGGCGTCCGGGCAGGCATAGCGCGAGAAGTACCAGGACGAATCGACGAACGTGTCCATCGTGTCGGTCTCGCGGCGCGCCGGCTTGCCGCACTTCGGGCAATCGCACTTCAGGAAGGCTTCGGACTTGGCCAGCGGATTACCGGTGCCGTCCGGCACGAGGTCCTCGGGCAGTACCACCGGCAGGTCCTTCTCGGGCACTGGCACGGCACCGCAAGATTCGCAATGGATGATCGGGATCGGCGTGCCCCAGTAACGCTGACGCGAAATCCCCCAATCGCGCAGGCGGAACGTGACCTGCTTGTCGCCCACGCCCTTTGCCTTCAGATCCGCCGCAATCGCGTCGACGGCGGCCGCAAAGCCGAGGCCGTCGTACTTGCCGCTGTTGATCAGCGTGCCGTCCTTCTCGCCGTACCAGGCTTGCCATGCTTCGGTCGAATACGTCTCGCCCTCGACGGCGACGACCTGCCGGATCGGCAGGTCGTACTTGCGTGCGAATGCGAAGTCACGTTCATCGTGCGCCGGCACGCCCATCACCGCGCCTTCGCCGTAGCCCATCAGCACGTAGTTGCCGATCCACACTTCGACCTTCTCGCCAGTGAGCGGATGCGTGACGAAGAAGCCCGTCGGCATGCCCTTCTTTTCCATCGTGGCGATGTCGGCCTCGGCCACACCGCCCTGCTTGCACTCGGCAATGAACGCCTGGAGGTCGGCACGGCCTTCGGCGAGGCGCGTGGCGAGCGGATGCTCTGCCGCGATGGCGCAGAAGGTCACGCCCATGATCGTGTCGGCACGCGTGGTAAACACGCGCAGGAGCTTCTGCTCGCCATCGAGTTCGTACGGGAAGCCGAAGTTCACGCCGAAGCTCTTGCCGATCCAGTTCTGCTGCATCACCTTGACGCGCTCGGGCCAGCCGAGGTCGTCCAGATCGCCGAGCAATTCGTCGGCGTACTCGGTGATACGCATGTAGTACATCGGGATTTCGCGCTTTTCGACGAGCGCCCCCGAGCGCCATCCGCGGCCGTCGATCACCTGCTCGTTGGCCAGCACGGTCTGATCGACCGGATCCCAGTTCACGGTCCCGGTCTTCAGGTAGACGACGCCCTTCTCGAGCATCTTCAGGAACAGCCACTGGTTCCAGCGGTAGTACTCGGGCTTGCAGGTGGCGACTTCGCGCGACCAGTCGATCGCCAGGCCCATCGCCTGCATCTGCTTCTTCATGTACTCGATGTTGTCGTACGTCCACTTCGCCGGCGGCACGCCGTTGGCCATGGCCGCATTTTCCGCCGGCATGCCGAAAGCGTCCCAGCCCATCGGCATCAGCACGTTGTACCCGCGCATGCGCATCTGGCGGTACATCACATCGTTGATGGTGTAATTGCGCACGTGCCCCATATGCAGCTTGCCCGACGGATACGGCAGCATCGAGACGCAATAGAATTTTTGTTTGTCCGCGCGCTCGGTGGTCTTGTAGGCGTCGATCGCCTGCCAGTGCGACTGGGCGGAGGCTTCAACGTCGGCGGGAACGTATTTTTCTTGCATGATGGGTCGGCGGATAGGATTCGGCTCGGCTCGTCCCCGCCCGGCGCGCGGCGATCGAGGCGCGGCATGCAGGTGTTTCGGGGTGAGTCCGGGGAAAACGATGATTATAACGCCGCCGGGAGCCGATTCGGCGCGACGGCGGCGAGGGATGCGCGAAGGAGGAACCCTCGCGCCCGGCGCAGGAGGCGCCACGTCGCTGACGGGGCACGCAGAACACCCCGCCGTGAAGGCATCCGGACGTTCGGCGCCCCGTGCGAGCGGTGCGGCGCGCTGGCCGCCCCGGCGGGTCCGATGGGGTCAGCGAAGACCCAGCACGTCCTGCATGTCGAACAGGCCGGTCTTGTGTTTCGCGAGGAAGCGGGCCGCGCGCAGCGAGCCCTGGGCATAGGACAACCGGCTCGACGACTTGTGCGTGATCTCGATGCGCTCGCCGATGCCGGCGAACAGCACGGTGTGATCGCCCACGATGTCGCCGCCGCGCACGGTCGCGAAACCGATCGTCGACGGATCGCGCTCCCCGGTCACCCCCTCACGACCGTAGATCGCGCATTCCTTCAGATCGCGCCCCAGCGCCTCGGCAACCACTTCGCCCATGCGCAACGCCGTGCCCGAAGGCGCATCGACCTTGTAGCGGTGGTGTGCCTCGATGATTTCGATGTCGTAGCCGGTGTTCAGAATCTTGGCGGCCACTTCGAGCAGCTTGAACGTCGCGTTCACGCCCACGCTCATGTTCGGCGCGAACACCACGGCGACGCGCTCCGCCCCCTTGGCCAGACGCGCCTTGTCCGCCTCGGAGAAACCGGTCGTGCCGATGATCATCTTCACGCCATGCTTCTCGGCGGCCGCCAGGTGGGCGAGCGTCCCTTCAGGGCGCGTGAAGTCGATCAGATACTCGGCGTTGGCGAGCGCGGCGTCGAGATCGTCCGTGATCTTCACGCCGGTCTCGCGGCCGAGGAACGCCCCGGCATCGTGGCCCAGCGCCGGGCTTTGCGCGCGGTCGAGCGCGCCCACCAGCTTGGCGTCGTCGGCGGCAAGCACGGTTTCGATCAGCATCCGGCCCATTCGACCCGAGGCGCCAGCAATCGCAATCTTCATCATGGTGATTCTTTCGTCGTCTTTCTGACAGCTTACTGGGGCATGGAGAACAGCCCGCCGCCGGCCGTCACGCGCGGCGACGGCACGAGGCCCGTGCCGGTACTCTTGCTCCCGCCGGTCGTGGCGGGCGCGCTCGCCTGCGGCACCGACGCGGCCGGCTTGGCGGCGGCCCCGACATTCGCGGCGGCGTCCGTCGACACGGTGGCGACGTCGCTGGCGGCGGGCGCAGCACTTGGCGCTGCCGCTGCGGCGTCAGGCGACGGCGATGCGGCTTCCGCCGCCGCGGCACTGGCCGTCGACGGCGCAGGCGCATCGGTCTTCACCGTCTTGCCCTTCTGGCCGTCGATTTCCTGTACCAACTGGTATTCGGTCGGCAGGTTCTCCCCGCCTTCCCAACGTGCCAGCGTGTCGCCGTCGAAATACACCTTCAGATGGCGCTCCTGCACCACCGAGGCATTGCCGCGCTTGAAGTAGAAAACGTAATCCCAGCGATTCGCGTGGAAGATGTCGGTGAGCAGCGGGGTACCGAGCAACTGACGCACCTGATCGCGCGTCATGCCGGGCTTGAGCTGGTCGTAGGCTTCTTTCGAGACGAAATTGCCCTGAACGATGTTGATTCGATACGGCGTGACCACGCCGATCACTTTGTCGGTCACGCTGTCATACGTCGAGCAGCCGGCCAGGGCCAGCAACGCCGCAGCAGCGCACACGGAAAACGGAAGGGAGAGATAACGACGCAAATCTGACTCGCTTTCAAAAAAATCGAACTTGAATCCGGCACGCCCGGCGCGCCGCCACATCGCCCCCGTTGACGGTACAAACCGTCCCGTTTGCCCCGGTTTGCGCCCGGGCAAGGCAAAAAGGCATTATTATTGGGGCTGTATTGTACTCTAGGGACGTAGAGCGATGCCGAATCCCGCCGATCTGAAAAATATCGGACTGAAAGCCACGCTTCCGCGCCTCAAGATTCTGGAAATCTTCCAGAACAGTGAGGTGCGCCATTTGACCGCTGAAGACGTTTACCGTCATCTGCTCGGCGAAAATCTCGACATCGGACTGGCCACGGTCTACCGTGTTCTGACGCAATTCGAGCAAGCCGGACTATTGTCGCGCAGCAACTTTGAATCCGGCAAGGCCGTTTTCGAGCTCAACGAGGGACATCACCACGACCACCTGGTGTGCCTCGATTGCGGACGTGTCGAGGAATTCTTCGACGCCGAGATCGAACGCCGTCAGAAACTCATTGCCAAGGAACGCGGATTCGCACTCCAGGAGCACTCCCTCGCGATGTACGGGAGCTGCACCAAGGATCCCTGCCCGCATCGTCAAAAGAACTAAAAGCGATTCCATTGGAACGCCCTCCGTCAGGAAGCATTCTGGGAATTCGCCCGCTCCTCAACGCCACGCCGAACCGAGCTCAGAGTCGCATCGTCTACAATACTCTCCCGTTCAAAGCGTATAGACGTAAATCACGCCTGTACGGGACCGTATCGATGCACTCCCCTTTTTTATGACCCACAAAGAATCGCCCAACGATATGGCACAGAGTGACGCAGACGAAATCTCGTTGGCGGATGTTCTCGGATTTGTCCGCGAAAACCTGAAAGCGATTGCGGCACTTGCCTTGGCCGGCGCCGTCATCGGCATCGGGAGCACGTACGCCATCCAGAAGCAATGGGAAGGCAAGGTCACCCTTCAGATCGGACGCTCGGCCGGTTCCCCGGTGTCGGGCCCGGACGGCCCGCTCATCGAGTCGGTCCAGCAAACGGTGGGCCGCATTACCCTCGGTTCATTCCGCGATCGCGTGGCCGGCGAAGTGCTGCCGGACTTGCGCCAGGATCCGGAGGCGTTGCGCAAAACCGTCGCGTGGAAGTCGCTGAAAGCCCGTGGCATCCAGGGCACCGTCTATGTGGAAGTCACCGCACGCGGCACCTCCGAAGCCGAAGCGGAGAAGATGCTCAAGCAGGCGTCCGAGGACGTCATCCTCGAGCATCAGGCGATTCTCGACCGGGCGCGCCTGCTTCCCAAGCAACAGCTGAGCGTCATTGACGCGGCCATCGACGCCAACACCAAAGCGCAGGAAGAATTGAACACCGCGTTGGCACGATCGAAGAACACAGACTCGGTCATGGCCCTCAGTGCGCTGCAGAGCAGCCGCTCCGAGCGTGCCGTGCTCAACGACAGCCGCTTTCGCGTATCTCAGTTGCTCGCCCCTGACCAGTCGTACAACACGCGCGTGATCAGCGCGATCAACGTCGGCGACAATGCGGTGTTCCCGCGCAAACTGTATTTCGGACTCGGCGGCCTCGTCATCGGTGCCATACTGGGCGTGCTCCTGGGGCTGATCCGCAAGCTGAACGCCAGCGCTATCAAGTAAGCCCCGGACGCCAGCAAGCGACCGCCAGCCCGAGCCGTTTGCCGCACGCGAAAGAAAAAAGCCGCTGTCTCTCGACAGCGGCTTTTCTTTGTGACGAGCGTCGCGCGGCGATTACTTTGCCGACATCAGCGCCACGGTCGTGTCGAGCATGCGGTTCGAGAAACCCCACTCGTTGTCGTACCACGAGCTCACCTTCACCAGACGACCCGACACCTTGGTCAGCGTGCCGTCGAAGTTCGACGAGGCCGGGTTGTGGTTGAAGTCGACCGACACCAGGGGTGCCGTGTTATACGTGGCGATGGCCTTGAGCGGGCCCTCGGCGGCTTCCTTCAGGATCGCGTTCACTTCGTCCACCGTCGTGTCGCGCTTGGCGACGAACGACAGATCGACGATCGACACGTTGATCGTCGGAACGCGAATGGCATAGCCGTCGAGCTTGCCATTGAGTTCCGGCATCACGAGACCGACAGCCGACGCGGCGCCGGTCTTCGTCGGGATCATGCTCATGGTCGCCGAACGGGCGCGGCGCAGGTCTTCGTGATAGACGTCGGTCAGCACCTGGTCGTTCGTGTAGGCGTGCACCGTGGTCATCAGGCCCGTTTCCAGGCCGATCTTCTCGTGCAGCGGCTTGACCAGCGGCGCCAGGCAGTTCGTGGTGCACGAAGCGTTCGAGATGACCGTGTCGGTCGCCTTGAGCACGCCTTCGTTCACGCCGAACACGATCGTGGCATCCACATCCTTGCCGCCCGGGGCCGAGATGATGACCTTCTTCGCACCGCCCTTCAGGTGTGCGCTGGCCTTTTCCTTCGAGGTGAAGAAGCCGGTGCACTCGAGCACGACGTCCACGCCCAGCTCGCCCCACGGCAGTTCGGCCGGGTTGCGGTTGGCCAGCACGCGAATCTTGTCGCCGTTGACGATCATGTAATCGCCGTCGACCGACACGGTGCCCGGGAACTTGCCGTGTGCCGTGTCGTATTGCGTCAGGTGCGCGTTCGTCTGCGCATTACCGAGATCGTTGATGGCAACGATTTCGATGTCGTGCTTCTTGCCACCTTCGTAGTGGGCACGCAGTACGTTGCGGCCGATACGGCCATAGCCGTTGATAGCGACGCGAATGGTCATGGGGGTTTCTCCGTAAGGTCTAACGAAATCAGCCAAGCACGGACTTGACCGTCGCGACCACGTGGTCGACGGTGAAGCCGAAGTGTTTGAACAGCACGCCGGCCGGTGCCGACTCGCCGAAGGTGTCGATGCCGACCACGCCGCCTTCCAGGCCGACGTACTTGTGCCAGAACGCCGTCACGCCGGCTTCGATGGCCACTCGCGGCACGCCGCGCAGCAGCACGCTTTCGCGATAGGCCTTGTCCTGACGATCGAACACGTTGGTCGAAGGCATGGACACCACGCGCGCGGCAATCCCCTCGGCGGCCAGCGCTTCGGCGCCCTTGAGGGCCAGGTCGATTTCCGAACCGGTCGCGATCAGCACGATCTGCGGATTCGCCACATCGCGCAGCACGTAGCCGCCGCGGCGAATGTTTTCGATCTGCGCATCGTCACGCGAGACAAACGGCAGGTTCTGACGGCTGAGCACCAGGCTCGACGGACCGTCGTGACGCTCCACCGCCGCCACCCACGCGGCCGCCGTCTCCGTCGTATCGCACGGACGCCACAGGTCCATCTGCGGAATCAGGCGCAGGCTCGATACGTGCTCGATGGATTGATGGGTCGGGCCATCCTCGCCCAGACCGATCGAGTCGTGCGTGAACACGAAGATCGAACGCAGCTTCATGAGCGCGGCCATGCGCAGCGCATTGCGGCTGTAATCGGAGAACGTCAGGAACGTGCCGCCGAACGGAATGTAACCGCCGTGCAGCGCAATGCCGTTCATGATGGCGCTCATACCGAATTCGCGCACACCGTAGTTGATGTGATTGCCGAACTGCACGCCGTCGGCATTGGCGCGTACGGCCTTGCTGGCCTTCCAGTTCGTCAGGTTCGAGCCGGTCAGGTCGGCCGAGCCGCCGAGGAACTCCGGCAGCACCGCCGCGAGCCCCTCGATCGCGAGTTGCGACGCCTTGCGCGTTGCGACCGTCTCGCCCTTCTCGTTGGTCTTGGCGATCAGCGCGGCAGCAGCGGTCTTGAAGTCGCCCGGCAGCTCGCCCTTCATGCGGCGCTCGAACTCGGCCGCCTCGGCCGGGAACTCGCCGCGGTAGGCGGCAAACCGCTCGTTCCAGGCCGCTTCGGCCTGCTGGCCGGCAGCCTTCGCATCCCATGCCGCATAGACCTCGGCCGGCACTTCGAACGGCGGCAGGTTCCAGCCCAGCGCGGCGCGCGTGGCCGCAATCTCGTCGGCGCCCAGCGGTGCGCCATGCACGTCGTGGCCGCCCTGCTTGTTCGGCGCGCCCTTGCCGATCAGCGTCTTGCAGCAGATGAGCGTCGGACGATCGGAGGTCTTGGCCTGGGCGATGGCCGCATCGACGGCGTCGACGTCATGCCCGTCAATGCCGCGAATCACGTTCCAGCCATACGCTTCGAAGCGCTTGGGCGTATCGTCGGCGAACCAGTACTCGACGTCGCCGTCGATCGAAATGCCGTTGTCGTCGTACAGCGCAATCAGCTTGTTCAGACGCAGCGTGCCCGCCAGCGAGCAGGCCTCGTGCGAGATGCCTTCCATCAGGCAGCCGTCGCCGAGGAACGCGTACGTGTAGTGATCGACGATCTCGTTGCCGGGACGGTTGAATTCCTTGGCGAGCAACGCTTCCGCCAACGCGAAGCCGACCGCGTTGGTAATACCCTGGCCCAGCGGGCCCGTGGTCGTCTCGACACCCGGGGTGATGCCGACTTCCGGGTGACCCGGCGTCTTGCTGTGCAATTGACGGAAATGCTTGAGTTCTTCGATCGGCAGGTCATAGCCCGTCAGATGCAGCAGCGAATAGATGAGCATCGAGCCATGGCCGTTCGACAGCACGAAGCGGTCGCGATCGAACCAGTGCGGGTTGACGGGGTTGTGCTTGAGGTGACGGCCCCAGAGAGCGACCGCGATATCGGCCATGCCCATCGGCGCGCCAGGGTGACCGGAGTTGGCCTGTTGGACCGCGTCCATGGAGAGGACGCGAATGGCGGAGGCCATCAGCGCAGCCGTAGCAGGAGAGGAGTTCGTCATGGTGACCAGCCGGAAGAGCGGGCGTGCCCCGTTGCCGCGAGCCGCCGCGCGAAATTCAAATGCAGGAAAAGACCAAGATTTTACCAGATACGACACCCGACCGGGTCGCTCGCGGTGAACTTCCCCAACCGGCGAGAACGTGGAATCATGGGGAAAAGTGGCGTGATCGCCACAAATTAGAGGAAGTTACCTTGCCAATGACAGTCAAACGCGACCTCTCCACACCGGATTCCGGCATCGCCCCGATCGCTTGCACGGCCCCGCTCGGCCCGTGGGCCGGCTATCGGTTCGACGCCCGACACGTCTTCTCCACGACATCGCCCCACCAGCGTATCGACGTCGTCGATTTGCCCGCGTTCGGTGCGCTTGGGCGCGCGTACCGGCTCGATGCACGCTTCATGGCATCGCTTGCCGACGCCCATATCTGCCACGAATGCATGGTGCACCCGCTGTTGCTCGCGCACGGCGCTGCGCGTCGCGTGCTTGTCCTGGGCGGTGGCGACGGCGGTTCCGCGCGCGAGATACTGCGCCATGAGCGCGTGTGCGAAGTCGTCGTCGCGGAGCTCGACGCGCAGGTACCCGCCACTATCCGGCAATACATGCCCGCGTTACCCGACGGCGCTTTTGACGACCCCCGCACCCGACTCATCATCGGCGACGCGCGCGACTTCGTCGACGCCGCACTCGCCCGAGGGGAGCGTTTCGATGCCGTGATCTTCGACCTGACCGAGGCCGACGGGGCTGCGGCACCGCTGCACGATGCGCCGTTCTTCGGGAAGATTCGGGCATTGCTGGCACCCGGCGGCGGCGTGGCGCTCCAGCTCGGCGCGCCATGGTTCGACGGCACAGGGGTTCGGCGCATGTGCGAGGCGCTGCGCCGCGTCTTCCGCATCGTGACGCCCATGACCGCATATGTGCCCCTTTACGGCACGTTATGGGCGCTCGCAATCGCGAGCGACACGCTGGACGTTCGACGGGATGTGCGGGCGAGCGCCGGAGATACGTCCTCCGACGTGTTGCCGCAACCCCTGCGGGGCTTGCGCCACTTCTCGCCGGCACGTATGTCCGCCTTGCTGGACATCGCACCGGAGCTGGCCGACATCCTCGGCGAAAATGGGCCGTGATGCGATGGTGCGCAAACGGTGAAGCGCATTCGCGTTCCTTGTATATTTAGGGCTAGTCACGACCGTCGGCGCCGCCCGTTCCCGCCTTCGAAGGCAGGGCTCGCCCCCGTTGCCCTGTGCCGGCGGATTTACCGGAGCCCATTCATGCCCGATCCCCGTCCGTCTCACGTGCCATGGCTGACGCCATATCTGACCGTGCACGACGCCAAGGCCGCCGCCGCGTTCTACGAGCAGGCATTCGGCTTCACCGTGCACGACACGATGGACGACGACGGCGCCATCATGCACGTCGAGATGTTCTATCAGGGTCAGTTGATCGTGATGTTTGCGCCCGAAGGCGCTTTCGGCACCACGGCGCGCACACCGCGCACCTCAGGCGTGGAAGCGCCGCAAAGCTTCTACGTCTACACCGAGGATGTCGATGCCCTGTATGCGCGCGCCACCGCTGCGGGAGCGAAAGGATTGATGCCGCCCAACGACCAGTTCTGGGGCGACCGCTTCTGCCAGCTGGAAGACCCTGACGGGTATCGCTGGGGCTTCGCGCGCCCTATCGCCCCGCGCGGCTGACGCCGCTTGCGGCCTGCGTTGGGGTATGCTGCCGGTCCCGGCGTGATGCCCCGGCGCTTCGGCATCGTGTGTCGTGCACTGTCCCCTGCGCCAGTTATCCGCTCGTGCTTGCGTGGCCGTTGCCCTTTGTTCCTTCCAGCGCGCCCCTTGGCGCCGTTTCCTGATCCTCCATCCGTATGCCTCGCTTTTTCATCGACGCGCCGCTCCACGCGGGCGCACTGCTGGAACTCCCCGAAGGGGTGGTGCGCCACGTTCAGGTGCTGCGCCTGAAGGTCGGCGACGCGCTCACGCTCTTCAACGGCACGGGCGGCGAGTATCCCGCGGTCCTCACCACACTGGAAAAACGTCACGCCACCGCCCAACTGGGTGAGCATGATGCGCGCGAGGCGGAGACACCCTATCGCGTCACACTCGCCCAAGGCGTCGCCGGCGGCGACAAGATGGACTGGCTGATCGAGAAAGCCATTGAGCTCGGCGTGTCGGAGATCCAGCCCCTCTCCACCGAGCGCTCGGTGATCCGCCTCGACGCCGAACGTGCCGCAAAGCGCATCGCACATTGGCAGGCACTCGTCCAGGCGGCGTGCGAGCAATGCGGGCGAAACCGGGTGCCTCGCGTGCTGCCGCTCCGCCCGATCATCCCCTGGCTGCAGGACAGGGACACGGTGACGAGCTACGAATGGCGTGTGCTATTGTCACCTAGAGCAGACGGCGGTCTCGATTCGCTACCGCCTGACTCGCCGACACAACCCGGCGTACTGCTCTTTGGCCCCGAAGGCGGGCTGGCGCCTCAGGAGGAAACGCTTGCGCGGGCGGCTGGATTCACGGCAATTCGACTCGGCGAGCGAATCCTGCGTACAGAAACGGCGGGAATCGCGGTCCTCGCCGCACTGGCCGCGCGCTGGGGCGGTTGGTAAGTCACAATGACTCGAAAAATGGCCTCACAAGCCAAAGGAGTGTCGTCATGGGTATCCTCGATTCCATTCTCGGTGGTGCGGCCGGCAATGAGGCCGGTGGCAATAGCGGCGGCGGCAATACGAAGATGTTGCTGCTCATGGGCCTGCTGGCGATGATCGCCAGTCGATCGGGCGGTGCGCAGGGTCAGGGCGGTCAGGCCGGCGGCGATCTGCTCGGGTCACTCGGCGGCGCCTTGGGGGGCATGTTGGGCGGCGGCGCAGCCAGCGGCGGTCTGGGAGGCCTGCTGGGAGGGCTGCTCGGCGGTGGACAAGCCCCGGCCACAGCGGGTCCCGGTGCACCGGCGACGTCTGCCGGTGATCTCATTGGTGCGCTGGGCGGGTTGGGCGGGCTGACGCAGGTTCTGGAAAGCGGTGGCCTGGGTGACGCCGTGCGTTCGTGGGTCGGCACCGGCAGTAATCAGGCCGTCTCGCCCGATCAGGTGGCGCAGGCGCTCGGCCCGGGCGGTCAATTGCAGCAACTCGCCGACACGGCGGGGGTGAGTCAGGGCGAGGCGGCGCAACAATTGTCGTCGCTGTTACCCGAGGTCATCAACCACCTCACACCGAATGGCGACGTGCCGCAGGGCCCGCTCGATCTGGCGAGCCTCGCGCAGCAATTCCTCGGCGGACGCACCGGCTAACGCGCGTCGTCCGCACGGGAAAACAAAAAAGGTCCGCCATGCGGACCTTTTTTCGTGGAGACCGACGCGTCGACGCGACCTGTGCCGACGTCACGGCCGTCAACACCGAACGCGGAACACGCGCCCCCTGAGGGACAAGACGCCGGCGAAATCTCAGGCGAAAGAGTAGAAAACGCGGAACGTGACGCGGCGCTCGGCCCAGAATTCGGCCGCATCGCGGAAAACGTCGAGCAGGGTTTCGCGCCCATCCTTGTCGAACTTGGTCGCAATCGGCAACCCTTCGAGCACCACCACGAAACCCGGCTGCGGGCCGCTATGGCTCACGAGATCGGTCAGGCAATCGTGCAGCGCATCGTAATTCTTTCCGAAGTGCCTGGGGAAAAGGAACGACGTCGCGATCGTCTCCAGCACCTCGGCCTTGCTTTGCGCCTGGGAACAGTTGGCGTACAGGAAGTGCTGACCGAGTCGCTCGGCCTCTGCGGCCAGTTCCGGCACGCGGAATGCGCGGATCGACTGCACGATATTCGGCCTGACGGTCTTGAAAAGACTCATATCTCCCTCTTCCGATAAGGTATGGCGGTGGCCGGCCCGCGCTACAGCATGCAGGCCCAGCACCTGCTTGAACAAGTTGCCCTCGCCCGCACCGAATGGATCTGCCATAAGATCTTTCCCGCGTTCCTGTGCGAAAACCGGCTCACTCATACTGCTGTCATTCCCTTATGCGTTTAAAGCTGTTGTAGTGATCTTTGGTGTAGTAGCACGGATCGACCGCGCGTTGATTACCGCCGCAGATGATGCGCCTCGCGCCTCTGTTGCGAGCACCAGGCGTCGGCACCGTATATTCATGGTAATAGCCACGCGGCATTTTGGGCAGGCGCTTTTCGTAGTTCCCAAACACGATGCCGTCTTTGGCATAGGGATACGGCCCGCCCTGGGCAATCAGCGACAGCGTGCGCTGTGCTTCGCGTGGCAAATCGGCAACGGATACCTCTGCCGTTTGATCCGTGACGTATGGCGCGGTTTCACGCGCTACGGCATGCGCCCCCAGAAACACACTGCCAGCCGCCGTCAGCGCCACGATGCCCCGGTGAAGCCAACGTGCCATTGTCATAGCTAGCCTGTCGCCCCGACGCCGTTTTGCGCTGCGGGCTTGTTCTGGTGGGTGAAGCCGTAAGGTTATCGCTATTGGTCACGAGAATCAATGTCGGCTTACATTTTGCAACCAAACCACTCAACAAATTCATGAAAACACAGGGATTTTCACGACAGTGAGTGCCTACATGACGGTATACGACGCATGACGATCGTCGTCAAAATGACAAAACGCCGCCCCGAATGGGTGCGGCGTTTTGTCGTTAACGTGTGCCTAACGGCGGCGAACCGCCGATGGCGATCGACAGATCAGCGTGCTTCTTGCTGCGCTGCCGCATCGGCCACCACGAGCGCGGCCATGTTGATGATGCGACGCACCGTCGCCGACTCGGTCAGGATGTGCACCGGCTTGGCCGCCCCAAGCAGGATCGGCCCGATGGCGACGTTGTTGCCTGCGGCGGTCTTGAGCAGGTTGTAGGCAATGTTGGCGGCGTCGATGTTCGGCATGACGAGCAGGTTCGCGGCACCGGTCAGCGTCGAATCCGGCATGATGCGCGCGCGCAACTCCGGGTCCAGCGCGCAATCGCCGTGCATTTCGCCATCAACTTCGAGATCCGGCGCGCGCTCTTGCAGAATCGCCAAGGTATCGCGCATCTTGCGTGCACAGTTCGCGTCACTCGTGCCGAAATTCGAATGCGAGAGCAGCGCGACCTTCGGCTGGATGCCGAAACGGCGAATCTCCTCGGCGGCCATGAGCGTAATCTCGGCCAGATCCTCGGCGCTCGGGTCCTGGTTGATGTGAGTGTCGACGAGGAAGATCTGCCGGTTGGGCAGAATCAGTGCGTTCATGGCGCCATAGACGTGGCCGCCCGCGCGCTTGCCGATCACGCGATCGATGAAGTGCAGGTGACGCCCTGGCGTGGAAACCGTGCCGCAGATCATGCCGTCCGCCTCGCCCTTGCGCACCAGCATGGCGGCAATGAGCGTGGTGCGGCGGCGCATTTCGACGCGCGCGTACGATGCCGTCACGCCCTTGCGGTTGGTCAGTTGGTGATAAGTTTCCCAGTAATCGCGGTAGCGCTCATCGTGCTCGGGGTTGACGATCGTGAAGTCGACGCCGGGCGTGAGACGCAGACCGTACTGCTGGAGGCGATGCTCGATCACGGCCGGGCGCCCCACCAGAATCGGCGTGGCGACGCGTTCGTCGACCAGCACCTGCACGGCGCGCAGCACACGCTCCTCTTCGCCCTCCGCGAAGGCGATTCGCTTCTTGTCCGCCGGCACGCTGCGCGCCACGGAGAACAGCGGCTTCATCAGACCACCGCTGTGATACACGAACTGCTGCAGCGACTGCGAGTATGCGTCGAGATCCGCGAGCGGGCGCGTGGCGACACCGGCCGCCATCGCGGCTTCAGCGACGGCCGTGGCCACCTTCACCAGCAACCGCGGATCGAACGGCTTGGGAATCAGATATTCGGGGCCAAACGACAGATTCTTGATGCCGTAGGCCGACGCGACGATGTCGCTCTGCTCCTGACGCGCCAGTTCCGCCAGCGCGTTCACTGCCGCGATTTCCATCGACCGCGTGATCGTCGTGGCGCCCACGTCGATCGCGCCCCGGAAAATGAACGGAAAGCACAGGACATTGTTGACCTGGTTCGGATAGTCGGTACGGCCCGTCGCCATCACGCAATCGGGGCGCACCTCCTTCGCGAGCTCCGGCGTGATTTCCGGATTCGGATTGGCCAGCGCGAAAATGAGGGGCTTCTCCGCCATGGTCTTGACCATTTCCGGCTTGAGCACGCCAGCCGCCGACAGCCCGAGAAAAACGTCCGCGCCGCCGATGACGTCGGCCAGTTCGCGCGCATCGGTCTTCTGCGAGAAGCGAATCTTCTCCGGGTCCATCAGTTCGGTGCGGCCCTCATAGACCACTCCCGCGAGGTCCGTCACCCAGATGTTCTCGATGGGAAGCCCCATGTCGACGAGCAAATCCAGGCATGCGAGCGCCGCAGCCCCCGCGCCGGAGGTCACGAGCTTCACCGAGCGAATATCCTTGCCGACGACCTTCAGGCCGTTGATGAGCGCCGCCGCGACCACGATGGCCGTGCCGTGCTGATCGTCGTGGAAGACCGGAATCTTCATGCGCTCGCGCAGCTTGCGCTCCACGATGAAGCATTCGGGGGCCTTGATGTCCTCGAGGTTGATCGCCCCGAACGTGGGCTCGAGCGCGGCAATGATGTCGACGAGTTTCTCGGGGTCCTTCTCGTCGATCTCGATATCGAACACGTCGATATTGGCGAACTTCTTGAACAGCACGCCCTTGCCTTCCATCACCGGCTTGGAGGCGAGCGGACCGATGTCGCCCAGTCCGAGCACGGCCGTGCCGTTCGAAATCACGCCGACAAGATTGCCGCGCGCCGTGTAGCGCGAAGCGTTGAGTGGATCGACGACGATTTCCTCGCACGCGGCGGCAACGCCCGGCGAGTATGCGAGCGCCAGATCCCGCTGGTTGAGCAACTGCTTGGTCGGCGCGATGGCGATTTTGCCGGGCGTGGGGAATTCGTGATACTCGAGCGCAGCTTCGCGCAATTTCGGATCGATCGGCGTGGGCATGGGGAGAAGCTCTGGGCGGACAAGACAAGTCAAATTTTCAGTGCGAATTGTAGCCCCATTTATTCACGCCATTTATGCAAAAAGCGGATAACGGCCGCACCCGCACTGGGCTGCTTTCCTGTCGATAGTGTCCAAAAACCGGGGCAAACACAACGCTGCATCGCACCATCGGGCGCCTTTTCGGACCACGGATGAAACATGACCGGGGGGTTGTCCGAGACAGCCATCGGAAACCCTCTGAATTCGCACGCGCGGTGCGTTTGTCCGCTTGGGAAAGCGAGGATGCCCTCTTAGAATAGGGGTTCGCGCTGTGCCTCGCGCAGCCCCTGATGATTCGCCCGTCGCGCCGCCTCGCGCGCCCGGCACCCGTGCCGCCGCCCATGACCAACCGTTCCGACTTGCCGTCACCCTCGTCGCCCCCCTCTTCCGCGACTCGTTCGCCGTCCGCACGGGACGAGGCATCCGAGGCGCGGCTGTCCGAGTTCTCGTTGATCGACCGCTTTTTCGCGCGGGCGACGCGCCAGGGCGAACAGGTGACGCTCGGGATCGGTGACGACTGCGCGCTGCTGCGAGTACCGGCTGGCGAGCAACTCGCGGTGTCCACCGACATGCTCGTGGAGGGTCGCCATTTCTTCGCCGACGTCGATCCGCGCTCGCTGGGCCACAAAACGCTCGCGGTCAATCTGTCCGACCTCGCGGCCATGGGGGCCCGCCCGCTGGGTTTCACGCTGGCGCTTGCGTTGCCTGACAGCGACCCCGCGTGGCTCGCGCCGTTCGCCGAGGGACTGGCCGCGCTGGCCGACCGTTTCGCCTGTCCGCTGGTGGGCGGCGACACGACGCGCGGGCCGCGCAATCTCTGCGTGACCGTCTTTGGCAGCGTACCGGGTGCCCACGCCTTGCGCCGCGACGCCGCGCGACCGGGCGACGACATCTGGATTTCGGGCACAGTGGGCGATGCGCGTCTGGCGCTTGGTGCGATCCGGGGGGAATGGTCGCTCACGGACGACGATCGGGTCGTTGCAAGTCGCGCGTTGGAGTGGCCCGAACCGCAGGTGGCGCTCGGCCTCGCGCTGCGCGGCGTGGCGCACGCGGCACTCGACATCTCGGACGGTCTGCTGGGCGATCTCGGCCATATCCTGACGCGCTCCGGTGTCAGCGCGCGCATCAACGTGGACGACGTACCGCGCTCGCCGCTGCTCGCCGCACAGGCGCCGGAAATACAGCGACTGTGCACGCTTGCGGGAGGCGACGACTACCAGCTTTGCTTTTGCGCCGACGCCGCGCAGCGACAGCGGATCGAGGCCATCGGCAACGAACTGGGCATGCGGCTCACGCGTATCGGTACAATAGCGTTACTCGACGCGCGCCATATGATGCAACTCCACGACAATACCGGCGCTGCCGTCGCCGCCGACTTCAAAAGTTTCGACCATTTCCAATGAGCACTGATCAGACGGCCACCGTCAACCCGGGCAGCGGCCCGCGCCGGCCGACCTCGCGTTTCCTGCTGTCGCATCCCGCCCACCTCTTTTCGCTCGGCTTCGGCACAGGCCTGTCTTCGTTCGCACCGGGCACGGTCGGCACACTGTTCGGCTGGGCGTCGTACCTGGTGCTCAATCTGTATCTGACGGTCACGGGCTGGGGGGTGCTGATTGCCGCGTCGATTCTCGGCGGCATCTGGATCTGCGGCTTTTCGGCGCGCAAGCTTGGGGTGCAGGACCCGAGTGCGGTGGTCTGGGACGAAATCGTGGCCTTCTGGATCGTGCTGTTGCTCATTACCCCGGCGAGCTTCGTCGGGCAATTGGTGGCGTTTGTCCTGTTCCGCTTCTTCGACGCGGTCAAGCCGCCACCGATCAGCTATTTCGACCGAACCGTCAAGGGCGGCCTGGGCATCATGCTGGACGACCTTGTCGCTGCGTTCTGCACGTTGCTCGTTATCGCGCTGTGGCGCTCGATTTGATAGGTAGGTTCACGTGGTCTCAGAACAAGCGCTTCTCGCGCAACTGTCGGTCAAGGTCGGCAATCGTCTGCGTGACGAGCGACTGATGCTGGTGACGGCCGAGTCGTGCACCGGCGGCCTCGTTGCCGCGGCGATCACCGACATTTCCGGCAGCAGCCACTGGTTTGAGCGTGGATTCGTCACGTACTCGAATCAGGCCAAGGCAGAGATGATTGGCGTGCCCGCCGAGCTCATCGACAAGCATGGCGCCGTGAGCGAACCCGTGGCACGCGCCATGGCCGAAGGAGCGCTGCTCAATAGCCGGGCGCAAATCTCCCTGTCGATCACCGGCGTGGCCGGACCAGGCGGCGGCACCGTGGACAAACCGGTGGGCATGGTGTGCTTCGGGTGGAGTAACCGCGTGACGACCGTCGTCGAGACGAAGCACTTCAAGGGTGACCGCACGCAGGTGCGGAGCCAGGCCGCGCAGCACGCGCTTCGCGGCGTTCTCGAGCTACTCGACAAAGGCGACGCGTAAGACACCGCGTCAAGAGTGCGTCGTCATCGCGTCGCCACCTACCGATTCGCATCATTCGTGCAATTCGCTCAAGTCACTCGATTAACTCGATTAACTCGATTAACTCGATTAACTTGATTAACGCGATTCGGTCGATCTCGTCCGAGCTGTCCGGGCTGACCACCTCGTCCGGTCTGTCCGCTTCACCTCGCGTTGCCCGCACGTAAGGCGGGCAACGCGATCAGCGATAAGCGTTGATGCTGTCGCGCGTCTTTTGCGCGGCGGACGCGGCGGCGGCGGCGAATTGTTCGTCACGGCCGGCGTAGATGATGGCACGCGACGAGTTGATCATCATGCCCGTGCCGTTGGCGGTGCGACCGGCCTTGACCGTCGCTTCGACGTCGCCGCCCTGCGCTCCGACGCCGGGAATCAGCAGCGGCATGTCACCGACGATGGCGCGCACCGTCGCGATTTCCGCCGGGAAGGTCGCCCCGACGACCAACCCGATCTGCCCGCTCGTGTTCCACGGGCCGGATGCCAGACGCGCCACCGTCTGATACAGGGGCTTGCCGTCCACATCGAGGAATTGCAGATCGCTGCCACCCGGGTTCGACGTCCGACACAACACGATGACCCCCTTGTCGGCGTGCGCCAGATAGGGCTCGAGCGAATCGAAACCCATGTACGGGTTCACCGTCACGGCGTCGGCGCGATAGCGCTCGAACGCCTCGCGGGCATATTGCTCGGCCGTGCTGCCGATATCTCCGCGTTTGGCGTCGAGAATCACGGGCAACCCCGGATGATCGGCGTGGATATGCGCAATCAATTGCTCGAGCTGGTCTTCGGCGCGATGCGCGGCGAAGTAGGCAATCTGCGGCTTGAACGCGCACGCGAAAGGCGCGGTGGCGTCCACAATCTCGCGGCAGAACTCGAAAATCGCGTCCGGCCGTGCCTGCAGATGCGCGGGAATGCGCGAAGGCTCGGGGTCGAGCCCCACGCAGAGCAGGGAATTGTTGCGCGTCCAGGCGGCGCGCAGCGCTTCGGTGAAGGTCATGACGGTGTTCCAGCGGAATGCCGCGCCGGGCGCGGCGCAGCGTGATTCAATTCGGGCCGATCCGTCGTTGGATCGAGCAAGGCCGTTATTTTACCCGCTCGGCGGCCCGCCCCCCACCGCGCACGGCAAATCGTCACGAATCGTGTCGAATCCTTATCCACCGCCGCGCATCACCCCGGCCGGGCATCGCGACGGACGCGCAGCGCCTGCCGCTCAGTCGAGCCAGCCCCGGTGCCGGAAGTACAGGAACGGCGCAATCGCCGAGAGAATCATCAGGCCGATCGCGAATGGGTATCCGACCTCCCAGCGCAGCTCCGGCATCATCTGGAAATTCATGCCGTAAATGCTGGCGATGAGCGTCGGCGGCAAAAACGCCACCGCCGCGACCGAAAAGATCTTGATGATCTTGTTCTGGTTGATGTTGATGAAGCCGATGGTGGCGTCCATCAGAAAGTTGATCTTGTCGAAGAGGTAAGCCGTGTGATTGTCGAGCGATTCGATGTCGCGCAGGATTTGCTTGCCCTCCTGGTATTGCTCGTCCTTGAGCATGCGCGCGCGCATCAGGAATGAGACCGCACGACGCGTATCCATCACATTACGGCGGATACGCCCGTTCAGATCCTCTTCGGCGGCAATGCTCTCGAGCGCCTTCGCGGCATCGGCGTCGGTGAGGTTCTTACCCAGAACCCGCTTGCTCACTTCCTCGAGCGCCGCATACACGCCTTCGAGCGCATCGGCCGAATATTCCGCATCGGTCGAGTAGAGATCAAGCAGCACGTCCATCGCGTCGCGCACCGAGCCGGGGCGAATGCGCGCACGCATGCGAACCAGGCGGAACACCGGCAGATCTTCGTCGTGAATGGAAATCAGCAGATCCTTGAGCACCACGAACGCCACCGGCACGTTGCGCGATTGCTCTTCGTCGTCGAGCAGGAAATCCGTGCGGATATGCAAGACGCCGTTATCGTCCTCGTAATAGCGGGCCGACGCCTCGATATCGGTGATCTCGTCGCGCGTCGGCAATTTGACCTTGTAAGCCTCTTCAACCCAGCGGCGCTCCTCTTCCGATTCGCTGTGCAGATCCACCCAGACCGGCGACACGCTGGTCAGGTCACTGGGATGGTCACAAGTCACCTGTTGCAGGCGGCCATTATTGATGACGAAAGCATTGATCAAACGAGAGTCTCCCTGCGACACGGCGACGCCAAGTGTAGCAGCCGCGCCACAGGCACGCCAAGCGCGGCACATCGGCGCGCCGGAACGCGCGCCGCATGTGGACCATTGCAGAACCCATCGGTGGGATCGGCCCTAAATTCCTCGATGTCGGCCCGTGTGGCGGCGATCGACGGCAAGCGGATCGAACCAATCCACGCCCTTTGCGTCAACCTTGATATCGGCACCGCCCGGTGCCCGTCGAAAGGGAGAACAGCAAAATGACGGAAGTGACGACCCCGCTCGCGTCGATCGACGCAGTCATGGGTTTTTTGGCGGCGAATGCCGTCCGATACGGCTTGTCGTTCGTGCAGGCCGTGCTGATCCTGCTGATCGGCTTCTGGATCGCCAAGCGACTGTCGCGCGTGGTGCACACCACGCTCAACCGCTCACCTCACTTCGACGCCACGCTCAAGCCGCTCATCGAGTCCGTGGTGTTGTGGTCGGTGCGCCTGATCACGATCATTGCGGTACTTGCGCAGTTCGGTGTGCAAACGGCGAGCATCATCGCCGTGCTCGGCGCGGCCGGTCTCGCGATCGGTCTCGCATTGCAGGGCACGCTGCAGAATATCGCCGCGGGCACCATGCTGCTCGTGCTACGCCCCTTCCGCAATGGCGACTACATCACGGCCGGATCGGCGGTGGCCGGCACGGTCGAGGAGATCGGCCTGTTCACGACCACGCTCACCAGTGCCGACGGTATCTATGTCTGCGTGCCGAACAACCAGATCTGGGGCCAGCCGATCACGAACTTCAGCCGCAATGCCACGCGACGCATGGAAATCACGGTGGGCATTGGCCTGAGCGACGACCTCGACGCCGCCATGCACGCCTTGCGCAGCCACGTGGGCGACGACAGGCGTGTGCTCAAGGCGCCGGCGCCGGAAATCATGGTCAAGCAGGTCAGCGACAGCGCCATTATCGTGAATGTGCGCGTCTGGGCCTCGCAGGGCGATTACTGGGGGCTGTACTGGGATCTCCAACGCGGCGTGAAGGAGACCGTCGAGCGCGCAGGCTGTTCGCTGCCTTATCCCACCCGCACCATCGTGCAGGTGCCTGCCCCCGCAGTGGAGGACGCCGCGCAACCCCGCCACTGATGCAGCCCGCCGCAAGTCCGTCGGCTTTGCGGGACAGGCGTCCTGGCTGCCGATCCGCCGAACTTCCCGGTGTTGGCGCGTCAGGTTCAGCTTGGCCTGTCGCCCAATGTCACCGGAGGTCTTCCCAAAGCCATCCGCGATCGTTAGCAAAACGAACTTTGCTTTCTATCGTTGAGAGATCCCGTTCGAAGAGGATCTCCAATGAAGCCCGGTCTGCTCGCCCTGGTCTGTGTTGCGTTTCTCGCGACACTCCCGCCTGTCGACGCCTTCGCGGCACCCGCCCCGTCTCTCCCGGAGGCTGGCTATGCGCCGTTGAAAATGACGATCGGTGGAGAAACACGGTGTCTCACCGCCGACGGCGACGAGACGAAATCATGGCAATACGTCGCCCTGAAAGCCTGTGAAGACGGCTCGCGATTGCAGAACTGGAAGCTCAAGTCCATCGGCAACGCCCGCTATTTCATCTTCAACGAATACTTCGGCGAGAAGCGATATCTGCGGACCTACAGCAAGGCATCATCGATCGCGCTCGATAGCGACACGAGCGGCTACTCCACGATGCGAAGCTGGGAAGTTTCGAACGGCGCCCTCAACGACATCCGCCTGTGGAACGTGTACAGCCGGGATATCGGTCAGTGGAAGACGCTCGATGCCGATCCGCAGAGCCAATCGGTCGGCATTTCCATCCCCGGCGGCACGAGGGTGGACGTCTGGCAATACGGCATCGACATGCCGACCCCGCAGTTCCCGGTCGCCGGCACGAGGAAGATTCTCGTCATGGCAACGCACTTCAGCGATGAGACCTCGGCGGATTCAGCGCCCGTGCGCGACACGGTGCTCGGCGTGTTCGGTACACCGTATTACGAGGATCGGTCAGCCCGGAACTACCTTATGCAGGCCTCGGGAGAACGATTGACGCCAAACATGGATTTCCTCGACGAGGTCGATATCGGCGAGCGTCCCGACGCCTGCAATGCCAGCCAGATACTCAGCGCCGCGCGCGATGCGGCCCGGCATCGCGAAAAAAATCCACAGGACTACGATTACCTGTTCGTCAGTATTCGCCAATGGCGCCAGTGCCCCTGGGTCGGACTGGCCTCGGTTCCGGGCAACTGGGTGCTGGCTCAGGGCAGCTCCGCCCACAAGTTCTGGACCTGGACGCACGAATTCGGCCACGCACTGGGCTTCCATCACGCCCGGATCCTCTACGGCTGCCCGCCACGCGACGGCGTGGCGCAACTCGGCGGCGACTGCACCACGTACAACTACGGCAAGGCACCGACCGACCCGATGGGCGGCGGCGGCGCGTCGATGTTTCCCGTGGCGTATCAACACTTCGCCGGCTGGCTGAGCGATGCGGACGTTCCGTGGATCAAGCACGACGGCACCTACAAGCTCGATCCGCTCTGGCGACGCGGCAGCGCGGCCCAGGGTTATCGGATAAGGCGTTCGGACGGCTCGGTGCTGTTCGTCGAATTTCGTCGGCCCAGTCAGCCGTTCGAGACGTGGTGGGGCGCCTCCCCCTACGTGAGCGGCGTCACCGTCTATGTCGTCAACTACGCGCCCAAGGCCCGATCGATGACGAGCACGTTGGTCAACACCACGCCCGGCAGCGGGCGGTCGATGGGCGACGCCCCGTTGCTGCCGAATCATTCGCTGGACGATACATTGTCGGGCATGCGTCTCACCGTGACGCTGGCGCACAACGACGGCGCGGAACTCAAGGTCGAGAAGCTACCGAAGTGAAGCCGCGCGTTGTGCGGCCCGGAAACGGTCATTGCGGCAATTCGGCCGCGCCCATGCGACGCGCGATGACACCGGCGCGCTGCGAGAGGTACGGGGAATTGCGATGCGCATCGAAGTAACGCGGCCGCGGCAGCATCACCGCGAGTCGCGCCGCCTGCCACGGCGAGAGTCTCGACGCCGGAATGCCGTAGTAGTAGCGCGACGCCGCTTCGGCGCCGAACACACCTTCGCCCCACTCGACCGAATTCAGATAGATTTCGAAAATCCGCTGCTTGTCCATCCAGAACTCGAGCATCCAGGTGATGCTGAGTTCCTCGGCCTTGCGCAGATAGCTCTTCTCGCTCGAGAGAAACAGATTCTTCGCGAGTTGCTGCGAAATGGTCGAGCCTCCGGCGACGATGCGACCTTTCTTCTGGTTCTTCTCCCACGCGCCGAGCATCGCATCGATCTCGAAGCCGTCGTGATTGACGAAGTTCGCGTCTTCGCTGGCGATGATCGCGCGCTTCAGATTGCGCGAGATCTGGTCGTACGGCACCCATTGATGCCGGAGTGTCGCGTTGGGATCCGTCTCACGCAGACGCGCCTCGGCAGCGCGCATGAATGCCGTCGATTGCGGGTCGAAGTGCACCCACCACCCGATCTGCAGGAAGTAATAAAGCTGCGTGGCCAGCACGCCCGCGATCAGCAGCGTGATGACGTATGCCGTCCATTGCCAGGGTCCCCACTGGCGTTTGCGGGAGGGGGTGCGGGCGTGACGTCTCTGCGAAGGCATCGGGATACGATCAGCCTTTTGCGTTGAGGCGTGCGCGCAATGCGGCACGCACCGCATCGGTGGACGGGCGCACGCCGCGCCACACCGCGAACGCTTCGGCCGCCTGTTCCACCAGCATGCCGAGGCCGTCGGCGGCCCGCGCGGCGCCGTCCGACAAGGCCCGCGCCATGAAGACGGTCGGCTGCGCCCCGTACATCATGTCGTAAGCCAACGCTCCTGCCGCGTACACGCCGGCGGGCAGCGGTGGCACATCGCCCTGAAGACTCCCCGCCGTGGCATTGATCACCACGTCGAAACCGGCGGGCACCGCGTCCCAGCCGCCGCCGGCCAGCGCAACGCCGTGACGCCGTGCCGCATCCGCGAATCGGGCGACCAGTTCATCCGCGCGCGCGGCCGTGCGATTGGCCACGAAGACCGCCGCCGGCGACGCCTCGATCAAGGGCAGCATGGCGCCGCGCGAGGCACCGCCGGCGCCGAGCAGCAATACGCGACGCCCCTTGAGCGACACACCCAACGGACCTTCGATGTCGCGTACGAGCCCCACGCCATCGGTGTTGTCGCCCGTAATGCCCTGCGCATCGAAAATCAACGTGTTCACAGCGCCCGCGGCCTGCGCGCGCGGCGTCAGGCGATCGGCAAGCGCGTGTGCTTCCAGCTTGAAGGGAACCGTCACGTTGGCGCCCCTGGCACCATGTTCGATGAACGTGCGAACGGTCGCGGCAAAGGCGTCGAGCGGCGCTAGCAGGCGTTCATACGTCAATCGTTGTCCGGTCTCTCGCGCAAACTCGGCGTGGATGAACGGCGACTGGCTGTGTTCGACAGGATGACCGATCACGGCGTAGCGATCGGCCGGAAGGTCACCGGTAGGCGTATGGTTTGTCATCGTTGTCAAAGCTGCGGCGCCTGGCTTTCGCGCAGGCGCCGCTTTTGCGTCCATCGAATTGGCGGAGGGCCGGGTTCAGACGGCGTCCGTCACCAGAGAATCCACAGCAGGATGCCCCCGAACAGCGCCCATTTCACCGCATAGTACACATACCGGTTCCAGGCCTTGAGGCGTTTGCCGACGATGCGGATCGAGTAAATGTACTTGAAGGCCTTGTTCAGGCCGCCGGTACGATCGCCTGCGTCGTTGGGCGACGCCGCCGCGCCGACCAGATGGCGGCCGAACCAGTGATTGACGGCCTGCGTCCAGCGGTAGCGCATGGGACGCTCGACGTCGCAGAACAGGATGATGCGATTCTGCCCGCTCTGGTTCTCGGCGTAGTGAATGTACGTCTCGTCGAACACCACGCCTTCGCCGTCGCGCCAGCTGTAGCGCTGGCCGTCGACGTCGATGTAACAGCGGTCGTCGTTCGGCGTGACCAGCCCGAGGTGATAGCGCAGCGACCCGGCGTATGGATCGCGGTGACGCACGAGTCGGCTGCCATGCGGCAGTTCGGCGAACATGGCCGCCTTGATCGTGGGTATCTTGCGCACGAGTTCGGTCGTCACCGGACACAGCTCGCTCGCCGACGGATGGGCTTCGTCATACCACTTCAGATAGAAGCGCTTCCAGCCGCTCTTGAAGAACGAGTTGAAGCCGACGTCGTTGTACTTGTCGGACGCCTTGATCCGGCTCGCTTCGAGCAACGACACGGCCTCGGCGCGAATCGCCTCCCAGTTCTGCCGCAGCGGCTCGAGCTCGGGGAAATTGTCGGTCTTCAGATACGGCGTCGTCGGCACACGCGAGAACGCGTACATGAACACGTTCAGCGGCGACAGAAACGTCGAATGGTCGGACAATTGCCGGAAGAATTTGTGGCGAACCTTGCCTCGCAAATGCACGTACACCGCGCACGCCGCAATAATCGCCAGGACAATCCATTTCATTACAGACTTTCCAGGTCGGGGAAAACCCCGTAATTATAGAAATATTTGGAAAGCTTGACCGGGCACGCCCAACGCCGGTGACACTGGCGCCCGCGACTTCGCTATCGGCCCGCACCGCCCGTCGGCGTCGCCAGCGTCTCGGCACGGACCCCCTGACGGGAAAACGTCATTCGGGTGACGATCTCGAGAATGTCGTAGCGCTGCTTCATCTCCTGCGAAAAGTCGCCGAACGGCGCGCTCGCCTGGACGATGGCGACCGCGCGCCGATCCAGATCCCGATTGCCCGAACTGCGCGTGATCTCCACGCCCGCGACGTTCCAGCCGTCCTTGTGATAGCCGAGCCCACCACGCTGGTTGACGTTGAGCGTGACGATCAGCTCGCCGTACAGGCGCTCGTTGCCGATTTGCGGGAAGTGCTCCGTGCCGTAACGCTCCACGCGATGGCGCAACGCATCGAAATAGCGGGCGTATGCCACTTCACGCGTGTTGGCCGTGACTTGCCCCCGTTTCGGGCGTGTCTGGTAGGCGCGTAACTGCTTGTCGATTTCCGCCTGCAAGCGAGCGATCTGCTGATCGACGTTCTGGTCGTCCACACCCTGACCGTGCTGCGGGGCATCCGCGCGTTTGCGCTGCGACGCCGGCGCCGCCGCATACTGGCTGCGCAGTTGTGACAGCAGTTTTTCCTGCATCGCCTCCAGTTCGCTCACGTTGCGCTGCATTTGCGCCACGGGAGCGCCATCACGCTCGAGCGCACGCGAGGGCAGCGGCGACGCGGCACGCTCCCCGTCATGCTCGCCGCCGCCCACGAGATTGGCTTGTGCGAGCGCGGTGGCCTTGTCGGGCGCGCTCGCCGATTTCGCGTTGACGAGCACGACCTCGAGCGGGGTGTCCGCGCTGTGCAACCGGAAACTGTCGGGTGCGACGAAATGCACCCCCAACGCGAGCAAGTGAACCAGGGCCGAAAATACGAGGCCCGTGGCCAGTGGATGCTCGCGCATGAGCGACCAACCACGGCGACGCGCCGCGTTGACGTTCCCGGAGGCGAGCGCCGGTTTCAGCACGCGGTACTGGCGGATGCGTCGCGCGCACCCGCGGCCATCAGTGCGGCGGCAAGCGGCGAGGCGTCAGCGGACGCGGCGCCGCCGCCAGCGCGATCATCCGAGCCGTCGGCATCCGCGGAACCGTCTTCGCCATCGGTACCTTCGGCACCCTCATTGCCCTCATTGCCCTCATTGCCCTCGCCGCCCTCACCTCCCCCGCCATCGCCCTCGTCATCGTCGTCTCCGAGCAGCGTCTGGCTGGCGTCGAGCACCTGCGAGACGCGCACCGAGATGCTCAGGGTGACGACGTCGAGCGAAAGTACGTCGAGCATGATCTGCGTGCCGCGCGCGTGCAATCCCAGGCCAGGCACGATCAGCGTGAGCGGGATGTCGTTCAGGCGAACGGTATCGCCCTTGAGTACGCTCGCCTGCACCTGAGACTTGTTCTCCTGGATCAACCAGCGCAGGCACCAGTACCGCTCCATGCGGCTCTGGTGCTCCCCATACGCCGCATAGGCGGCCTCGAAGCTCGACACCGTGGCATAGAGGTCGGCATCCTTCGGCTTGAACGGGGCCGCCAGCTTGGCGGTGACGCCGTGGCGCACGCAGGCGATCAACTGCCACTGGTTCACCAGATCAACGTAGCGGCGCAGCGGCGACGTGCTCCACGCGTACTGCTCCACGCCGAGCCCCTCGTGCGGCGCGGGCGAGGTCTGCATGCGCGTGCGATTCACGCCGTAGGCACGTTGTGCACGATAGATGCCGGGCACGCCGCATTCCGCGAGCAGGCGTCCCCAGCGGCTGTTCGCGAGAATCGCCATCTCGGCAACGATCAGATCGAGCGGCGCGCCACGCAGACGCTGCTTGATCGTCACATGCTCGCCGTCGACATAGAAGTTGAAGTCGGTCTTGTTCTGCACCTCCGGACGCAGGCCGTAGCCCACGCGCGCCGCCTGGCGCTTGTCGTAGAGCGACTGCGCGAACGGCCACAGCAGGCGAAGCTCATCCTTGTGCGGATAGTCGCCGCTGCCGTCGGCCAGCGTTTCGGCGGTGATGATCGAATCGAGCTCGTTGTGACGCAGGTTCGCCGAGATCGGCACCCGCTCGGCCCGGGTCTCGGTCGCCACGATCTCGTAGGTATCCGCCTTGACCACGACGTAAAGCGAGAGCGCCGGGCGAGCGCCACCCTCGGCGAGGGTATAGGCCTCGACCACGGCATCGGGCAGCATCGTGATCTTCTCGCCGGGCGCATAGACCGTCGACAGGCGCACGCGCGCGATTTCGTCGATGGGATCGCCGCGCGACAGCCCCAGCGCCGGCGCCGCAATGTGGATACCCACGCGCAGCAGGCCATCGGGCAGCACCTGCACCGAGAGGGCGTCGTCGATCTCCGTGGTCGTGGAGTCGTCGATCGAGAATGCCTGCACCTCGGCCAGCGGCAGGTCGTCGGCCGGCAGGGGCACGGGCCCCACGTCGGGGAAGCCGGTGCCACGCGGGAAGTGCTCATAGAGGAACGCCGCCTCGTGATACGCGCGCGGCGACGCAATGCCGCCGCACGCCAGCATCACCTCGGCGTGCGTCTTGCCCAGGGCAATCGCCGCCGCGTCGAGCGCCTTCCACTCGATGGTGTTCTTGTCCGGACGGAACAGCAGCACCAGTTCCTTGCCCCTGAGCGCGTCCGGCAGCGTACCGGCGATCAGCTGATCGGCGTACCCCGCCTGCAGTTCGGCTTGCTGCTGCTTGCGCGCCAACCCGGCGAGCGCGGCCTGCAACTGCTCCTGCGGCGCGCGCTGATACTGTCCGCGCCCCTTGCGCCGAAAGTAGATCGGCGACGCCTGCAGGGCCAGTGCCAGCCCCGCCTGCTGGGCAACGCTCGCCCCTTCGCCGAAGTATTCGGCGGCGAGCGTCGGGAACGGAAATTCTTCGGCAGGCGCGCACTCCCACAGGAAACTCATGTCGATGTCCTGTGCCGCGGCCTGCGCTTGCGCGATCAGTTCGGCGGGGGTGGGCGTCTCGAAGCGCAACAGAACGTCGCGCCCCTTGATCTTGCTCCGGCGCCCGCCGGGCAGCTCCACCTGGTACGACTCGCCCTGCTGCGACAACACCGTGCCAGCCTTGAAGCCGCCGGATTCCTCAAAAAAAATGTTCATGAAACAGCCATCGATCGCAATAGGCGATATTGTAGCCCGCCAATGTACGGCGGTTTAGCGCGGAACGGGCAAACGTGTCATTCGCCCGCGGAGAGGCCCGCGGCGGCGGGCGAAGGGGGAACGTCGATGCCGGCGAAACGCAGCACGTCGTCCATATAGTCGACGAAATCGGAAATGCCGTGGTCGCTGCCCTCGATCAGCGTGAGCTTGGCCCCGGGGAACTTCGCCACCATGTCGCGGTAATCGAGCGTCTGATCGCCCGTCGCGGCCACGAGGTAGTAGCGTTGCGCCCGCGTGATCTGCGGCACGTCGATCATGCGCAGCTCATCGAGATGGCGCGGCTCCACGACGATCGTCCCGCCCCCATGCCACATCGGCTGCTCGCCGAGCCATTTGCCGAGGTCGTCGTACGGACGGGTGGCCGGATTGAGCAGCACCGCTCGACACCCGAGCTTTTCGGCCAGGTACGTGGCGTAATATCCGCCGAGCGAGCTGCCCACGATGGTCAGGTCGTCGCCGTCCACGCCGGCCAGCAACCGCTGCGCATCGACCACGGCGGCCAGCGGCGAGGGAGGTAATTGCGGGCACGCCCACTGGTGCCCCAGTCCGAGCCGGTGCATGCGCGCGGCCATCAATTGCGCCTTGAAGGAACGCGGCGACGATCGGAAGCCGTGCAGGTAAAGAATCATGGGAGCTCCCGATAGATACGAATGAAGCGACGTGCCAGCCGGTCGCGCATCAGGCGCGCGCCGCGAGCGCGTCGAGCAGTTTCTGGTGGATACCGCCGAACCCGCCGTTGCTCATCACCACGATCTGATCGCCCGGCCGGGCGGCCGCGCTCACCGCGCGCACCAGACCGTCGATGTCGCTGAACGCCTGGGCACGCGCGCCCAGCGGCGCCAGCGCTTCGGCCAGATTCCAGCCCAGGGCGTCCTTCCCCGAAGGAGCGCCATAACCGAACACCAGATCGGCGTCGGCGAGACTGGCCGGCATTTGCGCCTTCATCACGCCAAGCTTCATCGTATTCGAGCGCGGCTCGAGCACCGCCAGAATGCGGGCATTGCCCGCGCGGCGACGCAGCCCGGCAAGCGTTGTCTGAATCGCGGTCGGATGATGCGCAAAATCGTCATAGACGGTCACGCCCGCCGCTTCACCGCGAACTTCCATGCGGCGCTTCACGTTCTGGAACCGGCCGAGCGAGCCAGCGCCCTGCTCCGCGGGTACGCCCACATGGCGGGCGGCAGCCAGCGCGGCCAGCGCGTTCATCCGGTTGTGCTCGCCTTGCAGCGCCCACTTCACCTCGCCCGCCGCTCCCGGGCCGTGATGCACCCAGAACGCTTCCTGGGTTGCCGCGGCGCTCGGGGTGCCGTCGTCCTTGGCCGGTGTGGCGTGCCAGCCGTCGGCCACGCCAAAGCGTTCGACCTCGCTCCAGCAGCCGCGAGCCAGCACTCGCTCGAGCGCCGGTTCGCGACCGTTGACGATCAATCGTCCCTGCCCGGGGACGGTGCGTACCAGATGGTGGAATTGCGTCTCGATCGCGCCAAGATCCGGAAAGATGTCGGCATGATCGAATTCAAGGTTGTTCAGGATGGCGGTACGCGGCCGGTAGTGGACGAATTTGGAGCGCTTGTCGAAGAACGCCGTGTCGTATTCGTCCGCCTCGATCACGAAGAAGTCGCTGTCGGTCAGGCGCGCGGAAATGCCGAAATTCATCGGCACGCCGCCCACGAGAAATCCCGGATCGTAGCCCGCATCCTCGAGAATCCAGGCGAGCATCGACGTCGTCGTCGTCTTGCCGTGCGTGCCCGCCACCGCTAGCACCCACTTGTTGGCGAGCACATGCTCACCGAGCCACTGCGGGCCCGATGTGTAGGGCAAGTTCCGATTCAGGATTTCTTCCATGAGCGGATTGCCGCGCGAGACCACGTTGCCGATGACGAACAGGTCGGGCGCGAGCGACACCTGGTCGGCATCGAAGCCTTCGATCAACCGGATACCCTGTGCCTCGAGCTGGGTGCTCATCGGCGGATAGACGTTGGCGTCGCAGCCCGTGACGGTGTGTCCGGCCTGGCGCGCGAGCACGGCCAGACCGCCCATGAACGTGCCGCAGATGCCAAGAATATGAATATGCATGGATGGGGAGCGTGATGAGACGGGCCGAACCCGTGCGGGAAATGGAGATGCACAAACGACAAGGGCACCATTGTACCTGCGGCATGCGCCGCCATGCCTTTCGGGTATCATCGCTCGCATGACACGTAAATCCTGGACCGATGCCCAACGCCTGCGCGAAGAGATCGCGCTGGCCGCCGCCCGCCTCATTGCCGAGGAAGGCGCCGATTACGCCACGGCCAAACGCAAGGCGGCGAAGCAGGTCACCGGCGAGACGCGCATTGCCGGCGAATGGCTGCCGGATAACGATCAGATCGAAGCGGAAGTGCGCGAGTACGTGCAGACGTTTCTCTCCGATACGCAACCGGCCGAATTGGCGCATCTGCGGCGGGTGGCGCTCGCTGTCATGACCGAGCTGGCCCGCTATCGACCGTATATCACCGGTGCGGTCCAAAACGGCACGGCGACGGCGATGTCCGATATCTATTTGCAGGCTTTTTGTGACAACCCGAAAGATGTAGCGATCGATCTGCTCAATCGCGGCATCGACTACGAAGTCTCGGAGAGCCGTCACTTCAACGGACGCGGCATGGTCGAGACGCTGAGCTTCCTGTGGCGCGAGCGTGGCCAGCGAGGTGAACCGGCGGGGGTGCATCTGTCGCTCTATTCGTTAGACGACATGCGCGGCGCGTTGAAAGCCACCGACGGCAACGGTCGCGCGATCCGCACGGATGCCGACGGCCTGCGCACCCTGATCACACAGGCCGACGCCCCGGAACATGAACCCAGCCATTGAGCGAGTGCTGGCAGTTGACACCGGATTCGCCTCAAATCGCCACGACTTCTTCGCAATTGCCGCTTTCGAAACGCGCCCTTTTCGTCTAACGTCGACTCCCGGATCTCTCGGCCCTACTCAACATGGCAAAGCGCATCGTTATTCTGGTGATTCTGGCACTCTCCGGACTGGCGGCCGGTTTCTGGCTCGGCCAGCGTAATACGGCGCCCAGCGGAGCGTCGAACGCCGCCGTCGCGCAACTGCTGGCGACCCGACTGCCCGACCTGAGCGGCAGCGAGCAGGCCATGTCGCAGTGGCGTGGCAAGACCCTGGTGGTGAACTTCTGGGCACCGTGGTGCGGCCCGTGCGTGGAAGAAATGCCCGACCTTCAGGCGCTTTCCAGCGAATTCCGCAGCAAAAACGTCCAATTCGTTGGAATCGGCATTGATACGACGCAGAACATGATCGCATTTGAGCAAAAGGTAAAAGTCGACTACCCATTGCTCGTGGCAGGGTATGCGGGCACTGACCTCGCCCGCGCACTGGGTAACAAGGCCGGTGCACTGCCCTTTACCGTCGTGATCGACCCGCAGGGGCGCCTGCATTACGAAAAGCTGGGCCGGATTACCTCGGACGAGGTTCGCGCCGCACTCAAGCCCCTGATCTGACCCCATTGACGGAAAGCGGCGACGGCGGGGAAGCCCCGCCAGATTTGAGTCGCGGGAACCAGGGACACGGCACCTATTTCGCCCCACTGGACAAAATCCACCAACTGGCGTTTAATTGCGCCCAATTTCGTGAAATTTGATTCGCCGATGCCTCACCGCATTCTCGTGCTCCACGGCCCTAACCTGAACCTGCTCGGTACTCGCGAGCCGGAGGTGTACGGTCGCACGACGCTGGCGGACATCGACGCGGCGCTTCTGGCTCAGGCCCAGTCCGCCGGCGCCGAGGTCGCAACGTTTCAAAGCAATCACGAAGGCGCACTGGTTGACCGGATCCAGGCGGCGCGCGCAGAGTCGATCGACTTCATCGTCATCAACCCTGCGGCCTATACCCACACCAGCGTGGCGATACGCGACGCGTTGTCGGGCGTAGGCATTCCGTTCGTGGAAGTTCACCTCTCGAATGTCCATGCGCGCGAGGCCTTTCGGCATCACTCGTACTTTTCCGACATTGCGCAAGGCGTGATCTGCGGCCTGGGCTGGCGCGGGTACACCTACGCACTCGATTTTGCCCTGCGGCGACTCGCCGGCGGGTAGTCCTCTCATCTCCATTTCCCATCGCGGGGCGCTGCCCCCGCGTCGATACAGAATCAAGGAGCTTCCTTCATGGATTTGCGCAAACTCAAGACGTTGATCGACCTCGTGGCCGAATCGGGTATTTCCGAACTCGAAGTCACCGAAGGCGAAGGCAAGGTCCGCATCGTCAAGGCGCCGCCCCAGGTGATCGCAGCCCCGATGCAAATGGCCATGCCGGCTGCCGCGCCGCAGATCGCCGCGCAAGCGCCCGCCGCGGCAGCGGCCCCGGCCGCACCGGCCGCGCCGGCGGTCCCGCAAGGTCATATCGTGACCTCGCCGATGGTCGGCACGTTCTACCGTGCGCCGTCGCCGGGCGCCGATCCGTTCGCCCAGGTTGGCGACTCGGTCAAGGAAGGCCAGACGTTGTGCATCATCGAAGCCATGAAGCTGCTCAACGAAATCGAGTCCGACAAGGCCGGCGTGATCAAGGAAATCCTCGTCGAGAACGGTCAGGCCGTCGAATACGGTCAACCGCTGTTCGTGATCGGCTAATGCCGGTTGTCGGACACCCGCGCCCGCGCAGGCATTCTCCGTGCGGCGCCATCCGGTGTCCGGCCCCGCTCCTCTCCCCTACGGGCAGGACTGCACATAATGTTTGAAAAAATCCTCATCGCCAACCGCGGCGAAATCGCTCTGCGCATCCAGCGCGCGTGCCGCGAGATGGGCATCAAGACCGTTGTCGTCTATTCGGAAGCGGACAAGGAGGCGAAGTACGTCAAGCTCGCCGACGAGGCCGTTTGTATCGGCCCGGCCCCTTCGCCCCAAAGCTACCTGAACATGCCCGCGCTCATCAGCGCGGCCGAAGTGACCGACGCCCAGGCGATCCACCCGGGCTACGGTTTCCTCTCGGAAAATGCCGACTTCGCCGAGCGCGTCGAAAATTCGGGCTTCACGTTCATCGGCCCGCGCCCCGACACCATTCGCCTGATGGGCGACAAGGTCTCGGCCAAGCAGACGATGATCAAGACGGGAGTGCCGTGCGTGCCGGGTTCGGAGGGCGCGTTGCCCGACGATCCCAAGGAAATCGTGCGCATTGCACGCCAGATCGGCTACCCGGTGATCATCAAGGCCGCCGGCGGCGGCGGCGGTCGCGGCATGCGCGTGGTGCACACCGAAGCGGCACTGGTGAACGCGGTCAACATGACCCGCGAGGAAGCCGGTCGCGCTTTCGGCAACCCGGAAGTCTATATGGAGAAGTTCCTCGAGAACCCGCGCCATATCGAGATCCAGGTGCTTGCCGACAAGCACAAGAACGCCGTCTGGCTGGGCGAGCGCGACTGCTCGATGCAGCGCCGCCACCAGAAGGTGATCGAAGAAGCCACCGCTCCGCTGATTCCGCGCCGTCTGATCGAGCGTATCGGCGATCGCTGCGCCGACGCCTGCAAGAAGATGGGCTATGTCGGCGCCGGCACGTTCGAATTCCTGTACGAGAACGGCGAGTTCTATTTCATCGAAATGAACACGCGCGTCCAGGTCGAGCATCCGGTCACCGAGATGATCACGGGCGTGGATATCGTGCAGGAACAGATTCGCATCGCGGCCGGCGAAAAGCTCGCATTCCGCCAGCGCGACATCCAGTTCCAGGGGCACGCGATCGAATGCCGCATCAACGCCGAAGATCCGTTCAAGTTCACGCCGTCGCCGGGTCGCATCACCGCGTGGCACATGCCGGGCGGCCCGGGCATCCGCGTCGACTCGCACGCCTACAACGGTTACTTCGTGCCGCCCAACTACGATTCGATGATCGGCAAGCTGATCGCCTACGGCGCTACGCGCGAGCAGGCAATTCGTCGCATGCGTGTGGCGTTGTCGGAAATCGTGATCGAAGGCATCCAGACGAACATTCCGCTGCACCGGGAACTGATGCTCGACGCCAAGTTTGTCGAAGGCGGCACGAGCATCCATTATCTGGAACACAAGCTGGCGCAGAAGTCCGCCGTCGGCGGCGGCAATTAAGCAATTCATCAGTCGTTAATCAGTAGGAAACGCTCGCCATGTATCGCGAACTCGTCGTAGAAGTTGCCCGCGCCCAGGCCGAGGCCCTGTCAGACGCCCTGCTCGACCTCGGCGTGCTGTCGGTCTCCGTTGAAGACGCGGACGCCGACACGCCCGACGAGCAACCGATGTTCGGCGAGCCGGGACTCACCCCGCCGGACACTGCGTGGCAGCATTCGCGCGTGGTGGCCCTGGTGGGGGAAGACCAGGACGCCGCCGTGCTGCTCGCGGCGGCCGTCAACGAACTGGGGCTCGCCGAGTCCCCCGCGTTCACGTTGCGTGACGTGGAGGAGCAGGACTGGGTGCGCCTGACACAATCGCAGTTCGAGCCAATGCAGATCGGTCAGCGGATCTGGGTCGTGCCGTCCTGGCACGACGCCCCCGATACCGACGCGCTCATCCTCGAGCTCGACCCCGGCCTCGCGTTCGGCACCGGCAGCCATCCGACCACGCGTTTGTGCATGGAATGGCTCGAGCAGCATGTTCAGCCGGGCCAGTCGCTACTCGATTACGGCTGCGGCTCAGGCATTCTGGCGATCCTCGCACGCAAGTGCGGCGCCGATCCCGTGATCGGTATCGATATCGATCCGCAGGCGGTCGAGTCGGCCCGCTACAACAGCGAACGCAACCACGCGCCGGTCGAATACGGTTTGCCCGACGACCTGCGCGACGGTCAGTTCAACATCGTGGTCGCCAACATCCTGTCGAATCCCCTCAAGCTGCTCGCGTCGATGCTGACGTCGCGCGTGGCACCGGGCGGGCGCCTCGCGCTGTCAGGCGTGCTCGAACGACAGGCCGACGAGGTGATCGCGGCCTACGCGCCCTATATGAAGATGTCGGTCTGGCGCGCTCACGACGGCTGGGTCTGCCTGCACGGGCAGGCCGCCGGCTAAGGCGCGCGCCACGCGCCGAGTCTCCCGGAGTCCCATGACCCAGTCCTCGCGCGTTCTCGCTACTCGCTGCCCACACTGCCATACGGTCTTTCGCGTCGTCGCGGACCAGCTCAAGCTGCGTGACGGTCTGGTGCGTTGCGGCCATTGCCGGGAAGTGTTCGACGGCCGCGCCTATCTGTGCGACCCGCCAGCCGACGACGAGAGCGGATCGACTCCGGACATGTCGCCTGACGCCACGGGCGCCCCTGCGCCGACAGCGGCCGAAGCGCCTCGCGCCGAGAACCGCGAGCCCGATGTCGTCGCCTCGGAATCGGCATCCGGGGCCGCACCCAATTCCCCCTTCCCGGCGCCCGTTGCCGTGGCGTCGGCGTCCGGCGATGCGCCCCCGGGCGACAGGGCTGACAGGGCTTCGGCGGGCAAACCGCCGGTGCCCGAAATGCTTACCCCTACCGCCATCGCCGCCCTGCTCGGTGCGCCGGACGAGAGTCGGGCGCAGATGCGACACGGTCCGGGCCGCTACATCGACGACGAGGGCGCCACCGCCCTCACCGCACCGACAGCGACAGGAACGACAAAGCCCGCGCAAAAGGCCGACGCGTCAGCGACGACGAATCGCGCGCGGCCGCAGACGCCGCGGCCCGGCGTCGCCCGAATGATCTGGCGCACGGCGATGGCCCTTGCCGTCGCTGCCATGCTCGCGCAGTGGGCGTGGCTGGAGCGCGCAGCCCTCGTCGACCGCATGCCCGCGCTGCGCGGCGTCTTCGCGGTGATCGGCCGCCCGCTGCACGTGTCGATCGCGCCGCCACGCCAGCCGGACATGATCCAGATTTCGAGCGTAACGCTCGTGACCGACCCCGACGCGGGACGCGACAGCGCGACGGGCGCGGCCGGCGACTCGGCGAACCTCCCCGGGAATATCGCCGCGAACGACGGCACGGCGAGTGGCGCCTTCGCCCCGGCTGACGGCACGGTGCCGATGACGCTCACGGTGTTCATGCGCAATCAGGCCAGCTACGCCGTGGCCTGGCCATCGCTCGAGCTGACGCTGTCCGACATCGACGGCCAGCCGGTGGTGCGTCGCGTTTTTTCAGCGAATGACTACGTAAGTGATGGGGCACAGCGCGAAGCCGGTTTGTCCCCACGCAATGAACGCACGATTCGGTTACGATTGTCGGCGCAGGCAGCGCTAGCCAGTAATTACCGGGTGCTCGCGTTCTATCCGTGATAGCGCTGTTGCACTCAACCTAGGAGATATCGATGTCCCAAGTCACGCTCGGGGGCAACCCCATCGAAGTCAACGGCCAGTTCCCGCAGAAGGGGCAGACCGCACCGGCGTTCTCGCTGGTCAACGCCAAACTGCAGGACGTCAAGCTCGACGACTTCGCTGGCAAGCGCAAGGTCCTCAACATTGTGCCGAGCCTCGACACGCCGACCTGCGCCACCTCGACCCGCAAGTTCAACGAAGCCGCCGGCAAGCTCGAGAACACGGTCGTGCTCGTCATCTCGGCCGACCTGCCGTTCGCGATGAGCCGCTTCTGCGCCACGGAAGGCCTTAACAACGTCGTTCCGCTCTCGCTCATGCGCGGTCGCGAGTTCCTCGAGAACTATGGCGTCGCCATCGCCACCGGCCCGCTCGCCGGTGTGACGGCGCGTGCCGTGGTCGTGCTCGACGCCGACAATCGTGTCGTGCACGCCGAGCTGGTGCCGGAAATCAAGAACGAACCGAATTACGACGCTGCGCTCGCCGCACTCTTGTAATCGATAAGTCGTCGCCGTTGCGCCGGCACGTCCGATCCTTCGGTTCGTGTCGGCGTCGCAGTTCGCACGCCGGCCTGGTGGATATCCCGGCCTGAAGTTTCCCGCGGCATCGCAAACATTGCGCCCCGCGATGGCGCAGGCGTTCGCCGCCCTGTGCCGCCCCCCCTGCTCACCCTTTAGAAGGACTCACTCCGTGACTACCGTGATCTGCGGCTCGCTCGCCTACGACAACATCATGACGTTCGAAGGCCGCTTCGGAGAGCATATCCTGCCCGATCAGGTGCACATTCTGAACGTCAGCTTCCTCGTGCCGACGATGCGCCGGAACTTCGGCGGCTGCGCCGGCAACATCGGCTACAGCCTGAAGCTGTTGGGCGGCTCGCCGGTCGTCATGGGCGCCGTGGGCGAAGATGGCGGCGCATACATCGAGCGCCTGGAGTCGCTCGGCATGTCGACGGCATTCGTTCGCACCATCGCCGACAGCATGACCGCCAATGCGATGATCACCACCGATCTGGACAACAACCAGATCACGGCCTTCCACCCGGGCGCGATGATGTTCTCGGCACAGAATCGCGTGGCCGACGTCAAGGACGCCACCCTGGGCATCGTCGCGCCGGACGCGCCCGACGCCATGCTCACACACGCCGAGGGTTTCGCTGCCGCGGGCGTGCCGTTCGTGTTCGATCCGGGCCAGGGCCTGCCGCTGCTCTCGGCCGAGGCACTGCGTCGCATGGTGGAACTCGCCACTTATCTCGCGGTCAACGACTACGAAGCCAAGCTCCTCTGCACGAAGACCGGATGGTCGATGGACGATCTCCAGTCACGCGTCGAGGCACTTGTCGTCACGCGCGGAGAACACGGGGCCCTGATCTTCGCCGACGGCAAGCAGCACGACATTCCCGCCGTGACCGCCAAGCGAGTCGTCGACCCCACCGGGTGCGGCGACGCTTTTCGTGGCGGGTTGCTGTATGGCATCGAAAAGGGCCTCGACTGGCCGACCACTGGCCGCCTGGCCAGCCTGATGGGTTCGCTCAAGATTGCCGAGCAAGGCCCGCAGACCTACGCACCGACGCGCGCCGAGATCGAGGCGCAATATCAGGAAGCGTTCGGCCACCGCTTCGAATGATTCTACGAAAGGCATAACGATGGCACGACTGACCACACCGCTGATTCTTCTCACCGCCGCCGCATCGCTCTCGCTGTCCGGTTGCACGGCGTTCGGCCCGAGCAACTCCGCGAGCGTCTACAGCAGCCGCCAGGCGCAACGCGAGCAGGTCGTGCGCATGGGCACGGTCGAATCGGTTCGTCCGGTCACGATCGACAGCAGCAATGGCGACCCCGGCATTCTGGGGATTGCCGGCGGCGGCGCGCTGGGTGCGATTGGCGGCAGCGCCATCGGTGGTGGCCGGGGGTCGATCGCCACGGGCATCGTGGGCGGCCTGCTCGGTGCCGTGGCCGGTCAGGCCATCGAAAGCCGCATGAGCAAGAAAGCCGGGCTGGAGATCACCGTGCGACTCGATAACGGCGAGCTGCGTGCGATCACGCAAGATGCCGACGAATCGTTTCAGCCGGGCCAGCGCGTGCGCCTGCTCTCGAGCGGCGGCGTGACGCGCGTGACGCACTGACGTCACCCCGCGCCCGCGCATCGCCTCCCCGGCGACGCTCGGTCACGTTCGGTAATGCTTGGTAACGCGGTATCACGAAGCGACCCACGGGCGACAGATGTCGCCCGTGATTCGTTTACGTCAGGTGACGCACGCGGACGTCGCCCGACGCGTCAGGGAGCCATCTCGCTCGCGTTGCTTCGGCGTACGCCCGAGCGCGTATCAACGAACTCGCGAGCGCGAACGGGCCTGATGACGTGGGAGCGTGGAGGGACAAGGCCAGTCGGCAGGGCCATGAAAAAACCCGCTGTGACGATCGCTCATCACAGCGGGTTTCGGATCGAGTAGGCCTACTCGATCAAGAGACACCGAAGTGCCTTGGTTCCTGCATCGGCACTCGAATTACGGACGGCTGCCGGTCGGGAACGGCCATGCCGCTGCCGGATTCAGCGCCGTCTTCGGTGCTGCCGGCGCTGCGGCCGGAGCGGCAGCAGCGGGCTTGGCGGCAACCTTCTTGACTGCCGGCTTCTTGGCAGCAGCGGGCTTCTTCGCCGCAGGCTTGGCAGCCGCCTTCTTCGCAGCAGGCTTCTTGGCCGCAACCTTCTTGGCTGCCGGCTTCTTCGCAGCAACCTTCTTCACCGCGGCCTTCTTGGCGGCCGGCTTCTTGGCGGCAACCTTCTTCACTGCGGCCTTCTTGGCGACCGGCTTCTTGGCGGCAACCTTCTTCACCGCTGCCTTCTTGGCGACCGGCTTCTTGGCGGCAACCTTCTTCACCGCTGCCTTCTTGGCAACCGGCTTCTTGGCGGCAACCTTCTTCACTGCTGCCTTCTTGGCGACCGGCTTCTTGGCGGCAACCTTCTTGGCTGCCGGCTTCTTGGCGGCAGCGGCCTTCTTCGCGACCGGCTTCTTCGCAGCCACAGCCTTCTTCGCGACCGGCTTCTTGGCGGCGGCAGCCTTCTTTGCTACCGGCTTCTTGGCAACAGCCTTCTTTGCTGCGGGTTTTTTCTTAGCAGTAGTAGCCATCACTTTGCTCCTTAACGTGAGAGATCACTCAAACATAACCACCTGAGAAGGAAACCCGACCACCGTGCGGAAAACCGCCGGCGAGCGGGCTATTCATCGGCGTACGCATCGGACTTCGACGGCTTACGCTAATGAATTCGGCGCTGCGCGCATGACGCGAACCGTGAGTGGTCACGCGCGCAAAAAAATTGCCGGCGACATTGCCGCCAGCAATTCGAATGTCTTGAGAAAGGGGATTCGCCAGATTCTTCGGGGGGTAGCTTGCCTGTCCCGTCATCGGGATGGAGGAGATTGCGATAGCGGATAAGCGATACTGCTTGCTATGCACCAAGGTTTTTACGCTCCGTAACTACCAGCTCTCTGTCGCGGGAGGAAAGCAGTGAGTGCTTTCGTGAGTTCATCGAGACTGCAATTTATTTGAGCGAATAATAATTCTTTTGTGATGCGATGTTAATACTTTGTGCGTAAAAAAGCGCACATCATTCGCACCGAAGAAGTCAATCTGTTGTATTTGATGCACATCGCGCCCGCGTGTCGATGCACATGAAGCGCATGCGAAGCTCGACGACAGCGACGCGAGCGAGGTGAGTGAGACGATGATGTGCGTGACGTGCGCGTTCTCTTTTGCTTCTCTTGCTGCCAGTCACGCGTGCTCGACAAGCACACACCACCCTCTCGAAACCCGCATGGATGCTCGCTTTCCAGCGAGCATCCATTTCACTGCAACCACTCAGTCCCAGCTCAGCGCGCCACCGGTCTGGTACTCGATCACTCGCGTCTCGAAGAAGTTGCGCTCCTTCTTCAGGTCGATCATCTCGCTCATCCACGGGAACGGATTTTCTTCGTTCGGGAAGAGTGCCTCGAGACCGATTTGTGCGCAGCGACGGTTCGCGATGAAGCGCAGATAGCTCTTGAACATGCCCGCATTCAGACCGAGCACGCCGCGTGGCATCGTGTCTTCGGCATAGCGGTACTCGAGCTCGACTGCCTTCTTGAACAGTTCGCGGATCTCTTCGCGGAACTCCGGCGTCCACAGGTTCGGGTTTTCCAGCTTCACCTGGTTGATCAGGTCGATGCCGAAGTTGCAGTGCATCGACTCGTCGCGCAGGATGTACTGATATTGCTCAGCGGCGCCGGTCATCTTGTTCTGGCGACCCAGTGCGAGGATCTGCGTGAAGCCGACGTAGAAGAACAGGCCTTCCATGATGCAGGCGAAGACGATCAGCGAGCGCAGCAGCTTCTGGTCGGCTTCCTGCGTGCCCGTCTGGAACGACGGATCGGCCACCACCTCGATGAACGGCAGCAGGAACTCGTCCTTGTCGCGAATCGACGGCACTTCATGATAGGCGTTGAAGATCTCGCCTTCGTCCAGACCCAGGCTCTCGACAATGTACTGATACGCGTGCGTGTGGATGGCCTCTTCGAACGCCTGGCGCAGCAGGAACTGGCGGCACTCCGGCGCGGTGATGTGGCGATAGGTGCCCAGCACGATGTTGTTCGCGGCGAGCGAGTCGGCCGTCACGAAGAAGCCAAGGTTGCGCTTGATGATGCGGCGCTCGTCCTCGGTCAGACCGTTCGGATCCTTCCACAGGGCGATGTCGCGCGACATATTGATTTCCTGCGGCATCCAGTGGTTCGCGCAGCCGGCGAGATACTTCTCCCAGGCCCACTTGTACTTGAACGGCACCAGCTGGTTCACGTCCGTCGTGCCGTTGATCACGCGTTTGTCCGAGGCGCTCACGCGACGCGTCGACTGCGAGGCGATCACACTCGGGGTATCCCCCTGGGTGCCGAGGATGTTCGACGCAGGCGCAGCGGCCGGGCTCGGAGCGGCGGCCGGAGCCGGCGATTTGGCAGTGGTGTCTTCTTCCCAGTTCAGCATAGGGTCTCAGTCCGTTCAGGTTGATGCGATACACGCGCGAACGTGCATCGCCGAAGTGACAGATCAGCCGTTCGGGTTCGAAGGCTGACGAAAAATTTGCGATCCGGCGACCGACAGCTCGTTGCCGGTGGCGTAACGTGCATGACGTCCATCAGATCCGCCGGAAAAATTGCCGTGTTTCGGGGGTAATGCAGATGCGCTGATGCGCAATGTTGACCAACAACGCCGACGCGAGAGCGGTAACAACATCATGTCCTCCCGACGTCGAATTGAACGTCTCCAATTTAGCACAATTACGTCACTCATTCCAGCACGCAACACTACATATAGTGCCGCATCGCACGACGACCACTATACCTAGTGTCCAGCGGGTTTCCCCTCGTGCGCCCCGGGCGGCCTCGCGGGACCGGCATCTTGCCACGAAACGCCGCCGCGCGACAGCGGGTCGCACGCGTCGAAATGGCGCGGCGCGACATTGGCGTATCCTTGTCAGCGAGCGCCACCGCATGGACAGCCGGCACGACAGATTGCGGCGCATGCCACATCACGGCGCAGACGAAGGAGATACCGACGATGACTTCCCCAGGCCCCGACGGCCGACCGGCGAATACCCCGCCGACACCCAGCGACTCACCTTCCGCCGCGCCGCCGTCACCCGGCCCGACACCGCTCGTCCTCAGCCCCGGCAAACCGATTCGCCTGACCAGCGGCGCGCTCCTTGCCGAGGTACAGCCGGGCGCCGGCGGCCGCCTCTCGCGGCTCGCGCGCCGCGACACGCGCGGCGATCTGTTCGACTACCTGGTTCCGCTCGGCAACGACCCGTTCCCGTCGGACGAGTGGCCGAAGGCCGGCGCATTCCCGATGCTGCCCTATACCAATATGCTGCGAGACGACAGGTTGCACTGGCGCGATCGCACGATCACCGTTCGCGAGCAGCCGGCGGCGTCGAGCTCGCTGCACGGCTGGGGGCTGCGCCGCGAGTGGGAAGTCGTCGACGAAAGTCCCCACTGCTGCGTGCTGCAACTCGACTGCCCCGCCCAGCCCGAGTGGCCCTGGCACTATCAGGCGTACCTGTCGGTCACGCTCGACGCGCAGGGCGTCGACATGCAGCTCTCGCTCACCAATCTGTCCGCCGACGCCATGCCTGGGGGGCTCGGTCTGCATCCCTACTTCCGCTGGCCGGCCGGCGCGCGACTGACGTTCGAATCGGAGGCCGTCTGGCATTCGCCCTCCGAAGACGTGAGATGGCCGAGCGAGCAACGCATTCATGTGGGCGCCATCGAGGTGGTGTCCGTCGGCGGCGGGCTTGACATGGAGGGCCGCTCGACGTGGTTCGCCGAAGCGCCCTCCGGTTCCGGGTGCTTCGATGCCCGCATCGACTACGCCGGTGGCCTGCGCTCTGCCACGGTGCGCAGCAGTGACGCACCTTGGCTCGTGGTGCACTCGCCGGCGGGTCGCCCCTACCTGTGCCTGGAGCCGTCCACGCATCGCGTGGGCGAGTTCGACCACGATCACGTTGTCATCGCTCACGGCCAGACACTCGATCTGACGATGCGCATCGATCTGGCCTGACGCCCGGGCGCCGGCAAGAAAAAACCCCGTCGGCCCGCAAGGGCGACGGGGTTTTTTTGCGACCGGGGCAACGTGCACGCCACCCCGGTGCGCCAGGCGCGAGCTTCAGCTTACTGGCAGGCTTCGCACTCGTCGAAGCCGGGGTCGCCCGGGCGCATCGTGCAGACCGCGCCTTCGGCGTCCGGCATCGGCTGGGCCAGCGGCGAGAGCGGCGCGCTCGGTTCGGCCGAGAAACCACCCGACATGCCGCCCGAGCTCGGCACCGCGTTCAGCGCACCGTGGCTCACCGTGGACTTCTCGACGTGCGTCGCGGCCATCGTACGGAGGTAGTACGTGGTCTTCAGGCCGCGCGTCCATGCCAGCTTGTACGTCTCGTCGAGCTTCTTGCCCGAGGCACCGGCCATGTAGATATTGAGCGACTGGGCCTGATCGATCCACTTCTGACGACGCGACGCCGCCTCGACCAGCCACTTCGGCTCGACTTCGAACGCCGTGGCATAGATCTCGCGCAGGTCGGCCGGCACGCGGTCGATACGCGAGAGCGAACCATCGAAATACTTCAGGTCGGCGACCATCACTTCATCCCACAGACCGCGGGCCTTCAGGTCACGCACCAGGTACTCGTTGACCACCGTGAATTCGCCCGAGAGGTTCGACTTCACGTACAGGTTCTGGAACGTCGGCTCGATGCAGGCCGACACGCCGATGATGTTCGAGATCGTTGCCGTCGGCGCAATGGCCACGCAGTTCGAGTTGCGCATGCCGTGCGCGGCGATGTGCTTGCGCAGGCTGTCCCAGTCGAGCGAGCTCGACAGGTCGACGTCGACGTAGCCGCCGCGCTCTTCGGCCAGCAGCTTGAGCGAGTCTTGCGGCAGGATGCCGCGATCCCACAGCGAACCCTTGTACGACGAATACTGACCGCGCTCCTTGGCCAGCTCGGTCGACGCCCAGTAGGCGTAGTAGCACACGGCTTCCATCGAACGATCGGCGAACTCGACGGCAGCGTTGGACGCATACGGCGTACGCAGCAGGTGCAGGCAGTCCTGGAAGCCCATGATGCCCATGCCCACCGGACGGTGATGCAGATTCGAATTGCGCGCCTTCGTCACCGCGTAGTAGTTGATGTCGATCACGTTGTCGAGCATGCGCATCGCCACGCGGATGGTGCGCTGCAACTTCTCGTGATCGAGCTCGTAGCCGTTGGCGGTCTGCTTCAGGTGAGCCACGAGGTTGACCGAGCCGAGGTTGCACACGGCGATTTCGGTCTCGCTCGTGTTCAGCGTGATTTCCGTGCACAGGTTCGACGAATGCACCACGCCCACGTGTTGCTGCGGCGAGCGGATGTTGCACGGATCCTTGAACGTGATCCACGGGTGGCCGGTCTCGAACAGCATGCCCAGCATCTTGCGCCAGAGCGCCTGCGCCGGAATCTTCTTGAACAGCTTGATTTCGCCGCGCGCCGCCTTCTCTTCATAGGCGGTGTACGCCTGCTCGAAGGCCTTGCCGTACTTGTCGTGCAGGTCCGGGCAGGTCGACGGCGAGAACAGTGTCCACTCGGCGCCCTCCATCACACGCTTCATGAACAGATCGGGAATCCAGTTCGCCGTGTTCATGTCGTGCGTGCGGCGACGGTCGTCGCCGGTGTTCTTGCGCAGCTCGAGAAATTCCTCGATGTCCAGGTGCCACGTTTCCAGATAGGCGCACACCGCGCCCTTGCGCTTGCCGCCCTGGTTCACGGCGACGGCCGTGTCGTTGACCACCTTCAGGAACGGCACCACGCCCTGGCTCTTGCCGTTCGTGCCCTTGATGTGCGAGCCGAGCGCGCGCACCTGCGTCCAGTCGTTGCCCAGGCCGCCGGCGAACTTCGAGAGCAGCGCGTTTTCCTTGAGCGCTTCGTAAATGCCCTCCAGATCGTCCGAGACGGTCGTGAGGTAGCACGACGAGAGCTGCGAGCGGCGCGTGCCCGAGTTGAACAGCGTCGGCGTGGAGCTCATGAAATCGAAGCTCGACAGGATCTGGTAGAACTCGATCGCACGCGCTTCGCGTTCGACCTCGTTCAGCGCCAGCCCCATGGCCACACGCATGTAGAACGCCTGCGGCATTTCAATGCGATGACCGTCGATGTGCAGGAAGTAACGGTCGTACAGCGTCTGCAGGCCGAGGTAGTTGAATTGCAGGTCGCGGTTGGCGTCGAGCGCGGCGGCCAGCTTGGCCAGATCGTACGAGAGCAGTTGCTCGTCGAGCAGCTCGGCCTCGACACCCTGCTTGATGAAGCGCGGGAAATAGTCGATGTAACGCGCGGCCATGTCGCCCTGCAGCACTTCCTCGCCGAGAATCTCGCGGCGGATCGTGTGCATCAGGATACGGGCGGTGACCTGGCTGTAAGCCGGTTCCTTCTCGATGAGCGTGCGCGAGGCGAGGATCGCCGAGTCGTAGACCTGCGACAGCGGCACGCCGTCGTACAGGTTCTTGATGGTCTCGGTCAGGATCGGCTCGGCGTCGACTTCATTGCCGAGGTTCTCGCAGGCGGCCTGCACCACGCCACGCAGGGCGGCCATGTCGAGCGGGCGCGACACGCCGTTGTCGGTGACATGCAGCACCGGCATGTCGGGCGCGGCGGCTTCGGGCGCAGCCTCGACCGCATGAGCGCGCTCCTGCGCGCGCTTCTCGCGATACAGCACGTAGGCGCGGGCCACGTTGTGCTCGCCTTCGCGCATGAGCGCGAGTTCGACCTGATCCTGAATGTCTTCGATGTGGAACGTGCCGCCGTTCGGGCGGCTGCGCATCAGCGCGCGCACGACGTTTTGCGTCAGTTGCTCCACGAGCTCGCGAACACGTGCCGACGCCGCGCCCTGACCGCCGTTCACGGCCAGGAACGCCTTGGTCACGGCGATCGCGATCTTCGACGGCTCGAAACCCACCACCGCGCCGTTGCGTCGAATCACTTTGAAGTCGGCGTTGGTCGCCGGCTCGAAGGCACCCGTCGTCTGGGGCGCCGACGCACCCGGGCCGGTGCCGGTCGTCGCGGCGGGCGTCGGGTTCGGGCGGGTGAGGTTTTCGTTAGTCTGCATGTAAAAACTCCCGTTCCAATGAGATGGTGCTGTTAGCGCGTCTCTACCAGTTTCACGACCGGCAAAAATACGCCCTGGGGGCGCCGATGGAGCGAAGTGCTGAACACCGCACGACCGACGGACGGCCAAGGGTTCAAGGTGTCCGCTGCACGGCTTTGCTGCTGCGCCGCCCCACAAAACGCCGCGGGACAAGCACGGTATTGATGGTTACTGCCTCCGGTGCCGGACTTCACATTAACCACTACATATAGTGGTCAGCACCGGAATTGGCACTAAGTATAGTGGAGATGACGCACTCCGCAAACCTGAAAATTTGATCCCCGGGAAGGCCCGTGGCATCGCCCTGTCAAGCAAAACCTACCCCGTCATCGGGTTAATCCGCTGCCCGAAACGGCAACGTTTCCGGAGCCAGGTCCGCCATTTCGCGCAACCGCCGCCACTCGAAGTGCGGCCCCGGGTCCGTCTTGCGCCCCGGTGCGATATCGGCGTGTCCGGCCACGGCTTGAATCGGATAATGCTCACGCAAGACGCGCGTCAGCGCCGCCAGCGTCACATACTGCGCCGCGGTGAACGGCAGGTCGTCGGTGCCCTCGAGCTCCACGCCGATCGAGAAATCGTTACAGCGGGTGCGTCCTTCGAACGTCGACGCACCGGCATGCCAGGCCCGCGCATTGCACGACACGAACTGCTGCAACGCACCATCGCGTCTCACGAGGAAGTGCGACGAGACGTGCACACCGCGAATCTCGTCGAAGAACGGATGCGCATCGTGATCGAGCCGGTTCTGAAAGAACGCCGCGATCTCGCCACCACCGAACTGTCCCGGCGGCAACGAGATGTTGTGCACCACGAGCAGGTCCGTCGGCATTCCGGGCGGCCGCATGTCGAAGTTGGGCGACGGCAGGCGCTCGGCCTCGACGATCCAGCCGTCGGCGTCGAGCGTGAGCACGGGCAGATCGCGTGGCGCGTTCATACGGCGCCTCGCGCGAGCGGGGCACGACGCACGGCATGCGCACGCGACCGGGGGAAAACGTTATGGGACGCAGAGGAATGGAGCATGACGGGCACCAAGAACTCCCGTAGAGCGAGGGGCGCCATTGTAGCCCACTTGAGGTGACGTCGTCGGCGCGTGGCCCGGGCCAACCCGGGCCGGCCTCCCCCGATGTCGCCGCTCGTCCGGCGAGTCGCACCGCGCACGGATGCCTGGCGTGGCGTCCCCGCACATCGGCATTCGTCGCGACAGATATCCACGTCCGGCGCTGCGGCGGCAGGTGCCCGTGCCCGCCGGCGCGCAACGTCCGACAAAGAAGAAGCCCCTCGCCCGACCTGGCCGAGAGGCTTCCATGGGCGTGACCACGCCCGGGGATGGCGTCGCTCTCGTGTCGTACGACACGCGCACCATCCCGCGCCGCTCACAGGTGCGGCGCCCTGGGCCGTTGCCGGCCGGTAACACTCTTGCGCTGCGTGACGCCGTTCACTGTCAATACGCTTGCCTCGCTTGTCTCGTACCGCAAGCCGATCAGGGGAATGCCGGAATCGCGGCCTCGACCCCTTCCATGTGCGCCTCCGGATGATGCGCCTTGAGCATATCGCGAATCTCGTCGACGCGGCTGTCGCGCACATCCACCATGAGCAGGATCATGCCGCGCTCGAGCGGTTCGCGGAACGTCTTGAGTCGCGAGTTCGGCACCGAGACGCCGATCATGCTCGACACCCACGCGCCGAAGAGCGCACCGAGCGGTGCCGTCACGATCATCAACTCCCACTGGGGACGTGTGCCCACGATGGGGAAAAACGCGGCGACCGCACCGACCGCCAGACCGCAGAAGCCGCCGATCACGAGTCCGGCTTCGGCGCCGTGCACGATATCGGACGTCTGCAGCAGGTTGGCCTCGTGCAGTCCCTCCAGGTCCATTTCGTCACGTGCCATGAAGTGGATGTGACGCTCCTCGATCCGCGCGAGCAGCAAGTCGCTCATCGTGCGCTGCGCACTGGCCAGATCCGGGAGAAGGAAATACATCCGTCTGCGCATTAGCATGTCGCGCCCTCCTGTCGTCGCCCCCTGAGTTGTCGTTCTTGTGGACGGGGTCAGTAACTGTGTTTTAGTGCATGCGAAAGGCATGCGCAAGCCACCCCGCGGGACGACCGCGAGAAAGTGACGAAGTCTGGAGAGAGTCTGTCGCGAACCCGGGGAGGAATCGGGACGCTCGCCGCGCGATCTGGCCGCGCGGCGGCATTCAGACGCGGTGTTCGCGCGCGAGGTACGCGTCGCGATGCGCGCCGCTGCAAAAATGCTTGCCGTCGGCACCGGCGACGGCGTCACTCTCGGGAAGATACGTATCGCACTCGCTGCAACGCACCATTCGCTCGGCGGGCGGCAACGACTGACGCGGCGACGCGCCGGCCCCGTTGGGCGACGACGCCCGCATGCGCGCATCGCGAGCGTTGCGCTTGCGTTCGTTGTTTCGCATCCACCAGGTGCCCGCAATCAACAAAAGCAGTAACAGCAGGATATTGCGCATCGCGCCTCAAGTCTCCGTCATGCGATGCAGCACCACCTCAAGCACGAAGCGAGAGCCGACATACGCCAGCAACAGCGCCACGAACGACGCCAGAACCCAACGCAGCGCGACCTTGCCGCGCCACCCGTAGAAATGCCGGCCCAGCAGCACCGCGCCGAACATCAGCCACGACACCACCGCGAACACGGTCTTGTGATCGATGCGCACCGCGCGCCCGAACAGCGCCTCGGAGAACATCACACCGGAGACCAGCGTCAGGGTCAGCAGCACGAACCCGGCGCCGATCAGCCGGAACAGCAGTTTTTCCATCGTGAGCAGCGGCGGCAGCGTCTCGAGCCAGCGCGAGAGCCATCCGGTTGCCTCGCCGCCGCGCGACGGGTGCAGTTGCCGCTCGGCATAGATCATCAGCAATGCGTGCAGCGCCGCGAGCGCGAACAGTCCGTAGGCCATGTTCGCGATGATGAAATGCGCCTTGAAAATCGGTTCGGCGGCGAAGCCCAGAATGCGCACATCCGGAAAGATCATCGGCACCAGGCACGCCACGGCCGCCACGGGCGTGACCATCAGACGCAGGCTGTCGAGCGGGAAGAAGAAACTCTCGATCCAGTAGATCCCGACCGACAGCCACAACATCGCCGAGAGCATGTACGCAAACCCGAAGTGCATGCTGTCGGCGCGGAAGATCGTCTGATGCAGCAGCACCCCGTGCAACACGAGCACGACGAACAGCGAGAGCTGCATCGGCCAGCGCGATGCGGTGCCCGTGACCGGCGCAGGCGCGACCTGCCCGCCCGCGAGTGCGAGCGCGGCGTCGCGCCGATACCCTTGCCACGAACAAACCGCCAACCCGGCGTAGAGGATGGCGGTCAGCGCATACAGTAAAATAGTCATGCTTGAAGTTTACACCAGCCCATGACGGGCGCGCTGCCGTCCCCGCAGACATCCCCGCTTCGGCCCGCCGGCGGCGGGTCGCGGTCCGCGGGCGGGGCCGAACCGGGCCACTTGCAGGTTTTACTGGATACGTTTCATGCTCGACAATCTCACTACGCGCCTCGCCAAGGTCGTCAAGACGTTGCGCGGCGAAGCCCGCCTGACCGAGGCCAACACGCAGGAAATGCTGCGCGAAGTGCGTCTCGCCCTGCTCGAGGCCGACGTCGCCCTGCCGGTGGTCCGCGATTTCATCGCCAAGGTCAAGGAAAAGGCCCTGGGCGAGGAAGTCCTCGCCAGCCTTTCGCCGGGCCAGGCGCTCGTCGGTGTGGTACAGCGCGAACTGACCGCACTCATGGGCGGCGACTACGAAGGTCGCGCCGCCGAGCTCAATCTCGCCACGACTCCGCCCGCCATCATCCTGATGGCCGGTCTGCAGGGCGCCGGCAAGACGACCACCGTCGGCAAGCTCGCCAAGCTGCTGCGCGGCCAGAAGAAAAAGGTGCTGACGGTCTCCACCGACGTCTACCGCCCCGCCGCCATCGCCCAGCTCGAGACGGTCACGCAGCAGGTCGACGCCGACTTCTTCCCGTCGCAACCCGACCAGAAGCCGGTCGACATCGCCCGTGCGGCCGTGGACTGGGCGCGGCGTCACCATCATGACGTGCTGCTCGTCGATACCGCCGGCCGTCTGGGTATCGACGAAGCGATGATGCAGGAGATCAGCGCCCTGCATGCCGAACTCAAGCCGATCGAGACGCTCTTCGTCGTGGACGCCATGCTGGGTCAGGACGCCGTGAACACCGCGCGCGCGTTCAACGACGCCCTGCCGCTCACCGGCGTGGTGCTCACCAAGCTCGACGGCGACTCGCGCGGCGGCGCCGCGCTGTCGGTGCGCCACATCACGGGCAAGCCGATCAAGTTCGTCGGCGTGGGCGAAAAGCTCGACGGCCTCGAAGTCTTCTACCCGGATCGCATGGCGAACCGGATTCTCGGCATGGGCGACATTCTCGCGCTCGTCGAGGAAGCGCAGCGCGGTGTGGACGTGCAGGCCGCACAGAAGCTCGCCGACAAGGTCAAGAAGGGCGGCGACTTCGACCTGAACGACTTCAAGGCGCAAATCGGTCAGATGAAGAAGATGGGTGGCCTGTCGTCGCTCATGGACAAGCTGCCCGCGCAGTTCCAGGCTGCGGCCAGCCAGACGAACATGGACCAGGCCGAGAAGCAGGTGCGCCGCATGGAAGGCATCATCAATTCGATGACGCCCGCCGAGCGCGCCAAGCCGGAACTCATCAAGGCGAGCCGCAAGCGCCGCATCGCCGCCGGCGCCGGTGTGCAGGTGCAGGAGGTCAACCGCATGCTCAATCAGTACGACCAGATGCGCACCATGATGAAGAAGCTCAAGGGCGGAGGCATGATGAAGATGATGCGCAGCATGAAGGGCATGATGCCCGGCATGCGCTGACCTTTGCTCGTCCGGCAGCGGTTCGGACGTAGCGCCGGGTTTTCCGGCGATACTCCGGGCCGCCGTTAGCGACATCCCCGCAACACGTTCCACAGGGTCGCCCCATATGAACCGCGAAGAAGCCCTCGAAGTATTCCGTAATTCCGAAGAAATCGTCACCGCCGAGCAGGTGAACCGCTCCGTCGACACGATGGCCAAGGCCATCAAGGACGCCATCGGCGACGAGTTCCCGATGGTGCTGTCGGTCATGGGCGGCGCGGCCGTCTTCACCGGCATGCTGCTCCCGCGCCTGGACTTCCCGCTGGAGTTCGACTACATCCACCTCTCGCGGTACAACAACACCACCACCGGCGGGGCCATGCAGTGGCGCGTGGCGCCGCGCGACTCGGTGCGCGATCGCGTGGTGCTCGTGCTCGACGATATCCTCGACGAGGGCGCCACCATGGCGGCCATTCGCGACCGGATCCTCGAGATGGGGGCGTCGAAGTTCTACAGCGCCGTGCTGTGCGAGAAGATCCTGACCAAGGACAAGCCGTCGCACCCGGACTTCTGCGGCTTCACCGTGCCCGATCGCTACGTCTTCGGCTGCGGCATGGATGCCAAGGGCTACTGGCGCAACCTGCCGTCGATCCGCGCACTGACGACACCGCGCTGAGCCGGGCGGGACATTGTCCCCGGAACGAAGTCAAAGGGGCCTTGCGAGGCCCCTTTTTCATTGCCGATCCTCCGATTACCCACCGCGCCGGGCGGTGCGTCCCCGTACGAAAGGTCTCAAAACTGATGCACGAAGACCTTCACGCCCTTGAGGATCATCTCGACCGAGATCGCCACCAGAATCAGTCCCATGAGCCGCTCGAAGGCCGCCACCACGCGCGAGCCGACCCAGCGCTCGATGCGATCGGCGAGCAGCAACACCACCGCGCACACGGCCATCGTCACGCACAGCGCGGTAATCCATTCGACCATGCGTCCCGGTTGCTGCGACACGAGCAGCATGACCGTGGCAAGCGCGGAGGGCCCGGCGAGCGCCGGAATCGCCAGCGGGACGATGAGCGGCTCGCCCGCGTCGGGCAACGAGCCTTGGTCGGGGCGGGGAAAGATCATGCGCAGCGCGATCAGGAAAAGCACGATGCCGCCGGCGAGCTGCAGCGACAAGTCGGTGAGACTCATCATGCGCAGAAAGCGCTCGCCCACCAGCATGAACAGCAGCAGGATCGCGAAGGCGATCATCACCTCGCGCACGATCACGCGTGGGCGCCGATGGGCGGGCACGTTTTTCAGCGCGTTCACGAAAATCGGGATATTGCCGAACGGATCGGTGATGAGCAGCAGCAGTACCGTGGCCGATGCGAAGGTGTATTCCATGCGCGGATCGCTTGCAGATAAGACAACGGCAGCCGCGGGGGCGACTGCCGTCGGGGATTGCCATGGCCGTCGGGAGACGCGGGAAGCCTCTCCCGGACCGATGCCAGGAACTCAGACCGCCTTGGCGGCGCGCACCTTGCCGGCGACCAGGTCGGCGACCGACGCGGCGTCGAGCAGTTGCGCCTGCTCGTCTCGACGGCCCTGATATTCGATCTTCCCCTCCTTCAGGCCGCGGTCGCCGATCACCACGCGATGCGGCACGCCGATCAGCTCCCAGTCGGCGAACATCACACCGGGACGCTCGCCACGGTCGTCCAGAATCACGTCGATGCCGGCGGCGAGCAGATCCTCGTACAGTTTGTCGGCGGCGGCGCGCACCGCGTCGCTCCGGTCATAGCCCATCGGGCACAGCACGACCTCGAACGGCGCGATCGATTCCGGCCAGATGATGCCGCGATCATCGAAGTTCTGTTCGATCGCGGCGCCGAGAATACGCGTGATGCCGATGCCATAGCAGCCCATTTCCATCGGTGCCGGCTTGCCAGTCTCGTCGAGGAAGGTCGCGTTCATGGCGTCCGAATATTTGGTACCGAGCTGGAACACGTGCCCCACTTCGATACCGCGGCAAATCGCGATTTCGCCCTTGCCGTCCGGCGAGGCGTCGCCCGCCACCACGTTGCGCAGATCGAACACCAGGTCCGGCTCGGGCAGATCGCGGCCCCAGTTCACGCCGGTGATGTGGAAATCGACTTCGTTCGCCCCCACCACGAAATCGCTCATCTTGGCGACCGTGCGATCGGCCACCACCTTGACCGGCTTCTTCGTGCCGACCGGGCCGAGGTAGCCCGGGGGCGTGCCGAACCATTCGACGATCTCGGCCTCGCTGGCGAAGCGGAAGCCCGAGAGCCCCGGTACCTTGCTCGCCTTGATCTCGTTGAGCTCATGATCGCCGCGCAGCAGGAGCAGCCACACGGTCGTGCCGGCATCCTCGCTGTCGGTTGCCAGCACGATCGACTTGACGGTGCGCTCGAGCGGGATCGACAACAGTTCCGCGACCGCCTCGCACTTTGCCTTGCCCGGCGTGGCGGTCCTGGTCATGGCTTCGGCGGGCGCGGCGCGCTCGCCTTGCGGCGCCATGGCTTCGGCCATCTCCACGTTGGCGGCATAGTCCGACGTGGGGCAGTAGGCGATGGAATCCTCGCCAGTCTCGGCGATCACGTGAAATTCGTGCGAGCCCGAGCCGCCGATCGAACCGTTGTCCGCGACCACCGCGCGGAACTCCAGACCCAGGCGCGTGAAGATGCGCACGTAGGCATCGAACATCTTCTGGTAGGAAACCTGCAGGCCGGCGCGATCCTTGTCGAAGGAGTAAGCGTCTTTCATGATGAACTCGCGCCCGCGCATCACGCCGAAGCGCGGGCGGATCTCGTCGCGGAACTTCGTCTGCACCTGATAGAAGTTCACCGGGAGTTGACGGTAGCTCTTGATCTCGCGACGTGCGATGTCCGTCACCACTTCCTCGTGGGTCGGCCCGACGACGAATTCGCGGTCATGACGATCCTTCAGACGCAGCAGCTCCGGGCCGTACTGCACCCAGCGCCCCGATTCCTGCCACAGTTCGGCCGGCTGCACGGCCGGCATGAGCAGTTCGAGCGCGCCGGCGCGGTTCATTTCTTCACGAACGATGGCTTCGACCTTGCGGATCGAGCGCAGGCCGATCGGCAGGTAATCGTAGATACCGCCGGCAACGCGGCGGATCATGCCGGCACGCATCATCAGCTTGTGGCTGACGATTTCGGCGTCGGCGGGAGCTTCCTTGAGGGTGCCGATGAAGAAACGGGAGGCTTTCATGCAGATTTCCGGAAAAATGAGGGTCAACGGCGCGCGCAGCGGTTCGGTCAATGGTCGGGAGCGAGGCCGGGGCGTGCCAGAACGGCGTCGCAGCCCCTGAGACACCCGCCGGCCGTACGCGCCGCCCCGGTCTTACCCGAGCCGCCGCCGGCCGCCGCGCCGGTGATTATCTGTTTATAATCGAAGCAATTTTAAAGGATTCAAGGGTGGTTGTATGCTGGACCGTGAAGGCTTTCGCCCGAACGTCGGCATCATCCTCTTAAACGCACGCAATGAAGTGTTCTGGGGCAAGCGGCTGGGAGAGCACTCCTGGCAGTTTCCGCAAGGCGGCATCAAGTACGGCGAAACGCCGGAACAGGCCATGTTCCGCGAATTGCACGAGGAAACCGGGCTAAAGCCAGAACACGTCAAAATCATCGGTCGCACACGCGACTGGCTGCGTTATGAGGTGCCGGACAAGTTCATCAAGCGCGAAGTGCGCGGACATTACCGGGGCCAGAAGCAAATCTGGTTCCTGCTGCGCATGGTGGGTCGCGATTGCGATATCTGCTTGCGTGCGACCGATCATCCCGAGTTCGATGCCTGGCGCTGGAACGAGTACTGGGTGCCGCTCGATGCCGTGATCGAGTTCAAGCGCGAGGTGTATCAACTCGCCCTGAACGAACTCTCGCGCTATCTGCGACGCTCGGCGGCGCGGGCCCAGCAGGACCGGCGGCGATTTCCTCGCGCGGGCGCACGGGTCGGCGAGTTGCCACCGGGGGGTACGAGCGGACAAGACGCTCCGGACAGTGGGGCCGGCGTGACCAACATGTCCGGCGCCAACGGGCCGGCAGGTACCGACGCCCCCCACCGGGAGCACTGAACCACCGCCGGCAACGGCGTGTCACATCACCGGACGCGGGCGTCGTGCCCGCGTCCGCTTTCGATCCGGCGTCCTGCGGGATGCCATGCGGATGATCCGCTCTCGTTCACCAGACATCCAACCGATTTCCCGACCACATTCCATGCGCTCCTCCCTCGCCCGCCGCGCGCCGCGCCTGGCCACGCTCGCCTCTCTGGCCGCCCTGTCGCTGATCGCCGCCTGCAGCAGCACGCCTTCGCAACCCGTGCAGGATTTCGACGAATACCTCGCCCAGCAGGAGGCCGCCAAGGGCAAATGGAAGGAAGCCGAGGTCACCCTGCCCACGGCCGCGCCGAACGACGCCGATCTCGTGAGCTTTCCCACGCTGCCCAATGCGACGCTCGACTACGCCATCGACGCGAAATCGGTGCAGGTCACGGACGACGGCGTGGTCCGCTACATCGCCGTGATCCGCAGCAAGCAGGGCGCACGCAATGTTTCGTACGAAGGCATGCATTGCTCGACGTTCGAGACGCGTCTGTACGCGACGGGCCGTCCCGACGGCACGTGGGTTCCCGCGCGCAACAGCGAGTGGCGCCCCATCCGCCCCTACGGCGCGACAGCCTATCAGGGCATTCTGTACCGCGACTACCTCTGCCAGGACAAGACGCCGCTGGGCAACGCCAAGGCCATCGTGCAAGGTCTGCGCTACCCGACCACCCACCCCGAATACCGCTGATCGTGCAGGGCGACACCCGCCCCGCATGATCGGCTCCGCACGGCTCGTCGGCCACATTCCGCGCGCCGTCGCGGGTGGTGGATCGCAGGTTCTGGGGCGTGGGGCGTGGGTCGCGACACGGGCGCCCGCCCCCGCCGCGCGCCTCATGAAAAAAACGCCGGTCGCGTCTCGCGGGCCGGCGTTTGCTGCCTGAATCGAACGTCGTCGGACGTTCAGCGCAGGATCAGATTGTCGCGATGGATCAGTTCGGGCTCGTTGGCGAAGCCCAGCACCTGCTCGATGTCAGTGCTCGGGTGGCGGCGAATCAGTCGCGTCTCCGAGGCGCTGTAGTTCGACAGCCCGCGAGCGACTTCATGACCGGCCTCATCCACGCAGGCGATCACTTCGCCGCGGGCGAACGTGCCTTCCACATCGATCACACCGATCGGCAACAGGCTCTTGCCCTCTTCCACCAGCTTCTTGCAGGCGCCGGCGTCGATCACGACGCGGCCACGCACCTGCAGATGGTCGGCCATCCACTGCTTGCGCGCCGTGAGGACGGCCGTGCGCGCCACGAGTTGCGTGCCGATGGCCTCTCCGCCGGCCAGGCGTACGAGCACGTCGGCCTCGCGACCCGATGCGATCACGGTGTGCGCACCACTCGTTGCGGCGCGTTTGGCGGCCAGAATCTTGGTCAGCATGCCGCCGCGCCCGATGCTGGAACCGGCACCGCCGGCCATCGCCTCCAGGCGCTCGTCGCCCGCCTTCGCTTCGTGCACGAATTCAGCGTCAGGATGCTTGCGCGGGTCGGCCGTGTACAGCCCCGACTGATCGGTCAGGATGACGAGGGCGTCACCGTCGATGAGGTTGGTCACGAGCGCGCCCAGGGTATCGTTGTCGCCGAACTTGATTTCGTCGGTCACGACCGTGTCGTTCTCGTTGATGATCGGCACCACGCCCAGACGCAACAGTGTCAGCAGCGTCGTGCGCGCATTCAGATAACGCTCGCGATCGGCCAGGTCGGCATGCGTAAGCAGGATCTGCGCGGTACGCACGCCATGCTCGGCGAAGCGCGTTTCGTAGACCTGCGCCAGGCCCATCTGCCCTACGGCGGCGGCGGCCTGCAATTCGTCGATGGCCTTCGGACGGCGCGCCCAGCCCAGGCGCTGCATCCCCTCGGCGATCGCGCCCGAGCTCACCAGCACGACCTGCTTGGGTGCGCGCCCGTCTCCACCGTGGCGCAATGCGGCGATCTGCTGCGCCCATCGCGCAATCGCGACATCATCCAGCCCGCGACCGTCATTGGTTACGAGACTGGACCCCACTTTCACCACGAGCCGCTTGGCATCGGCGATGACCGAACGCATGGACCTGGATTCTCCTGCGGATGTATTGGGAAGACTGGCCGCGGGGCGCGGCCGGATCGCCGACACGGACACAAGGGCCCACGCCGGCGTTTCGAGTGATGGGAGTTTACGCCTTTGGCGCGTCGTCCGGGGACGTTTGTGGGGGCATGCCGGCTGCGTCGGCAACCGGCGCGGCGCTGCCTGCGCGGAAGCGCGGATCGAGTGCGGCGTCCTCGATCGCTTCCTCGACGGCGCCACGTTGCTGATACAGATACTCCTGCACGGCCAGGCAGAGCTTTTCGCAGCCCTCGCCCGTCAGCGCGGAGATTTCGAACGTGGGCCCGCCCCAGCCGAAGCGCCCGAGGAAATCGGCCACGCGCTCTGCGCGCTCGGCCTCCGGCACCATGTCCACCTTGTTGAGCACCAGCCAGCGCGGCTTCTGGAACAGCGCTTCGTCGTACTTCTGAAGCTCGAGCACGATGGCCTTGGCGTCGGCCACCGGATCGACGCCTTCGTCGAACGGCGCGATGTCCACGATGTGCAGCAGCAAGCCGGTGCGCTGCAGGTGACGCAGGAACTGGTGACCGAGGCCGGCACCCTCGGCCGCGCCTTCGATCAGACCGGGAATGTCGGCAATCACAAAGCTCTTGCCCGGCGCGGTGCGCACCACGCCCAGGTTCGGATGGAGCGTCGTGAAGGGATAGTCGGCGACCTTCGGTCGCGCATTCGACACCGAGGCGATGAACGTCGACTTGCCCGCGTTGGGCATGCCGAGCAGTCCGACGTCCGCGAGCACCTTGAGCTCGAGCTGGAGCATGCGGCGCTCGCCGGGCTTGCCGTCGGTCTTCTGACGGGGCGCGCGGTTCGTGCTCGACTTGAAGTGGAGGTTGCCCAGGCCGCCCGCACCGCCCCTGGCGAGCACGACTTCCTGACCGTGTTCGGTCAGGTCGGCGATGGTCTCGCCCGTGTCCATGTCGGTGATGATGGTGCCGACCGGCATGCGCAGGAAGATGTCTTCCCCACCCTTGCCGTAGCAATCCGAGCCCCGACCCGATTCGCCGTTCTTCGCCAGATGCTTCTTCGAATAGCGATAATCGATCAGGGTATTGATGTTGCGATCCGCCACGGCAAACACGCTGCCGCCGCGACCGCCGTCGCCGCCGTCGGGTCCGCCGAACGGCACGAATTTCTCGCGGCGCATCGATGCCGAGCCGTTGCCGCCGTTCCCGGCGATCACCTCGATACGCGCTGCGTCAATGAATTTCATGGGGTTCCGTTCCGCTCAATCGACCGTCCGCAGACGATCCTAACACTGTCCAATGGCCCTCACCCGGCGCCTTGGACGGCTGCGCGGGCAGGACAAACAAAAAAGGCTCCGCATGGGAGCGGAGCCTTTTGGTGGCAAAAGGCTTAGCTTACGCTGCCGGCACCACGCTGACCACTTGCTTCTTCGCTGCGCCCTTGACGGCGAATTGCACGTGACCGTCGGTCAGTGCAAACAGCGTGTGGTCCTTACCGATACCGACGTTTTCGCCGGCATGCATACGAGTACCACGTTGGCGAACGATGATGCCGCCAGCCAGGATTGCCTGACCGCCGTACACCTTCACGCCAAGGCGCTTCGACTCGGAATCGCGGCCGTTACGGGACGATCCGCCTGCTTTTTTGTGTGCCATGACTTAACTCCTTACCTAGCTCGATCGATTAGCCGTTGATGCTGTCGATGCGCAGCTCGGTGTAGTTTTGGCGATGGCCTTGACGCTTTTGGTAGTGCTTGCGACGGCGCATCTTGAAAATCTTCACCTTGGGGTGACGACCTTGGGCGACAACGGTAGCCTTGACGGAAGCCCCACTGACCAACGGCGCACCGAACTTAATCGATTCGCCCTCGCCAACGGCGAGAACCTGGTCGATGGTGATTTCAGCGCCAATGTCAGCCGGTATCTGTTCTACTTTGAGCTTTTCGCCAGCAGCAACCTTATATTGCTTACCGCCGGTTTTTATGACCGCGTACATTGTTGAACCTCACTCATAAACAAGAGAATTTTCGCGCAGACCGAGGGTCCCGAAAGGACTCGACTTACCGGCCAGCACCCGCGCCGCGAACCGTCATACCGAAGTATTTTCGGACTCGGCGCAATGAATGCGCGCACGAAAACCGGGGATTATACAGAGTTTCTCCTTTTGCGTCAAAGACTTCCGTGAACCCAGTCATTCCGCGGGGCTGGTACCCGAAAGTGCCCGCGCCCACTATATAATTTGGGGCGAATTTTTCCTCACCCGAGCCTTGTCTTGACTGCTTCGACTTCTTCCCAGAACGTACTGGCCGCCATCGCCGACGACATGCGTGCCGTCGACCAGCTTATCCGCCACCGGCTGGCCTCCGAGGTGGTCCTGATCAATCAGATCTCGGAGTACATCATCAACTCGGGCGGCAAGCGGCTGCGCCCGGCGCTGCTGCTGCTCGTGGCCAATGCGCTCGGCGTGACATCGCCGGCGCGTTTCGAACTGGCGGCCGTCATCGAGTTCATTCATACGTCGACTTTGCTGCACGACGACGTGGTCGACGAATCCGACCTGCGTCGCGGCAAGCAAACGGCCAATGCCTTGTTCGGCAATGCCGCATCGGTGCTCGTCGGCGATTTCCTCTACTCGCGCTCGTTCGAGATGATGGTGAGCGTGGACAACATGCGCGTGATGCAGATTCTCGCGCGTGCGACGAACGTGATTGCCGAAGGCGAAGTGCTGCAGTTGCTGAACATGCACGACCCGGACGTCGATGAAGCGCGTTATCTCCAGGTCATCAAGTACAAGACCGCCACGCTTTTCGAGGCCGCCACGCAACTCGCAGCAGTGCTCGCCAACGCCGACGCGCAGACCGAAGCGGCGGTGCGCGAATACGGCGGTCGTCTCGGCACGGCCTTTCAACTGATGGACGACTGGCTCGATTACGCCGGCGACACCGACGCGATGGGCAAGAACGCGGGCGACGACCTGCGTGAGGGCAAACCGACGCTGCCGCTCATTCATGTGCTGCAACATGGCACGCAAGCGGAGCGCGCCCTCGTGCGCGAAGCCATCGAGAATGGCGGCACCGACAAGTTCGAACCGATCCTCGCAGCGATCACGCGCACGGGCGCACTCGATTACACGCTGGCACGCGCGAAGGAAGAGGCGGACGCCGCCGCGCAAATTATTTCTGCGCTCCCCTCTTCCAATTACAAAAATAGCCTGCTAGAATTATGTTCTTACTCGATAGCGCGACGCACTTAAAAAGCGAAGTAGCAGTATCGAAGCGGGGTGTAGCTTAGCCTGGTAGAGCGCTACGTTCGGGACGTAGAGGCCGGAGGTTCGAATCCTCTCACCCCGACCAAACATTTGTATGACAAAGCAGCGGGTTATCCAACCCGCTGTTTTTGTTTGTGCGGTCGGCATTGGCGATTCCCTCGCCATTGTCCCTCGGTTCTGCCGCCAGGCTTCCACCGTTGCCGACCGTCACAGCGGCGAGACGCACAAGGCGCATCTCGCCGCGCCTCTCTCACCTCCCCACCATCGTTCGCACAACTCCGTCCCTGCGAATCAGGCCGTGATAAAGCGCCGCCGCGAAATGCGCCAGGAATGTCAGAAAGAACAGATACGCCAGCACGCGATGCGCGACCCTGAGCCAGGCAAACGTCACCGGACTGGCCGATACGATTGCCGGCAACTGCACACCGCCGCCCAGCGTCACCGGATACCCGCCCGCCGAGAGCATCGCCCATCCGATCAACGGCATTGCGATCATCAACGCGTACAGCGCGACATGCGATCCGTGCGCGGCCGCCTTCTGCCATCGGGGCAGATCCTCGGGCAACGCGGGGGGCTTCGACGAAAACCGCACCACGATCCGCACACACACCAGCATCAGCACAGCGATTCCCAGTGGCTTGTGCAACGCGACCAGGAATTCGTGCCGCTCGGACACGGACGCCACCATCCCCACGCCGACGAACAACATCGCGAGCACCATCGCCGCCATCACCCAATGCAACACGCGCGCCGGCAAACCAAACGTCTTGGAAGCCCTCATCACCGTCCCTCCGCACTCAATCGCGCCACACCGGCCACACCGGCCTCTTCACTCGTTCGGCGCAGATACGAATCCGCATACGCAGCCGACCTCGCCGCCAGCAACGGATCACCGGATACCTGAATGCCCTGCGGCAGCACCGTAGGGTCGTAATTCACATCCCGGCACGGCCCGCTGTCCTGCGGCGCCACGTGGTCAAGCACCAGCGTGCCCGCGTCGATCGTCGTGCGCTGCGCGGGCCAGACCTTCGTCGCGTCGTCGACCGGATCGCCAGGGGCTGCAAGCGTGATCAGCAGCTTCCACTTCTGCGCGCCTTGCGCGATGCGCCGCGTCAGATCCTGCGACAGCACGTCGGGATCCGAAGCTGTCGCGACCTCGCCCGCGCCTGCCGTTTGCTCGGGCTCGACACGCCACCGCACCGCGCGTCGCTTTCCGGCCGCGTCGACAAAGTAGAACGCGTTCAATCCGTAATAGCGCTCGGTGACGAAACTCGCGCTCGGCTTCGCCCCCTTGATCCAGTCGCGAAACGCGGCGGTCTCCGGATGTGCGTCGAAGAACGCCTTCACCTTCGCGGCGTCCGGCTTGCCAGTCTTCGGATCGGGCCGGGTCGCGACCGTCTGCTCGTAGAATGCCTGCGGCGTCGCCACGGGAAACACGGGCATCGCGTTCATCCCGGTGCGCCACTGCTCACCGTCCGGCGCCGTCAGCTTCAACGCCAGGCTCCGGATCGGCACGCTGCTGTCGGGCGCGTACGGATTGCCGCCCGGCAGCGCGAAGCGCCCGACTACCGGTGTGCGCCCGGCCTTGAAGACCTGCGCGATGGAATACTCGCTCGCGGCGCCATTGCCTTCGAAGTACCCCGTCACACACACGCCCTTCGCGTGATTGCGCCGAAAGCCGGGATACACGCCGCTGTTGGCCTGCAACGCGTTGACGAGCCGATGCGGCGTCAGGCGCGCGGGCGCCAGCCAGCCGCCGACATATCCGAACGCGACGGCCACGCCGGCCACCGCGCCGCCAATCACGGTCCAACGCCACGCGCCACGCGCCGGCCCGCGCGTCGGCGGCTGCGAGGAAGAAGATCGCTCCATGAATTCACTCCCGATCGTCAGATCATTGTCGAACGCGCTTAGGACGCCGGCCACGCCGCCTTATTCCATCACCGGATTTTTTGTATGCTGATGGAATAGACGGCGCTGACCGGCGTCTTACGTGGCATCTCCACGCTTTCGGCAACCGGCCCGGCCATGCCCTCAAACGCTCCTGACGCCCCCGACGACGACGCGTTACGCGAACTCATCCCCAGGCTGCGACGTTTCGCACTCTGGTTGGCACGCGACGTCCACGCAGCGGACGATCTCGTGCAGGCGACGCTCGAGCGCGCGCTCTCGCGCTGGACGAGCCGCCGCGAGGATGCATCGCTGCGCAGTTGGTTGTTCACGATCCTTTACCGGCAGTTTCTTGACGGCAAGCGCAGCGCAAAGCGTTACGCCTGGCTACTCGGGCGCATCCGCGACGACGACGAATCGCACTGGCCCTCCGCCGAGCGCGAGGTGGCCGCGCGTGCGACGCTCGAAGCGTTCGGCCGGCTGTCCGACGAGCAACGCAGTCTGCTGCTGCTCGTTGCGGTCGAGGGCTGCACGTATCAGGAAGTCGCCGATTTGCTCGATGTGCCGATCGGCACGGTGATGTCGCGGCTTTCACGCGCACGCCAGGCGCTGCGTCAACTGAGCGACGGCGAACCTGCCACCCCTTCTTTGCGGTTGATGAAGAAATGAACATCCGTCCCGACGAACACGATCTCCAGGCTTATGTCGACGGACAGCTCGACGACGATGCGCGCGCTGCCGTGGAGCGTCATCTCGCGCTGCATCCGGCGCAGGCCGAGCAGGTCCGGCAGTGGCGCCAGGATGCGCAGCGACTGCGCGCGGCGCTCGAAAGCGTGCGCATGCCAGGCGACAATCCGGCGCTCGACCCGCGAGCGATCCGCGCGCGGCGCGCGGCACGCTCGCGCATGCGGTTTGCGATGGCCGCGTCATTCCTGTTCTGCATCGGACTGGGCACGTTCGGCGGATGGCAGGCGCGGGGCTGGAACGCGTCACCGGGCGTGCCACCGATGAGCGATGCGGTCGAGGCGTACCGGATGATGGTGGTCGACGGGGCGGCAAAGGTGGACTTCAAGCCGTCGAGCGCGGGCGAATTGCAGGCGTGGCTCACCACGCGCGTCGGCAAGTCGGCGGTGTTGCCTGATTTGAGCGCGGCGGGATTCCGGCCGGTCGGCGCACGCTTGTTCGCGACCGGGCACGGCGCCGCCGCAATGGTGCTTTACGAGAACGGTGCGGGAAGCACGCTGAGCTTCTACCTGCGGCCGCCGGAGTCGGCGCGGCAACTGATGGCGGCCGGCGAACGCATGGATGGACCGTTGCTGGCGCGCTACGGGTCGGTCAACGGGATGAATTACGCAGTGGTCGGGCCGGCGGACAGTCTCGCGCAAAAGGCGGTGGTCCGGGCGCTGAATCAGCAGACGTGAGCCGTTCGGGCCGAGCCCCCCGTCATCCACCGCCGAGACGCCAAACGCCGCGATGCCCTCTGCTATAGTGGCAACTCATTGTCACCCCCTGCGCCATTCGCGCACCCCATCGCTTGGAATCCTTGCCCTTATGGGCGCAGCTTTGCGCCGTCGCTCTCCTGATCATCTGCTCGGGATTCTTTTCCATTTCGGAAACGAGCATGATGGCGCTCAACCGTCATCGCCTGAAGCATCTCGTGCGCATGAACGTGCACGGCGCGCGGTCGACGCAAGGGCTCCTGTCGCGCACCGAGGACCTGCTCTCGACGATCCTCGTCGGCAATAACGTCATCAATACCGTCGTTCCGGTGCTCACCACGTCGATCGCGGTGCGTTACTTCGGCAACGACGCGCTCACGCTGTCGATCGCGACCGCCGTGATCGCGCTGCTCATCATCATCTTTGCGGAAATCGGTCCGAAGATCGTCGGCGCGACCTATCCCGAGCGCATCGCGCTCTCGGTCAGCATGCCGCTCAAGCCGATCGTCACGGTCGCCACGCCCCTGGTATGGGTGCTCAACGGATTCGTGCGCGGCCTGCTGCGCGTGCTGCGCATCGACACGCGCCGCGCGGCCGGCGATGTGCGCCTCACCACGGAAGAGCTGCGCACGATCGTGCTCGAAGCCGGCAACTACATGCCGACCAAGCCGCGCAGCGTGCTGCTCAACCTGCTCGATCTCGAGAACATCACCGTCGACGACGTGATGGTGCCACGCGCGCGCATCGAGGCGCTCGACATCTCCGCGCCGCTCGACACCATTCTCAGCCAGCTCGAGACGTGCTACCACAACAAGCTTCCGGTGTACGACGGCGACATCGATCGCGTGATCGGCATCCTGCCGGTGCGCCGCACGCTCTCGGCGTTACGTCATCCCGATGACCTCTCGGCGGACACGTTGCGCGCCCTGCTCGTCGATCCGTATTTCATCCCGAGCGACACGCCGGCCCTGCGTCAATTGCAATACTTCCAGGAGAACCACCGGCGTGTCGGCCTTGTCGTCAACGAATACGGCGAAGTCGAGGGCCTCGTCACGACGGAAGACATCATCGAGGAGCTCATCGGCGAGTTCACGACCAGCGTGCCAGGCGCCGGCGGCAGCCGTTCCGGCTGGACGACGCAAGGCGAGTGCCTGGTCGGCGGCGGCGTGGGACTGCGCGACCTGAACCGGCGCCTGGGGCTGCATCTGCCGACCGACGGCCCGAAGACGCTCAACGGCCTGATCCTCGAAATGCTGCGCGAAATTCCCGAGGCGGCCGTCAGCCTGGAGATCGGCGACGTGCGCATGGAGATCGTGCAGATCGACAACCAGGCGATCAAGACGGTACGCCTGTTCAGGCCCGCGCCCCGCACGCCGTCTCGCGACTAGACACGCGTCGACGGGTCGATCACTGCGCGTGACAGCGCTCATTTTTCGGGCAATTCCGATTGAGCAGGCCCGGGGTTTTGACGAGACTGAAGCTTCACGAAGCTCTCGTCATTCCTTGCCATGTCCTTGCCTCCTTCCGATGCTGCCGCCGGGGCGCCCCCATCCGCTCGCACAATCGCCTCGCCACCGGCAGCGCGTGACGCCGAGAGTAGCGCGGTCGGCAATGCCACGTCGCCGCTGCGCCTGCTCGAACAGGTGTTGAGCGACGCGATTCGCGCCGGCGCTTCCGACATCCATTTCGAACCGATGGCCGAACGCTTTCGCGTTCGACTTCGTGTCGACGGCCAACTGCAGGAGCATCACGACGTGCCCTTGCCGTGGCGCGACATGCTCGTCTCGCGGCTGAAGGTGCTGGCCAACCTGGACATTGCACAGAAGCGCCTGCCGCAGGACGGCCGCATGGTGTGGCGCGACGCGGGCGACCCGGTCGAATGCCGGGTGAGCGCCCTGCCAACGCTGCATGGCGAAAAACTCGTCGTGCGGCTGCTCGACGGCGCCAAGGTCCCGTTGTCGCTGGAGGGCCTCGGCTACACGCCGAAGCAGTATCTCGCGCTTGCACGAGCGATCGCGCGACCGCACGGCATGATTCTGCTCACCGGCCCGACCGGTAGCGGCAAGACCGTCTCGCTGTACAGTTGCCTGCGTCGTCTGAACGACACGTCGCGCAATATCGTCACCATCGAGGACCCGGTGGAGATCCGGTTGCCGGGGGTCACACAGGTCAATCTCAACGAGCGGGCCGGGCTCGACTTCGCCACGGCCCTTCGCGCGTTTCTCCGTCAGGACCCCGATGTGCTGGTCGTCGGCGAAATCCGTGACGCGCAAACGGCGGAGATTGCCGTGCAGGCGGCCCAAACCGGACATCTGGTATTTGCCACCGTTCACGCCAACGATGCGCCGGGTACACTGGCGCGCCTGTTCGACCTTGGCGTCGCACCGTTCAATCTCTCGTCCACACTGCTCCTCATCAGCGCGCAGCGGCTGCTGCGACGCCGCTGCCCTGCCGGGTGCGAGCCGAATCGCGCCCGCGAGACGGCGATATGCGCGGGCCACGCGTGCATGCGATGCCACGGCACCGGCTTCGCGGGACGTATCGGCGCCTTTCAGGTCATGCCGATCAGCGCGGCACAGGCGACCAATATCGCGCAGGCGCGAAGTCCACACGAACTGGCGGCCCAGGCCGAGAGCGAGGGTGTGATGAGCTTGCGCGAGGCGGGGCTTTGGCACGCGGCCTCGGGCACTGTCAGCAAGGAGGACGTCGATGCCATCATGCCGGCCTGACGCCATGGAACCGATGACGGACGCGCCGATGTGCCCCCCCGCGCTGGCATTGGCATCGCCTGCGCTCGCCGCAGGCGCCGATCGCCGACCGACCGGGCAACTGCCGTACCGGTATCGCTTGTCGATGGCCTTGCACGAATGGCGAGGTCACGCCTCATGACCCGCGCTTCAAGGCCACGCCGCTGGCACTGGGAGGGGCGCGACGCCAACGGTCAGCGCAGACGAGGCGAAGTGATCGCCAATGGCGAAGCCGCCGCACGACTCGTATTACGGGGCCAACGCCTGAACGTCACGCGATTGCGCCCCGGGCGGCGCCATGTCGCGTCGGGCCGTGTCGCGGCAAGCGATGCCACGGACTTCGTTCGACGCCTCGCCACGCTGCTCGGCGCGGGGGTGCCGCTCACGTCCGCGCTCGACGTGCTCGCGCGCGGCGCGCACACGCGCGGACTCAGACAACTGGCGTCGGACGTGGCGCTGGACGTCGGGCGGGGGCATCCGCTGGCACAGGCGCTCGCGCGAACGAGTCATCGCTTCAGCCGAGTCGACTGCCAATTGATCGCCGCCGGGGAACTCGGTGGGCAACTGGGCCCGACATTGGCGCGACTGAGCGCCCAGTACGACCACACGCGCGCCGTTCGCGAGAAGCTGCAACGCGCCCTGGCCTACCCCCTGACCGTGCTCGCCGTGGCGATCGTCGTTGTGGTCGCGCTGCTGCAATGGGTCATTCCGGAGTTCGAACGCCTCTTCGCCAGTGCCGCCGGCGGCGGCGTGCCGCTCCCGCCGCTCACCCGATGGTTGATCGACGTCTCGCGCGCGTCACTCATGAACGGGCCCTGGCTGCTGGCCGGTGCGGGTGGATGCGGCCTCGTGATGGCGGGCGCGATGCGGCGGAGCGCACGCATGCGCACAGCAAGGGACCGCGTGCTGCTGGCGCTGCCGGGCGCGGGCCGAATCGTGCGCCTGTTATGTGCGGCACGTTGGGCGAGAACGCTCGGCACGCTGCTCGACGCCGGGGTTGCGCTGCCTGATGCGATGGACGCCGCAGCGGGCGCCTGCGGCAATCTCGTCATGCAACGCGCGGCTCATGACGTGCACCGTAACGTCGTGCGCGGCGGGCGGCTTGCCACGTCGCTCGAAGCCGGTGCGCAGTGGCCTTTGATCCTGGCACAACTGTCGGTAATCGGGGAGGAATCGGGTACACTCGGGCGCATGCTCAACCAGGCCGCCGGCCTGCTCGACGAAGAAGCCTCGCATGCACTGGTTCGTGCGTGCGCGACGCTGGAACCCATGATGATTACGTTTCTCGGCCTGCTGATCGGCGGCATGGTCCTCGCCATGTATCAGCCGATGTTCCAACTCGGATACGGTGTCGCATGAACGGCATGAATGGCTTCGCGGAACCGCTTCTCGTCGATTGGCTCGCACAACTGGAGCCCCATTGGCGCCTGGCCTTGTTTGCGCTGGCGGGCGTGGTGGCCGGGCTCGGCCTCGATGTGGTCATTCGCCGTGTGCCGGCAGCGGTCGAGCGGGCATGGCGCGAAGAGATGCAGGCAGCCGACTTCGCGCGGGAGCCATTCACCGCGGCCTCTGGAGCCTCTGGAGCCGCGGCACCTTCGGCGCGCTGCGATTCCGACGCGCCCGACTTTCGGCGCGCGGGCGCGGCGCATCAGAGCGACCATCCCTGCGTGGCATTGACGTACGGCGCTTACCTCTGCGAGCCGGGCCTCGCGTTGTCCGCGATGGCCCCGCACCGTCGATGGCAGTTGTCGGCGCTTGCCGGTGTACTGAGCGCGGCGATCGGCTGGCGCTTCGGCCCGACGTGGCAGAGCCTTGGCGCGCTCGCGTTGGTATGGACGCTCATCGCGCTCGCCTACATCGACTACGACACGCAACTCCTCCCCGACATTCTCACGCTGCCGCTGCTCTGGGCGGGCCTGCTCTGCAATCTCGGCCATTGGTTCGCGGCGCTGCCTTCGGCCGTCATCGGCGCGGCCGCAGGCTACCTGAGCCTTTGGGCCCTGTACTGGGTGTACTGGTGGCTGCGGCGTCGCGAAGGCATGGGTTTCGGCGACTTCAAACTTTATGCCGCGCTGGGTGCCTGGTTCGGATGGAGCGCATTGCTGCAGATCATCACGCTCGCCTGCCTGCTTGCGATCGGCGTGGCAGGTGCGGCGTGGCTTGCCGGGCGGCTGCGCAGCGACCAGATGTTCCCGTTCGGCGCTTTTCTCGCGGCAGCGGGCATGATCACGCTGTTCGGCGGCAATGGACTGATGATCTGGATCGGAGGAACCCCATGACTTACGCCATCGGCCTCACCGGCGGCATCGGCAGCGGCAAGACGACCGTCGCCAATCTGTTCGCCGCGCATGGCATCGCCATCATCGATACCGATGCCATCGCGCACAGCATCACGGCGCCCGGCGGCGCGGCGATGCCGGCGATCCGGCGCGAATTCGGCGACGCATTCGTGGCCCCCGACGGCTCGCTCGACCGGGCCCGGATGCGCGACGCGGTATTCACCGACGACGCGGCAAAAGCCCGTTTGGAGGCGATTACCCACCCGTTGATCCGGACTGAGTGTGAACGGGCCGCGGCCGAGGCCGACGGGCCATATCTGATATTCGTCGTGCCACTGCTGGTGGAGTCCGGCACATGGCGAGCCCGCGTGCAACGCGTGCTCGTGGTCGACTGCTCGGAGGAAACACAAATCGCACGCGTGATGTCGCGCAATCGCTTCTCGCGCGAGCAGGTGCAGGCGATCATGGGGCGTCAGGCAACGCGCGCGCAGCGCCTGGCCGAAGCAGACGACGTGATCGACAACGACGTCCAGCACGCGCCGCTTGCACCGCAAGTGGATCGGTTGCACGCGGCCTATCTGAGGCTCGCGGCGCAGGAAAAGGGGGGCGAATCGGTGTAGTGCACTGCATTTCCCGCGCAACGCGCGAGCTTCGGCCTCGATTGAGCGCCCACTCGCGTTGCACCTCGACAGATTCCCGCATTAGAATGTCGCCATTACGCTGAACAGCGCCAACTTTTGGGCCAACGCGCTTGATCCTGTACGAATATCCGCTCAACGAACGCATTCGCACGCTGCTTCGGCTCGAAGAGCTGTTCGGGCGCTTTGCCTTCTTCGTGGGACAGGATCAGCCGCTCGATCACCATGCGGCGCTGACCACGATGTTCGAGATCGCCGACATTGCCGGGCGCACCGACCTGAAGAATGAACTGGTCAAGGAGCTCGACCGGCAGCGTCAGACCCTGCAAACGTATCGCGGGAATCCCGATATCGCTTCCGACGCGCTCGAACAGTTCATCGGCGAAGTCGAGCTGGCGATCGCGAATCTCAACCAGATTCCCGGCAAGCCCGGCCAGCACCTGAACGACAATGAGTGGCTCGCGAGCATTCGCAGCCGCTCGGTCATTCCGGGCGGTACCTGCCGCTTCGATCTCCCGTCCTACTATGCATGGCGTCACAACGACACCGAGCAGCGTCGTAGCGACATCGACAAATGGATCGGTCCGCTTCTGCCGCTGCGCGACGCCATCGGCATCGTGCTGGGCCTCGCCCGCGAGTCTGGCCACGCGAGCAAGGCGATGGCGCAGCAGGGCAGCTATCAGCAGATGCTGACCGGGCGCGTGTACCAGCTCATGCAGGTGCGGGTCGCCGCCGATCTGCGCGTCATCCCCGAGGCGAGCGCCAACAAATACATGCTGTGGGTACGCTTCACGACGCAGGACGGTGATCTGAAGCCGCGTCCTGTCGACAACGACGTACCATTCCTGCTCACGCTCTGCAATCTGTAAGGCCATGACGACTGTCGTGAACTGTCCGACCTGCGGCAAGAAGGTGGTTTGGGGGCCGCAAGCCAAGTTCCGTCCGTTCTGCTCCGAACGTTGCAAGCAGATCGACATGGGCGCCTGGGCCGCCGAAAAGTACACGATTCCCGCCGAATCGCCGGACGATCCTTCGAGGGACGCACCGCTCGATCCGACGGACCGCTGAGCGGCATCGCTGCGCCGGCATGGCATCGTCGAGTGTGTCTCGGCGATCGCTTCAAATCCCCCCTATCACGCGTCCCGGCACCCAATCTCGTTCCATCGCCCCACGCTGCCGGCGCGACGGCAGTCGGCGCGCGGCCCGTGTCGGTTACGATCGTGCCGCCAACTCTTCGGCAAGCCACGTCAGGGGGGGAAGTGCCGCAGGCAACAGGGGTTCGACGCTCACGGGGGGGTGCTCCCACGCCAGCGCCTGGCCTTCCTTGCCATGCGGCTCGCCCTGCCATGCCGTGACCTTGCAGAAATGCAGCCGCACGTAAGCGTGCGGGTAATCGTGTTCAAGCACGCGCCACGGCGCGCAGCGCTCGACGGTCACCCCCAGTTCCTCGTGCAGCTCTCGCGCGAGCGCCGCCGCGACCGACTCTCCGGCCTCGAGCTTGCCGCCCGGAAACTCCCAGTAACCGGCGTAAGGCTTGCCTGCCGGGCGCTGCCCGAGCAACACCGCTCCGTCCGGGCGCACCATCACGCCGACGGCCACTTCCGTGATGGGACGCCCATCGGGCGCCACTTTTTTCGAATCTGTCATATCACCGCACAAAGCCTGCTGAATTTCCGTTGCGGGCGGTGCCTGGCCTTTGAACCAGGCCAGACCCCGCGCGCGCCGGATCGTTACGATGCCGACGACGCTGCACCGCGCTGCTTGCCCGCCCAGTCGCGTGCGAACTGAAACGCGACACGGCCCGAGCGCGATCCGCGCTCCAGCGCCCAGATCAGCGCTTCATGGCGTGCGCTCTCCGTCTCGCGCTCGGGCACCCCGAAATGCTGCAGCCAGTGAGAGACGATCGTCAGGTAGTCGTCCTGCTTGAACGGATAAAAGCTCACCCACAACCCGAAGCGCTCGGACAGCGAGATCTTCTCCTCGATCACTTCGCCCGGATGGATTTCCCCGTCGTCGGTATGGCGGTAGCTCTCGTTGTCCTTCATGTACTCGGGCAACAGGTGACGGCGGTTCGACGTCGCATAAATCAGCACGTTGTCGGACTGCGCGGCGACTGAGCCGTCGAGTGCGACCTTCAATGCCTTGTAGCCGGACTCACCGTCTTCGAACGACAGATCGTCGCAGAACACCACGAACCGCTCCGGTCGCTGCGAGATCAGGTCGACGATGTCGCCCAGATCGGTCAAATCGTCCTTGTCCACCTCGATGAGACGCAGCCCCTGCGAGGCGTACTGATTCAGACAGGCCTTGATCAGCGACGACTTGCCGGTGCCGCGCGCGCCGGTGAGCAGCACGTTGTTGGCCGGCTCGCCTTGCACGAACTGGCGCGTATTCTGTTCGATAAGCGCCTTCTGACGCTCGATATTCTGCAGGTCCCCCAGCGTGATGGCGGAGACGTGCGCCACCGGCTGCAGAAACCCGCGGCCTTGCTTCTTGCGCCAGCGAAACGCGACGGCCGAATCCCAATCGATCTCGGGCGTCGCCGGGGGCAGCATGGCCTCCAGGCGGGCGAGCACGCCTTCGGCGCGCGTTAGGAATTGCTCAAGCTTGTCCATGATTCGAAATCCCCGCGCCACTCGCGGGCGCCTGTGTGGATGCTTCGTCGTGTTGCGATGTCCCTTCGCTGTGCGCCACGGTGCTTGTGTCACCTGCCGGCGTGGACCGATGGAGATCGGCCGCTTCCACCGACGCATGCGCGACGCCGGTTGGGCGTCGCCGCCCTGCGTCGACGACTGCGCTTCCGGTGAGAAGCGCCAGGCCGTCGCGTCAGGGCTTAGGAGCGGTAGTCGGCGTTGATGCTCACGTAATCGTGCGAAAGGTCGCACGTCCACAGCGTCGCGGAGGCATCGCCCCGGCCGAGCACCACGCGCACCGTGATCTCGCTTTGCTTCATCACGCGCTGGCCGTCTTCCTCGCGGTAATCCGCGTTGCGCCCACCGGCGCGGGCGACCAGCACGTCGTCCAGATACAGGTCGATCTTGCTGACGTCGAGGTCGTTCACGCCGGCATACCCGATGGCGGCCAGAATGCGGCCCAGGTTCGGATCGGAGGCGAAGAATGCCGTCTTGACCAGCGGCGAGTGCCCGATGGCATAAGCGATCTGGCGGCACTCCGCCACGTCGCGACCGCCTTCGACCGTCACGGTGATGAACTTCGTGGCGCCCTCGCCGTCACGCACGATCAATTGCGCCAACTCCTGCGAGATCGACAGCAGGGCGTCGCGGAATGCGGCGAATGCGGGCGTGTCCGTGCTGGCGATTTCCGGCAGATCGGTCTGTCCGGTGGCGGCCACGATGAACGAGTCGTTGGTCGACGTATCGCCATCGATGGTGATGGCATTGAACGAGCGGTCCGCCACGTACTTCACGAGGGCGTCGAGCACCGGCTGCGCCACGCGCGCGTTCGTACCGACGAAGCCGAGCATGGTCGCCATGTTCGGCTTGATCATGCCGGCCCCCTTGCTGATGCCCGTGAGCACGATGGACTTGCCGTCGATCACGATCTCGCGCGACGCGGCCTTGGGCAACGTGTCGGTCGTCATGATCGACTGCGCGGCTTCGTACCAGTGCGCCGGCGCCAGGTTGGCAATCGCCTGCGGCAGCCCCGCCACGAGGCGATCGACCGGCAGGGGCTCGAGAATCACGCCGGTCGAAAACGGCAGGATCTGGTTCGGCGCCACCGACAGAAGCTTGGCCAGCGCGTCGCACGTGGCGCGGGTGGCGGCCATGCCGGGTTCGCCGGTCCCGGCGTTGGCGTTACCGGTGTTGACCACGAGCGCGCGGATGCCCGCTTGCGCCGCGAGATGCGCCTTGCACACCGTCACCGGCGCGGCACAGAAGCGGTTCGTGGTGAACACGCCCGACACGGTGCTGCCGGCGGCCAGTCGCATGACCAGCACGTCCTTGCGATTCGGTTTGCGGATGTTGGCTTCGGCCCAACCCAGCTCGACGCCGGGCACGGCGCGCAGTTGGGAGGCTTCGATCGAGGGGAAATTGACGGCCATGTGGGTTCGCCCGCGAGAGGAAAGGGTTGCAGCTCCCGCCCAGGCGATGTCGGCACGACAGCCCGCCGGGGCGGCGGTTGATCGGTGCGGCCGGCGGAAAAACCGGCGCCACAAACGACGCGGCGCCGATCCTGAGTCGGCGCCGCGTCGATCGGTTCACATCTTAAGACAGTTTGCCGTGGCAGTGCTTGAATTTCTTGCCGCTGCCGCACGGGCACGGGTCGTTGCGTCCAACCTTCGGCATCAGGTCGCCACCGCCGACCGCGCTGGCGCCCGTCATGCCCGCGGCCGCCTGAGCGAGCGCCGCGACCACCGGGCGACCGGCGTCCTCGTCGACTTCTCCCTCACCGCCCACCGTCTCGAGTTCGTCATGCTTGAACTCGATGTTGACCAGACCGCCCGAGCTCTCGTCGAGCGACTCGGTCGCCTGCTCCAGTTCTTCCTGCGACTGAATGCGCACGTTCATGATCACGCGCGTGACTTCGAGCTTGATCGTCTCGAGCAGTTGCGCGAACAGCTCGAAGGCTTCGCGCTTGTACTCCTGCTTCGGATTCTTCTGCGCATAGCCGCGCAGGTGGATGCCCTGACGCAGGTGATCCAGTGCCGCGAGGTGCTCGCGCCAGTTCGAGTCCACGCTTTGCAGCATGACCGAGCGCTCGAAGCCCGAGAACGACTCGCGCCCCACGAGGTCGACCTTGGCGTTGTACGACGCCTCGGCGGCATCCATCACTTCCTTGAGGATATCCTCGTCGTCGATCTCTTCGCTACCTTCGATACGGGACTGCAGCGGCAGATCGAGTTGCCACTCTTCGCGCAGCGTCGTCTCCAGCCCCTTCAGGTCCCACTGCTCCTCGACGGTACCGGCTGGCACATAGGTGCGCACGAGGTCCTGGAACACGCTTTGACGCATGCCCGCAATGGTTTCCGAGACATCCTGCGCCTCGAGCAATTCGTTGCGCTGCTGGTAGATCACCTTGCGCTGGTCGTTGGCAACGTCGTCGTACTCGAGCAGTTGCTTGCGCACGTCGAAGTTGCGCGCTTCGACCTTGCGCTGCGCCGATTCGATCGAACGCGTGACGATGCCCGCTTCGATTGCCTCGCCTTCCGGCATCTTCAGACGATCCATGATCGCGCGCACGCGGTCGCCCGCGAAAATGCGCAGCAGCGGATCTTCCAGCGACAGGTAGAAGCGCGACGACCCCGGGTCGCCCTGGCGGCCGGAGCGGCCGCGCAACTGATTGTCGATGCGGCGCGACTCGTGGCGCTCGGTGCCGATGATATGCAGGCCGCCGGCGGTCTTCACCTGCTCGTGCAGCCCTTGCCACTCATCCTGCAATTGCTTGATGCGGGCCTGCTTGTCGGCCTCGGCCAGGCTGTCGTCGGCTTCGATGAAGGCCGACTGCTTCTCCACGTTGCCGCCCAGCACGATGTCGGTGCCGCGACCGGCCATGTTGGTGGCGATGGTGATCACGCCGGGTCGGCCGGCCTGCGCCACGATCTCGGCTTCGCGCGCGTGCTGCTTGGCGTTGAGCACCTGGTGCGGCAGCTTTTCGCGCGTGAGCAGTTGCGAGAGGTATTCCGACGTTTCGATCGACGTCGTGCCCACCAGCACCGGCTGGCCGCGCTCCACGCAATCGCGAATATCCTTGATGACGGCGTCGTACTTTTCCTTGGCCGTCTTGTAGATCTGATCCTGACGGTCGATCCGCTTGGGCGGACGGTTCGTCGGAATCACCACCGTCTCGAGACGATAGATCTCGTTGAATTCGAAGGCTTCCGTATCCGCCGTCCCGGTCATGCCCGAGAGCTTGGCGTACATGCGGAAGTAGTTCTGGAACGTGATCGATGCGAGCGTCTGGTTCTCGTGCTGGATCGACACGCGTTCCTTGGCCTCGACGGCCTGATGCAGGCCTTCGGACCAGCGGCGGCCGGCCATCAGGCGCCCCGTGAACTCATCGACGATCACGATCTCGTCATTCTGCACCACGTAATGCTGGTCCTTGTGGAACAGCGTGTGCGCGCGCAGCGCGGCGTACACGTGGTGCATGAGGGTGATGTTCTGCGGCGCGTAAAGGCTGTCGCCCTCGGCGATCATGCCCCACTCGGCGAGCAGTTGCTCGGCCTTCTCGTGACCGCGCTCGGTCAGGAACACCTGACGCGCCTTTTCGTCGAGCGTGTAATCGCCCGGGACTTCGACGCCGGTACCGTCCGACTTCTCCTCGCCGATCTGGCGCTCGAGCATCGCCGGCAGGCGATCCATCTTCACGTACAGCTCGGTGTGATCTTCGGCCTGGCCCGAGATGATGAGCGGGGTGCGCGCCTCGTCGATCAGGATCGAATCCACTTCGTCGACGATGGCGTAGTTGAGCGTTCGCTGAACCCGCTGCTCGGTCTCGTAGACCATGTTGTCGCGCAGGTAATCGAAACCGAACTCGTTGTTCGTGCCGTACGTGATGTCGGCCGCGTAAGCGGCCTGCTTCTGGTCGTGCGGCATCTGCGACAGGTTGATGCCCACCGACAGGCCGAGGAAGTTGTACAGACGCGCCATCCACTCGGCGTCGCGCTGTGCCAGGTAATCGTTGACGGTCACCACGTGCACGCCCTTGCCCGACAGCGCGTTCAGATAAGCGGGCAGCGTTGCGACGAGCGTCTTGCCCTCACCCGTGCGCATTTCGGCGATCTTGCCGTAGTGCAGCACCATGCCGCCGATGAGCTGGACGTCGAAGTGGCGCATCTTGAGCACGCGCTTGCCGGCTTCGCGGCACACCGCGAATGCTTCGACGAGCAACGAATCGACGCTCGCCCCCTGGGCGATGCGCTGCTTGAATTCCTCAGTCTTTCCGCGCAGTTGCTCGTCGCTCAGCTGGGCGATCTGCGGCTCGAGGGCATTAATCGCCGCGACGGTTTTCTGGTACTGCTTGATGAGCCGCTGGTTGCGGCTGCCAAATACTTTTTTAAGAAGACCGGGAATCATCGGATCACTGGTTAGGGCGGCAAATGTCGATCGCGATCCCGCAGTCGATCAAGGGAAACGGCTCGCGCCCGCGGCGTGGTGCCCCGTGCGTGCCGCCCCCGATCGTCTGCGCGATGCGGGTCACCGGTGTTTGGCACTTCGGCCTCGTCCCGGTTCGATACCTGTACTGAAAAATGGATTCTAGCATGCTGTCGCGACGCGTCCGGGCGGCGCAGGGCGCCGGTCGGACGGGGATGACGAGGGACGGGCGAAGGCGACGCCCAATGGCGGGGTAAAATATGCGCCAACCTCTGTCTCATCATATGAAACGACCCAAAGCGCCACGCATCGCCCGTCCGCTGACCGACCTGCTTTCCGCCTCCGACGGCGCCGGATCGCTGCTGGTCGCCGCCGAGCAGCTCGGCCGGCTCGAGCGGGACGTCCACGCGCTGCTGCCGGCGCCGCTCACGGCCAGCGTGAAGGTCACCCCGCCGCGCGACGGTGCACTGGTGTTACTCGTCGCGAACAACGCGCTCGCCGCCCGGCTGCGTCAGCAGACGCCCTCGCTGATCGAAGGTCTGGCCAAACGCGGATGGCTGATCCGCGCCATCCGGATCCGGGTGAGCATCGCCGCGCCCGAACCGCTCAAACCGCCCAAGGAGGCGAGGCTCTCGCGCCAGGGGCTCGTCAGCTTTCGCGACCTGCGCGACTCGCTCGAACCCTCGCCGTTGCGCGACGCCCTCGCCCGACTCGTGGCCCGCCACTCTCACGGCGGCACGCGCAAGCCCTGAAACATTTCTCGCGCGTCAAATAAAAAAGCGCCGGATCGCCGGCGCTTTCGTTTTGTTACATTCGTGCCGCGGCACGCGACATCTTGCGTGACTTACGCGAAGTGTGTCTGCGGTTCGAACTGGAAACCGCGCGGAGCGTCTTCGGCGCGCTCGAAAGTAACGATCTCATAGGCTTCCTGCGCGAGAAGCTCGCGCAGCAGCTGGTTGTTCAGGCCGTGGCCCGACTTGTATGCGGTGTACGACGCGAGCAAGGGATGCCCAATCACGTACAGGTCGCCGATCGCGTCGAGCATCTTGTGCTTCACGAACTCGTCGTCGTAGCGCAGGCCGTCGTTGTTCAGAATGCGGTACTCGTCGAGCACGATGGCGTTATCCATGCTGCCACCGCGCGCCAGCCCCAGCTCACGCAGCATCTCGACCTCATGAGCGAAGCCGAACGTGCGGGCGCGTGCGATTTCCTTCGCGTAAGACGTGTCGGCGAAATCGACTTCAAGGGCCTGGCCCGTGCGATCCACGGCCGGATGGCGGAAATCGATCGTGAACTTGAGCTTGAACCCGTCGTACGGGTCGAGGCGGGCGAACTTGTCGCCTTCGCGAATCTCGACCGGCTTCGTCACACGGATGAATTTCTTCGCGGCGGCCTGCTCTTCGATACCCGCCGACTGGATCAGGAAGACAAACGTCGCGGCGCTGCCGTCCATGATCGGAATTTCTTCGGCCGTGACATCGACATACAGATTGTCGATTCCCAGCCCGGCACACGCCGACATCAGGTGTTCCACGGTCGAGACGCGCGCACCATCCTTCTGCAGCACAGACGCCAGGCGCGTGTCGCCGATTGCCATTGCCGACGCCGGAATCTCCACAGGAGGATTCAGATCGGTACGGCAAAAGACAATGCCCGTATCGGGCGGCGCCGGGCGCAGCGACAACTCGACCTTGCGACCGGAGTGCAAGCCGATGCCGACTGTCTTGGCGATGGATTTGAGTGTGCGCTGCTTGAGCATGCTATTTATTAAAGCTATCGGACGCTAATGACCATAGGTGTAATTATACCAGATCGGCGCCGTCATCGCTGTGCCACAAACACAACGATTCGTTACTGAACATTCCGGAGTCTGCCCCATCCATTCGTTTGCACCCATACCACGATACGAAATAGGTCGTTTCGATTTCAGACGCCGGCCACGTAGCCGCGTCACGTCGATTTTCGGGGCACCCCGTCCGCTGCGACGGAGGCATGCCGCAGCGGGCGGGGGGACAGATCCGCGAGACCGGGTCCGGGATCACGGACGCTTACCCGTAACGTCCGTCATCTGTGGGGCGTTGACATCTCTTGCGACTCTGGCTGTCGCAACTACGAGACATCGCGCGCCGTCACAACCTTGCCGTATCGTCGTTCGAATTCGTACTGCGGCGCGCCGTCCCCACGCCACACGGCATGGTCGATGGAGCGACGACGAATCCTCACGACGACCTGCGTAGGTCTCGCGATTCCCAAGGTGCGGCGGCGCCAGGCACTGGCACCCGGCCCGCGCGCAACCCTGTCAGTCGGCTTGCTTGCGCAGGAACGCCGGGATGTCGTACGTATCGACACCCTTCTCCTGCAACGCGGCTACGTGCGAGGCTGCGGTCTCGCGCGTGCTGCGCCACACGGCCGGCGTATCGAGCGCGCCGTAGTCCGTACCGGCTGCCTGACCGACGTTCGGCACGTGGCCCGTCGCGATCGGCATGTTGTCGGTACCGGTCTTGAGCAGCGTCATCGGTGCGGCGGCCTTCTTCGCGACGGCACGGCCCAGGCCGGTCGCCACGACGGTCACGCGCAGTGCATCGCCCATCTTGTCGTCATAGACGGTACCGAAAATCACGGTCGCGTCTTCGGCGGCGTAGCTCTTGATGGTGTTCATCACTTCACGCGTTTCCGACAGACGCAGCGAACGCGATGCCGTGATGTTGACCAGCACGCCACGCGCGCCCGACAGGTCCACGCCCTCGAGCAGCGGGCTCGCCACGGCCTGTTCAGCCGCCAGACGCGCACGATCGACACCGGCAACGGTCGCCGTACCCATCATCGCCTTGCCCTGCTCGCCCATCACCGTCTTCACGTCTTCGAAGTCGACGTTCACGAGACCGTCGACGTTGATGATTTCGGCGATGCCTGCCACGGCGTTATGCAGCACGTCGTCGGCGCACTGGAAGCACTTGTCCATCTCGGCGTCGTCGCCCATGACTTCGAAGAGCTTGTCGTTGAGCACGACGATGAGCGAGTCGACGTTGTCCTCGAGCTCCTGCGCGCCCGTCTCGGCCACACGCATGCGCTTGCCGCCTTCGAACTCGAACGGCTTGGAGACCACGCCCACGGTCAGAATGCCCATTTCCTTGGCGATCTGGGCCACGACCGGCGCCGCCCCCGTGCCCGTGCCGCCACCCATGCCCGCGGTGATGAACACCATGTGCGCGCCACGCAGGGCGTCGGCCACACGCTCGCGCGCTTCTTCCGCGGCGGAGCGACCCATTTCCGGCTTGGCGCCCGCGCCCAGACCGGTCTTGCCGAGCTGGATGTTGACGCTCGCCTGCGAGCGGCCGAGCGCCTGGGCGTCGGTGTTCATGGCGATGAATTCCACGCCTTGCACACCACGGTTGATCATGTGCTGAACAGCGTTGCCGCCAGCGCCACCAACACCCACCACCTTGATGATGGTGCCGTTGGTTTCCGTTTCCAACATTTCAAAGTTCATATCGCCTCCAGTGACATAAAAGCGGATCCGGTATTGCGGGTCACGTGTTGCTCGGGTAAGCCGCGCGTGTTTTCAATGCCGAATCCACACCCCTCAAAAAAACACCTTAAAAATTGCTGAAGAACCAGTCGCGCATGCGCGTCCAAACCTGGTTCGCCTGTCCCGACTGCACGGCGACCTTGCGCCCGCGCATGCGTTGGGAGCGTCCTTCGAGCAGCAGGCCCATCGCCGTCGCGTAGCGCGGGCTGCGCACCACGTCGGCCAGACCGCCGGCATACTCCGGCACGCCAATGCGCACCGGCTTGAGGAAGATGTCCTCGCCCAGCTCGACCATGCCCGGCATCATTGCCGCGCCGCCGGTGAGCACGATGCCCGAGGACAGCAACTCTTCGTAACCCGACTCGCGCACCACCTGTTGCACGAGCGAGAACAACTCTTCGACGCGCGGCTCGATCACGGCCGCAAGCGCCTGGCGCGAAAGCGTGCGCGGCCCGCGCTCGCCCAGGCCGGGCACCTCGATCATCTCGTCGGGATCGGCCAGCGACTGCTTGGCGATGCCGTGCTGAATCTTGATGTCCTCGGCATCCGGCGTCGGCGTGCGCACGGCCATCGCGATATCGCTCGTGATCTGGTCGCCGGCAATCGGGATGACCGCGGTGTGACGGATGGCACCTTCACTGAAGATCGCGATGTCGGTCGTGCCGCCGCCGATGTCGATCAGCACCACGCCCAGCTCCTTCTCGTCCTCGGTGAGCACCGAGATGCTCGACGCGAGCGGCTGGAGAATCAGGTCGTTCACCTCGAGACCGCAGCGACGCACGCACTTCACGATGTTCTGGGCCGCCGAGACCGCGCCGGTCACGATGTGCACCTTCACCTCGAGGCGAATGCCGCTCATGCCGATCGGCTCGCGCACGTCTTCCTGACCGTCGATGATGAATTCCTGCGTGAGGATGTGCAGCACCTGCTGGTCGGTCGGGATGTTGATCGCCTTGGCCGTCTCGATCACGCGCGCCACATCGGCCTGCGTCACCTCCTTGTCCTTGATCGCCACCATACCGCTCGAGTTGAAGCTGCGGATGTGGCTGCCGGCAATGCCGGTGAACACATTGGTGATCTTGCAGTCGGCCATCAGCTCCGCTTCTTCGAGCGCACGCTGAATGGACTGCACCGTGGCCTCGATGTTCACCACGACGCCCTTTTTCAGGCCGCGCGATTCACTCTGGCCGAGGCCGATCACCTCATAGCGGCCTTCAGGGCGCAGTTCGGCCACCACCGCCACGACTTTCGACGTGCCGATATCCAGGGCGACCAACAGATCCTTGTAATCTTTGCTCATAGCGTGTGTAAGTCCTGAAGTCTCACTGGCTTCGCTTGGCCGGCGCGGCAGGTTTCGCTGCCGGCTTCTGCGAATCCCGCTTTTGCACCGGCGCCGTGGCTAGCTTCTTGGCCTGTTCCTCGCTCAAGAAACGCATGCCCGCGGCACGTACTGCAAAACCGTTCGGGTAGCGCAGATCGGCATACTCGATCTGGCTTCCCCAGCGCGCCGCTACCTGCGGATACGCCTGTACGAAGCGCCGGCTGCGCGTGGCCAGGGTTTCGGGGGTGCGTTCCCGACCCAGCGCCAGTTGCACGCCACCTGCGAGTCGCACGCTCCATGCGTAGCGATTCGACAGCGTGACCGCTTCGGGTTTCATGTTCAACGGCGCAAACCACTTCACGAAGTCGTAGTACCGCGCCGTAACGTCTTTCTCGCTGCCCGGCGGTCCCGCAAACTCGGGCAGCTTGCCCTCGTCCTCGGCTTCCGCCAGGTTGGCCGCGAAGAGCTCGCCGTCCACGCTCACCAGCCGTCCGTCGTTCCACGTGGCCAGCGGCTTGTATTCCTCGATCGTCACCGCGAGCTGGTTCGGCCAGACGCGCCGCACGCTCGCATGACGCACCCAGGGCACCGCTTCGAACGCCGCGCGCGTGGCATCCAGATCGATGGTGAAGAAGTTGCCCTTGAGCCGCGAGACGGCGTTCGCCCGCAACGTCGGCCCGTTGATGTGGGATACATCCCCATCGATCTGAATCGCCTTGAGCGTGAAGACCGGCCGCTGGATCAACCAGTGGCCGCCCGCCGCGAGCGCCGCCAGCACGACGAGTGCGACGAGCGCACTCGCGATGGCGTTGAGCAGGCGTACGTTGTGCCACATGGCGATTTGCTTTCCGTATCAGGGCGTTGTTCAACGCGTTCAATGTTCGACTCGGTTCACTCTGGCTTCCACTGCGCGTTCGGGTGCAGATCGAGCGTCGCGGTTGCCAGGATTTCAACGACCAGGTCTTCATACGACAGGCCCGCCGCACGTGCCGAAATCGGCACCAGCGAGTGACCGGTCATGCCCGGCGACGTATTGATTTCCAGCAGGTACGGCTTGTTGTCGCGCTTGCGCAGCATCACGTCGGCACGCGCCCAGCCCCGGCATCCCAGCACCAGGTAGGCGCGCAATACGAGGCGCTGCACTTCCTCCTGCAACGACACCGACAACGGCGGCGGGCACTCGTAGCGCGTGTCGTCCTTGAAGTACTTGTTCTGATAGTCGTAGTTCGCGTCCGGCGCCACGATGCGGATCACCGGGAGCGCGCGCGCGGCGGCCGCGCCTTTCGTGCCCACGCCCAACACCGGCACGGTCAGCTCGTCGCCATCGATGAACTCCTCGGCGAGTACGTCGGGATCGAGCGCGGCAGCCTTCTCGTAGGCCGCCTTGAGCTGCGACACTTCCGTGACCTTCGTGAGGCCGATGGTCGATCCTTCGCGCGACGGCTTGACGATCAGCGGCAGGCCGAGATCGCGCGCCACGGCGTCGAAGTCGCTGTCGGCGTCGAGCATCTTGAAGCGCGGCGTGGACAGCCCTTCGTTGATCCACACGCGCTTGGTCATTTCCTTGTCCATCGCCAGCGCCGAGGCGAGTACGCCGCTCCCGGTGTAGGGAATACCGAGATGTTCGAGCGCGCCCTGCAGCGTGCCGTCCTCGCCGTAGCGCCCATGCAGCGCAATGAACACGCGGTCGAACTTCTGCGCGGCCAGCGCCGCCAGATCGTTCATGCCGGTATCGAAACCGTGGGCGTCCACGCCCTTGCTGCGCAGCGCCTCGAGTACGCCTTTGCCCGAAATCAGCGAGATCTGACGCTCGGCAGAGCGCCCGCCCATCAGGACGCCAACCTTGCCGAAACGTTTCGGATCGAATGCACTCACGTCAGACTCCTTGCTGAACTTGCAACTTGCCGGGTACCGCGCCGATGGAGCCGGCACCCATGGTGATGACAACATCGCCCGCCCGGGCGACTTGCAGAATGGCATCGGGCAACTGCGCGACGTCTTCCACGAAAACCGGTTCCACCTTGCCCGCCACGCGTACCGCGCGGGAGAGCGAACGGCCGTCGGCCGCCACGATGGGCGCCTCGCCGGCCGAATACACTTCGCCGAGCACCACGGCGTCCGCGTCCGAGAGCACCTTCACGAAGTCCTCGAAGCAATCGCGCGTGCGCGTGTAGCGATGCGGCTGAAACGCCAGCACGATGCGACGCCCGGGGAACGCGCCGCGCGCGGCCGCGAGCGTGGCGGCCATCTCCACCGGGTGATGCCCGTAATCGTCGATGAGCGTGAACGTGCCGCCGCCGCTGGCCTTCGGCAGCGCAATCTCGCCGTAGCGCTGGAAGCGGCGTCCCACGCCGTTGAACTCGGCCAGTGCCTGTTGAATCGCGGCATCCGGAACCTCGAGTTCGGTGGCGATCGCAATGGCCGCGAGCGCGTTTCGCACGTTGTGCTCGCCCGGCAGATTGAGGGTGATGTCCAGCGGCGCGGCGCCCGCGCCGAACTGGCGCAACACGGTAAAGCGCATCTGACCGGCGTCGGCGCGCACGTCGATGGCGCGCACCTGGGCGTCGTCCGACAGGCCGTAGCGCACGATCGGCTTCGAGACGAACGGCAGGATCTCGCGCACGTTCGGGTCGTCCACGCACAGCACGGCAATGCCGTAGAACGGCAGGCGCTGCGTGAAGGCCACGAACGACTGCTTCAGACGGGCGAAGTCGTGCCCGTAGGTGTCCATGTGGTCGGCATCGATGTTCGTGATGACTTCGATGACCGGATTCAGGTTGAGGAACGACGCGTCCGACTCGTCGGCCTCGACCACGATGAAGTCGCCCGTGCCGAGCTTGGCGTTGGCCCCGGCGCTGTTCAGACGCCCCCCGATCACGAAGGTCGGATCCAGCCCGCCCTGCGCGAGCACGCTCGCCACGAGGCTCGTGGTAGTGGTCTTGCCGTGCGTGCCGGCGATGGCCACGCCCTGCTTCAGGCGCATGAGTTCCGCGAGCATCAGCGCGCGCGGCACGATGGGAATCTGGCGCGCGCGACCGGCGAGCACTTCCGGATTGTCGGCCGTGATGGCCGTGGACACGACGATGGCGTCGGCGCCTTCGATATGTTCGGCCGCATGGCCGCGGGCGATGCGCGCACCGAGGCTCGCGAGACGCTGTGTTACCGCGTTGTCGCCGAGATCGGAGCCGCTCACCTGGTAACCCAGGTTGAGCAGTACCTCGGCAATGCCGCTCATGCCCGAGCCGCCAATGCCGACGAAGTGAATGTGTTTGACGATGTGTTTCATTTCAATCCTTGGCCAGAGCCGCGCACACGCGCGCCACTTGTTCGGTGGCGTCCGGCTTGGCGAGCGCCCTGGCTTTCTCTCCCATCGCGAGCAGCGACGCGCGCGTCTGGCGGCGCAGCCACTCGGCCAGGGTCTCGACCGACAGCTCGCGCTGGTCGATCAGCGTTGCCGCGCCCTTGTCGGCGAGGAAACGCGCATTCGTCGTCTGATGGTCGTCGACCGCGTGCGGGAACGGCACGAACAGCGCCGCCACCCCGGCCGCGGCCACTTCGGCCACCGTCATCGCACCTGCGCGGCAGATGACCAGATCCGCCGCCGCGTATGCCGCGACCATGTCGTCGATGAACGGCACGGCCTCGACCGTCACCCCCGCCGCGGCGTAATTCGCCTGCAGGGTCTGAATATGTTTGACGCCCGCCTGATGCGTGACTTGCGGGCGATCTTCGCGCGGCAGCTTCGCCAGCGCCTTGGGCACGATCTCGTTGAGCACGGTGGCCCCGAGGCTGCCGCCGACCACGAGAATGCGTAGCGGCCCGGTGCGCGCGTTGTAGCGCTCGGCCGGCGACGCCATCTCGTCGAAATCGGCCCGGATCGGATTGCCGACCCATTCGCCGCCGGCGATGGTGTCCGGGAACGCGAGCAACACCTTGTCGGCCACGCGTGCGAGCACCTTGTTCGCCAGGCCGGCCACCGAATTCTGTTCGTGCAGCACGAGCGGACGGCCGAGCAGCGACGCCATCATGCCCGCGGGGAAGGTGATGTAGCCGCCCATGCCCAGCACGACATCCGGCTTCACGCGGCGCACGGCGCCCAAGCTCTGCCAGAACGCGCGCAGCAGGTTGAGCGGCAGCAGCAGCTTGGTCATCAGGCCCTTGCCGCGCAGCCCGCCGAATTTCACGAATTCCATCGGGATGTCGTACTTCGGCACGAGCGTCGCTTCCATGCCCGACGGATTGCCGAGCCACACGACGCGCCACCCCTGCACGCGCAGGAAGTTGGCGACCGCGAGCCCCGGGAAGACGTGACCGCCCGTGCCGCCGGCCATGACCAGCAGCGTGCGTGTCTTCGTCTGCGGTGCCGGCATCGCGGTAGCGCGCTCGGTCATACTTTGCCTCCCCGCATCAGCACGCGGTTTTCGTAATCCACCCGCAGCAGGATCGCCACGGCCACGCAGTTGAGCAGAATGCCTGAGCCACCGTAGCTCACCAGCGGCAGCGTGAGCCCCTTGGTCGGCAGCAGGCCCAGGTTCACGCCCATGTTGATGAAGGTCTGCGCGGCCAGCCAGACACCCACGCCCTTGGCGAGCAGTCCCGCGAACGTGCGCTCGAGCGCCAGCGCCTGACGTCCGATCTCGAAGGCACGGCGCACCAGCCAATAGAACATCAGGATGACGACGACCACGCCGACAAAGCCGAATTCCTCGCCGATCACGGCGAGGATGAAGTCGGTGTGCGCTTCGGGCAGGTAGTGCAACTTCTCGATACTGCCGCCGAGCCCGACACCGGTCCACTCACCGCGCCCGAACGCGATGAGCGAGTGCGTGAGCTGATAGGCCTTGCCGAGCGCGTAGTCTTCGCGCCATGGATCGAGGTACGCGAAAATCCGCTCGCGGCGCCACGGCGAGAGCCAGATCAGCATGGCGAACGTGCCCACGGCAGTGAGCGCCAGGCCGCCGAACAGGCGTCCGTTCACGCCGCCGAGAAACAGAATGCCCATGGCGATGGCGGCGACCACCATGAATGCCCCCATGTCCGGCTCGAGCAGCAGCAGCATGCCGACGAACACGACGGCAATGCCCATCGGCAAGAAGCCCTTGCCGAAGCTCTGCATGAACTCCTGCTTGCGCACCGTGTAGTTCGCGGCGTACAGCGTGACGGCGAGCTTCATGATTTCCGACGGCTGCAGGTTGAGCACGCCAAACGGAATCCAGCGCTTCGAGCCGTTCACGCCCTTGCCCACGTGCGGGATCAGCACGATCACCAGCAACACCAGCGCCAGCAGGAACAGCTTGGGCGCGAGCTTATCGAGCGTCTTGACCGGAATCCGGAGCGTGATCATGGCCGCGATCAGTCCCATCGTCAGCGAGATGACGTGGCGCGCGAGGAAGTGGTACGTCGAGTAGCCGCTGTATTTCGGCGAGTCGGGCAACGCGACCGACGCCGAGTACACCATCACCAGGCCCAGCGACAGCAGCGAGATCACCACCCACACGAGCGCGTGATCGTATTCGAGCATGCGCGAGCGCGTGGGCTTGATGCTGCCGAGCGTGCGACTGGCGGCCTGCGTCGCGGCACCGGGCGCGCTCGCCGTGCCGGCCCCTGCGAACCCCGCCTGACGCTTCTTGCTGAAGAACGACTTGATACGGTTCATAGCATCACCCCCGCGTCGGCGGCCAGTTCAACCACGGTATCGCGGAATACCTGCGCGCGATGTTCATAGTTGCGGAACATGTCGAGGCTCGCGCACGCCGGCGAGAGCAGCACGGCGTCGCCGGGCTGGGCCAGCTTCGCGGCCTGACGCGTGGCGTCCTCGAGCGTCGGCGCGTCGATGAGCTCGACGCCGGTGTCGGTCAGCGCCTCGCGCAGAATCCCGGCGTCGCGACCGATGAGCAGCACGGCGCGTGCGTGATGCGCCACCGGATTGGCGAGCGGCGAGAAGTCCTGGCCCTTGCCGTCGCCGCCGGCGATCAGCACGAGCGTCTTCTGCAGTCCGGAAATCGCGGCGACCGTGGCGCCCACGTTGGTGCCCTTGCTGTCGTCGTAGTACTCGACTTCGTTGATGCTCGCGATCAATTGCACGCGATGTGGCTCGCCCGGGTATTCGCGCAGGCCGTGCAACAGCTTGGCCATGGGCAGGTCGATCGCGCGAGCGAGTGCGAGCGCCGCCAGCGCGTTGGCGGCATTGTGCTGTCCGCGAATGCGCAGCGCGTCGGCGGGCATCAGACGCTTGCCGAACACTTCGACGCTCGCCTCGACGGCGCCAGCCTTGCGGCGCTTCGGCGCGGGCGGCGCATCGTCGCGCGTGTAACCTTCGACCAGCCACCACATGCCGCCTTCCATCTCCAGCCCGAAGTCGCCCACGGCGTCGGGCTTGCCCGTGCCGAAGGTCACGACACTGGCCTCGGGCGACGCGAACGCGATCACGCGGGCGTCGTCGCGGTTGAGCACGCGCACGGTCTGCGGCCCGAAGATCCGCGCCTTGGCATTGGCGTAGGCGTCCATGTCGCCGTGCCAGTCCAGGTGGTCCTGCGTAATGTTGAGGATCGCCGCCGCATCGGGCGCGAGGGAGTACACGGTCTCGAGCTGGAAGCTCGAGAGTTCGAGCACCCACACGTCGGGCAGCGTGGCCTCGGCAATGCATTCGCTCAGTCGGTCGAGCGCCGTCGGACTGATGTTGCCCGCCACCGCCGTGCGCTTTCCGGCGCGGCGGCACAGCAGTCCCGTCAGGCTGGTGGTGGTCGTCTTGCCATTGGTCCCCGTGATGGCCAGCACCTTCGGCGCATAGCCGCTCGTGGCCTGCATGTGACGCAGCGCCTGCGCGAAGAATTCGATCTCGCCCCACACCGGAATCCCGCGCTGCGCAGCTTCGGCCAGCAGCCCGGCCACGTCGGGCGCGAGCGGCGAGAGACCCGGGCTGATGCCGATCAGCTCGATGTCGTCGAGCAACGCATCGATCTGGTCGGCAAACTTGCCGCCCACGAATTCGGCCTGCGGCGCGTCGGCGCGCAGGGTCGCAACGTTCGGCGGTGTCTCCGACGACGCATAGCGCGTATCGGCTGCACGCACACGGCAGCCGTAACGCGCGCACCAACGCGCCATCGCCAGGCCGGACTCTCCCAGACCCAGGATCAGGACACGCGGTTGCCAGGATTCACCAAACTTCTCGCCGAACACGTCGCTCTTTTCCTTATCGATTCAAACAACCTACGAATGCATCGCTTGCCAGACGCCGATATTTCGCTATCGGCGCGAGCGGCCCCACCTTTAGTCCTGCCACCGCACATCGCGCGGTCGTGCGTCGCCCGGTCAGCGCAGCTTGAGCGTCGACAGACCGATCAGCACCAGCATCAGCGTGATGATCCAGAACCGGACCACCACCTGCGTTTCCTTCCATCCCGACAGTTCGAAGTGGTGATGCAGCGGCGCCATCTTGAAGATGCGCCGCCCCTCGCCGAACCGGCGCTTGGTGTACTTGAACCAGGTCACCTGCAACATCACGGAGAGCGTCTCGGCCACGAACACCCCCCCCATCACGAAGAGCACGACTTCCTGGCGCACGATCACCGCCACGGTGCCGAGTGCACCGCCGAGCGCCAGCGCGCCCACGTCGCCCATGAACACCTGGGCGGGATGGGTGTTGAACCAAAGGAAGGCGAGCCCCGCCCCCGACATGGCCGAGCAGAACACGAGCAACTCGCCCGCGCCGGCGATATGCGGGAACAGCAGGTACTTCGAATACACCACGTTGCCCATCACGTAAGCGAACACGCCCAGCGCCGCGCCGACCAGCACCACCGGCATGATGACCAGGCCGTCGAGACCGTCGGTGAGGTTAACGGCGTTGGACGAGCCGACGATGACAAAGTACGTGAGCGCAATGAACCCGAACACGCCCAGCGGATAGCTCATCGTCTTGAAGAACGGCACGATGAAGTCGGCCTTCGGCGGCAGATCGAGCGGAAAGCCGTTGCGCACCCAGCTAATGAACAGCTCGAACACCTTCAGGTTGCTCGTCTCCGACACCGAAAATGCCAGGTAAATGGCGGCGAACAGACCGATCAGCGATTGCCAGAAATACTTTTCGCGCGACGACATGCCGCGCGGGTCCTTGTAGACCACCTTCCGGTAGTCGTCGATCCAGCCGATGATGCCGAAGCCCAGCGTCACAGTCAGCACGATCCAGATGAAACGGTTGCTCAGATCCGCCCACAGGAGCGTGGCCACGGTGATGCCGATCAGAATCAGCACGCCGCCCATCGTGGGCGTACCCGACTTCACCAGATGGGTCTGCGGGCCGTCGGTGCGCACGGCCTGGCCCACCTTCATTTCGGTCAGCTTGCGAATGACCATCGGCCCGAACGAGAGCCCGATCACCAGCGCCGTGAGGCTTGCCATCACGGCCCGAAACGTCAGGTAGTTGAACACGCGCAAATAGCTCGCATCCGCTTGCAGCCATTGCGCCAACGTCAGCAACATTCCATCAATCCTTTATCACTTGGCCGGGGCGTTACCGCCCCCGCTTTCACTCGTAGCGCGCAACTGCTCCAGCACGCGCTCCATCCGCATGAAGCGGCTTCCTTTCACCAGCACCGTGGCCGGCGCACTCAGCGTGGCGTTGAGTTCGGCCACGAGGGGAGTTACATCGTCCACGTTCGAAAAATGTTGACCACCGTCGCCGAACGCCGCCACGCTGGCCCGCGCCAATTCGCCCATCGCCAGCAAGCGATCGATGCCGCGCCGCGCCGCGTATTCGCCCACTTCGCGGTGAAACGCCGGACCGTTGTCGCCCACCTCGCCCATGTCGCCCAACACCAGCACACGCGGCGCAGGCGTCGAAGCGAGTACGTCTATAGCGGCCAGGACCGAATCGGGGTTCGCATTATAGGTGTCGTCGATCAGCGTGACACCGGCGAGCGGCCCTTTCGAGAGCGTCGACACCTGAAGCCGACCTTTGACGGCCGAGAAGCCTTCAAGTGCCCGCACGATCGAGCCAATGTCGACATGCGCGCCCAACGCGCAGGCGATCGCTGCCAGGGCGTTGCGCGCGTTGTGCTCGCCGAGCAGCGGCAACGTGAGCGAAAACTCGCCCGCCGGCGACGTCACGCGCAGCATGCGGGTGGCCACGTCGTAGCGCCCCGAGACGGCGGCTCGGGCGTCGAGCGCGAAGTCGAGCACGCGGCGCTTGCCCGCGATCTCGCGCCACATCGACGCAAACTCGCTCTCGGCGGGAAATACGGCCACGCCGTCGTCGGCCAGTGCCGCGAGCACCGCCGAGTGTTCCTGCGCAACGGCCGCGACGCTCACCATGAACTCCTGATGCTCGCGCTGGGCGTTATTGATCGCCGCCACCGTGGGTTGCGCAATCCTGGCCAGATAAGCCGTCTCGCCCGGGTGGTTCATCCCCAGCTCGAGCACGGCCAGTCGGTCGCCGTCCTTCAGACGGAACAACGTGAGCGGCAGCCCGATGTCGTTATTGAAGTTGCCTGCGGTGGCCAGACGCGACTCGGCGCCGACGGCCTCGGCGAAGATCGCCGAAATCATTTCCTTCACCGTCGTCTTGCCGTTGCTGCCCGTCACGGCGACGACCGGAATCGCGAAGCGGCGGCGCCATGCGGCAGCCAGCTCGCCCAGCGCGATGCGCGTGTCCGGCACGATCAGGGCCGGCGTCTCGAAACCGTCGGGCACGCGCGAGGCGACCACGGCGGCCGCGCCGGCGCGCGCCACGTCGGCCAGGAAGTCGTGAGCGTCGAAGCGCTCCCCCTTGATCGCGACGAACAGGTCGCCCGGCTGTACCGAACGACTGTCGGTCACAATGCGCGCGAAGGCGGTCGTCTGCGCCCCCGCCACGCGCGAATCGGTCACCGCCTGCCGGGCGTCGTTCAGCGTCCAATGCATCATTCACCTCCCCCGCGCACAGTCGTCGCGCGCGCGGCGAGTGCCAGTCGCGCATGCTCCTGATCGGAGAACGGCCGCTTCTTGCCCATGATTTCCTGTGTACTTTCGTGGCCCTTGCCGGCGATGAGCACCACGTCGGCCGCCTGCGCGCCGCGGACGGCCTGCAGGATCGCGCTCGCGCGGTCTTCGATCCGACGCACAGCGTCGGGGTTCGCGAGACCGGCGGCGATCTGCGCCATGATCTCGGTCGGCACTTCGGTCCGCGGGTTGTCGCTCGTGAGCACCACCGCGTCGGCCAGACGCTCGGCCACCGCGCCCATCTGGGGACGCTTGCCTGCATCGCGGTCGCCGCCGCAGCCGAACACGCAAACCAGCTTGCCGCCGCGCGCCGTCGCCACCGGACGCAGGGCGTCGAGCGTCTTGTCAAGCGCGTCCGGCGTGTGCGCATAATCGACGACGACCAGCGGTTGCCCCGGCTGCCCGATCTGCTCCATGCGCCCGGACACCGGCGCGAGCGCAGCGAGCCCGGCGATCGCGGCGTCCTGCGATACACCGCCGGCCAGCGCCGCGCCAAGCACGGCGAGCGCATTGCTCACGTTGAACTCGCCGATCAGCGGCACCGTGATCTGCTGACTCCGGTCGTCGATGTGCAGCGTAAAACGTGTACCGGACGTCGTCGCCCGAATGTCCTCGGCGCGCAGCACGCGGTTGCCGTGTGTCGACGAGGCGTCGCCGTGAATGCCGTATTCGATGACCGGCGTCTTCCCGGCCAGGCGCGCGAGCAGGCGCTTGCCCATGGCGTCGTCACGATTGATGACGGCAGCCTTCAGGCCCGGCCAGTCGAACAGGCGCGTCTTGGCTGCCTCGTACTCGGCCATCGTGCCGTGGTAATCGAGGTGGTCCTGCGTCAGATTGGTAAATACGGCAATGTCGAACGCGACGCCGTTGACCCGCCCCTGATAGAGGCCGTGCGACGACACTTCCATGGCAAGCGCGGCAGCGCCTTGCGCACGCAGGTCAGCCAGGCTGCGCTGCAGTTGCACGGCGTCGGGCGTGGTGAAACCGGTCACCGTCAGATGCCCCGGAAAGCCGCTGCCGAGCGTACCGATCACGGCGCTGCGCGTGCCCGCCTTGGACAGCAGTTGCGCGAGCCATTGGCTGCACGAGGTCTTGCCGTTCGTGCCGGTCACGCCGAGCATCGACATACCGACGCTCGGCTCGCCATACCACAGCGCCGCGAGCGGACCGGCGAGCCAGTCGAGGCGAGGCACGCCGAACTGCGGCACGTTCCCGAGGCTCGCAAGCGACGCCGGCCAGGTAAAGTCATCGCTTTGCCAGACGACCGCGGCAGCGCCGCGCTCGACCGCGTCGGCAATGAACCCGCGGCTGTCGGCGCCCTTGACGGCATACGCGACGAATACGTCGCCCGGCATCACGCGGCGGCTGTCCGCGTGCAGGTTCGCCTCGGCCGGCACCGTGCGGCGCAGCCAGTCCCAGGCCTGCGCGAGCGCGGCGCGCTGCGCGGCGTCGGCGATCATGCCGAGCGTGACGGGGGGCTTGGGCGTCGAAGTCACGGTGCCCATGGCTCGCTCTCCTCCACCTTGTCGCTCACGACGAGCTTCGTCACCGGCGAATCCGGCACGACGTTCAGCGCCCGCAGCGTGCCACCCACGATTGCGGCAAACGCCGGTCCGGCCGCCACGCCGCCGTAGTGCGAGCCGCGTCCCGGCTCGTCGAGCGTGACCGCCACGATGATGCGCGGCTCGGACATCGGCGCCATGCCGACGAACGATGCGCGATACTTGCTCTTGTCGTAACCCCGACCCGACTGCTTGTAGGCCGTCCCGGTCTTGCCGCCCACGCGATAGCCCACGACCTGGGCGCGCGTGGCGGTGCCGCCTGGCGACGTCACCATTTCAAGCATCTTGCGCACTTCGCGGGCCGTGTTCGGCGAGATCACCGGCGTGCCCTTCACCACGCTGCCGTCCGTCTTGTAGATGGAGATGGGCAGCAGCTCGCCGTCGTGGGCGAACACCGTGTACGCCCGGGCAAGTTGAATCAACGAGGCGGACAGGCCATAGCCGTAGCCCATCGTCGCCTGCTCGATCGGACGCCAACTCTTGGCCGGACGCAAACGCCCCGCCACTGCGCCGGGGAAACCGATCTTCGGCGCCTGTCCGAGGCCAACGCTGGTAAACATGTCCCACATTTCCTGTGGCTTCATCTGCAATGCGATCTTCGCCGTACCGATGTTGCTCGACTTCTGGATCACGCCGGCCACGGTCAGCAGCCCATAGTCGTGCGTATCGGTGATGTTCGCGCCGAAGAAGTTGGCGCGGCCCGTGGTCATGACCGTCGACGTGGGCTTCACGTGCCCGTTCTCGATGGCTGCGGCGATGGTGATCGGCTTCATGATCGAGCCGGGCTCGAACGTATCGGTGATCACGCGGTTGCGCAGCTGCGCACCGGTCAGGTTCGTGCGGTTGTTCGGGTTGTAGGTCGGCAGATTCACGAGCGCGAGCACTTCGCCCGTGCGCACGTCGAGCACCACCGCGCTGCCGGCCTTGGCGCCGGTGCGTTCGATGGCATCCTTGAGTTCGCTGTAGGCGAGGAACTGAATCTTGCTGTCGATCGACAGCGTGATGTCGTGACCGTCACGCGGCTGGGCCAGGATGTCGAGATCCTCGACCACGCGCCCCAGCCGGTCCTTGATCACGCGCCGGCTGCCCGGCGTGGCCGCCAGCGCCTTCTGCATCGACAGCTCGACGCCTTCCTGGCCGATGTCTTCCACGTTGGTAAAGCCAACCACGTGCGCGGCGATCTCGCCTTCCGGATAGAAGCGCTTGTATTCCTTGCGCTGATACACGCCCGGGATGTCCAGATCGGCCACCTGCTTGGCCACGTCGGGCAGGACCTGGCGCTTCACGTAGACGAAGCTCTTTTCCTGGTTGAGCTTGCGGCGCAGGTCCGGCTCGCTCATCTCGAGCAAGCGGGCGAGCTGGCGCACCTTCTGCGCCGAAATGTCGTCCGGCACGTCTTCGGGAATGGCCCAGATGGCTTTCACGGGAAGACTCGTGGCGAGCACCTGGCCGTTACGGTCGAACACTTTGCCGCGCGTGGCGGACATCTCCAGTGTGCGTTCGTAACGGCTCTCGCCCTGACGCTGATAGAAGGCGTTGCCCGGTCCCTGGATCCAGAACGCGCGCGCGACCAGTGACGCGAATGCGCCGAAGATCACGAACACGAGCATCTTCGAGCGCCACATCGGCAGACGCACGGACAGGACCGGGCTGGCAGAGAACTGCACATCCTTGGTCTTGGCCTTGGCGTCCTTGCGGCGAATCATCGCTTGCCTCCGCTCGCAGGGGCGGACGCGGCGCTCGCGCTCGGCACCGGCACATCCACCATGGCGCCGGCGCTGCCGGCGGGCGCGGAAAGATATTGCGTGCGGCCCGGCGAGACGGCCTGCATCTTCAGATCGTTGCGCGCGACGCTTTCGATGCGCGCGCTTTTGCTTTGCGCGCTCTGCTCGTATTGGAGGCGGTCCCAGTCCTGGAGCAATTGATGCTCGAGCGCCTGCTCGCGGTTGAGTTCGACGAACGTACCGCGCGCACGATATTGCGCGTTGATCAACGACAGTGCGCAGCCGATGAGCAGCGCGAGCAGGAGGACGTTGAGCCGACTCATGTCGACACCCGCTCCATGACCCGCATGATGGCCGAGCGCGCACGCGGGTTGGCCTCCACCTCGGCGGCGGACGGCTTGATCTTGCGGCTGGCCTTGAACGGCGGCTCGGGAATTTCGTGGGCGCGCAACGGCACGCGGCGATCCACCGCCGGCGCGCTCGCACGCGCTTGCATGAAGCGCTTCACGATACGATCTTCCAGCGAATGAAAACTGATCGCCACGAGTCTGCCTCCCGTTTCGAGGACATCGGCCGCCACATCGAGTGCTATCTGCAGGTCCGCAAGCTCTTGATTGACGTGAATCCGTAGAGCCTGAAAGGTACGTGTTGCCGGGTCCTTGCCCTTCTCACGGGTCTTGACGGCACCCGCCACGATCTCGGCAAGCTCGCGTGTACTGACGAGTGGACCGAGGCGATCGGCGTTTGCCCGGCGAGCAACAAGCGCCTTTGCAATCTGAAAAGCAAACCGTTCTTCCCCATAGTCCTTGATGACCTCCGTCATTTCTTCCAGCGTTGCCCGGGCCAGCCAATCCGCCGCCGACTCGCCGCGCGTGGGATCCATGCGCATGTCGAGCGGGCCGTCGTAACGAAAACTGAATCCGCGCGCAGGGTCGTCGATCTGCGGCGACGAGACGCCCAGGTCCAGCAATACGCCCGACACCTTCTCGATACCGCGTCGGGCCAGCGCTTCGCGCAACGTCGCGAAGCTCTCGTGCTCAATCGAAAATCGCGGATCGGCAATCTTCGCCGCCTCCGCGATCGCTTGGGGATCCTTGTCGAACGCGATCAATCTCCCCTTTGCGCCCAGCCGCTCCAGAACCCTGCGACTGTGCCCGCCGCGGCCGAACGTGCCGTCGACGTAAACACCGTCGTCGCGCCACAGCAAGGCGTCCACGGCCTCCTCCAGCAGGACCGTGCGGTGCTGCATTACCGTTTCCACCGCGTGCGCCATGCTCGTCGGACCACCTGATCTGTCAAAAAGTGAAGTTCTTCAGTGCTTCCGGCATGCCCTGCGCCATCGCCGCCTGCTCCTTGGCGGCGTATGTCGCGGCATCCCAGAGTTCAAAGTGACTGCCCATGCCCAGCAGCATGACTTCCTTGTCCATGCCCGCAGCCGCGCGCAATTCCGGCGCCACCAGGACGCGCCCCGCCGAATCCATCTCGACGTCGGCTGCGTTGCCCAGGAAAATGCGCCGCCACCAGTGCGCGTCCATCGGCAGTGCGGCGATCTTGCCGCGGAAGATTTCCCATTCGGGCCGCGGGAACAGCAAAAGACAACCGTCGGGGTGCTTCGTGATCGTCACCTTGCCTTCAGCGTCGCCCTGAAGCACGTCACGATGCCGGGCCGGAATCGACATCCGTCCCTTCGCATCCAGTGAAAGTGCCGAGGCTCCCTGAAACACGTGCGCTCCCGTGAGGTTTCGTCCGCCTGCCCGTCATGCCGAAAGAGAAAGATTTCGTGCCTTACACCACACAAAAATACACTTTCTCACACTATTTCCCACTTTAGAGGAGAGTGTTTGGCCGGTCAAGCGTTTCACCCGTTTTTCCAGGGGAATTTGTCAGACAGAACAATGACTTAGCGCACTTTCCTAAAGCCGGAAAACGGAATTTTGTCAGGAAAATTAAAGACATAACTGCGATAGTGAAAGTGGAACCTCAAACTTTGTGCATCGCCTCGCAGGAGGCCCGCCAGCACTATCGATACCGGGTAGTGCGCGCTCACGCCGTGCCAGAACCCGGTCGATGCCGGTCGGCAGCCGTGAGGCGAAGGGAAAATCGACACGGGAGGTGGGGTCGGTCGGGGAGGTATTGCCGTCGCGCGATGGGGCTGTTCTGCTGCTTCGTCGTCCTGTTGCCGTTGTGGGTCGGGCGGGCGCACTGTCGTCGCACCGCGCATCCCTCTATATATAGTAGGCGGTGGTCGTCATGACTTTGGCCGCGGCGCGCATGGTCCGCTGCACAGGCACCGGCAACGCCACACCGCCGGCATCGCGCGCGGCCTGGCCGTGCTCGATCTCGTCGCGGCGCATCTGATCGACGATCGCGCGCGAGCGCAAATCGTGCGGAGGCAGGTCGTTGAGGTGACCATCCAGATGGTGCTCGACCTGGCGCTCGGTCTCCGACATGAATCCCAGGCTGACCTTGTCGCCGCACTTGCCGGCCACAAAACCAATGGCGAACGCCCCGGCATACCAAAGGGGATTGAGCAAGCTCGGGCGCGAGCCAAGCTCCGTCAGCCGATGCGCCGTCCACGCGAGGTGGTCTTCCTCCTCTTTGCCCGCGTGCTCGAACGCCGCCCGCAACTCAGGACGCTTCGTCGCCAACTTCTGTGCCTGATAGAGCGCCTGCGCGCAAACCTCGCCCACATGGTTCACCCGCATGAGCCCGGCCACGTGGCGTCGCTCTTGCGGGGTCAGGGCATCGTCGCCGATCGGTGCATCCTGATGGGAGGAAGGTGCCGCCGCGACGGGCGTCGGGCGAGAGGCCCGGGTCACGCCGGCGATCGCTCGCAGGCCGCGGTCAAGTTCGGAGATCAGGCTGTCGGGGAACATCGTACATTCAACTCGCTTCAATCTTTCACAATGTGGGATGCTGGACGATTATTTCGTGTCCGCCGCCGATGATACGCCCCTTTGCCCGGCGCGCCTTGCGCGGGCGCAAACGCACGGAAGCCCCGCCAGAAGCCGGTTTCCGGGATGTTGCGTAAACGAAACAAAGGCGCCCGCAAACCCGCGCAAAACCGGCCTTTTCCTTTGCCGCCCACAGTGAATTTGTTACATTACGTCCAACTTCTCGCGAAGTTGATTAGCAAGGACGTTATCACTAGTGACCTTGTTAAACAAATCTCACAATCCTTTGGAGATCACTCAATGAAAAAGTCGCTTCTCGCTCTGGGCGTGCTCGGCGCATTCGCTGGCGCTGCTCACGCACAAAGCAGCGTGACCCTGTACGGTATCATCGACGCCGGCCTGCAATACGTCAGCAAGACTGGCGGCAACCTGGCTGGCACGGGCAATGCATCGAAGAACTTCCAGTTCGCCAACGGCAACCTGCAAGGTTCGCGTTGGGGCCTGAAGGGTGCTGAAGACCTCGGCGGTGGCCTGAAGGCGATTTTCGTCTTGGAAAGCGGCTTCAACCTGGGCAACGGCACGCAAGGTCAAAACAGCCGTATCTTCGGTCGTCAAGCCTACGTTGGCCTGAGCAGCGCAACGGCTGGTACGCTGACCATCGGTCGTCAGTACGACTCCGTGGTTGACTTCGTCGGTCCGTACGCTTCGGGTAGCCAATGGTCGACGTTCGCGGGCGCTCACCCGTTCGATAACGACAACCTGAACAACTCGTTCCGCGTGAACAACGCTGTCAAGTACACGACCGTGAACTACGGCGGCTTCAGCGCTGGCGGTATGTACGGCTTCTCGAACTCGGCAAACAACGGTTCGACGGGTTCGGGCTTCGCCAACAACCGCGCTTACTCGTTCGGCTTGGGCTACGCTAACGGCCCGGTGTCGTTCGGCGCTGGCTACTTGTACATTGGTTCGCCGGCCAGCAACGCTTCGGGCGTGATCAACAACAGCGGCGATGCTACCACCCCGATGACGCTGGGCGGTGCACTTGCTAGCGACAAGGCATGGATCGCATCGGCAGGCGGTTCGTACGCCTTCGGTCCGGCTACGCTGGGTCTGGTCTACGGCCACAGCGTGTACCAATACATCGGTGGCGGCAGCTGGAAGTTCGACAACGTCGAAGCCAACGCCAAGTACATGCTGACCCCGGCTCTGCAACTGGGCGCTTCGTACACGTACACGTGGTCGACGCTCAACGCACTGGGCACGAACGTGTCGCCGAAGTACCACCAAGTCAACCTGGGCGTCGACTACTTCCTGTCGAAGCGCACGGACACGTACCTGGTTGGTCTGTGGCAACACGCCAACAACGACGCTCCTGGCGGCGCATCGTTGAACGGCCTGGGCTTCTCGCAAAGCACCAACCAGTTCGCCGTTACGGCTGGTATCCGTCACAAGTTCTAAGCTGACAGCTTCTGTCACTTAGTCTTTGACGAAAGGGCACCTTCGGGTGCCCTTTTTTTATGTCCTCCGCCCCCCCTGCGTAGCGCCCCCAGCTTGACCCCGGGTTTATTTCAAACCTAAAATTTCCACACTGTAAATTTCACGTCATCCATCATGAGCCTCGCCGACTCCGACTCTCTCGATCTCGAAACGCGAGCCCACGATCGCGAGCACGACGCCCTTCGGCTTTGGCTGCGGCTGCTGACATGTGCCAATCTGATCGAGACGGATATCCGGTCCCGCCTGCGTCAGGAGTTTGATTGCACACTGCCCCGCTTCGACCTGCTCGCCCAGCTCGATCGGCATCCTGAAGGGCTGAAGATGGGGGAGCTGAGCAAGCGGATGATGGTCACCGGCGGGAATGTCACGGGCATCACTGACCAATTGGAGAAAGAGGGCTGGGTCACACGCGAGACGGTCGCGAACGACCGGCGCGCCTTTCTCATCAAGCTCACGCCGCGAGGCAAGAAGGCGTTCTCCAATATGGCGCGGGCGCATGAAAGTTGGATCGAACAGCGGCTGGGCCGGCTCCCGGAGGATCGGCAGCAGCAACTCTACGGCCTGCTCGGCGATCTGAAGTCGGTCATCGGTTGATCCTTGTCCATCCTCGCCTCATCGGCGTCGGTCGAGGCCTCGAACGCTTGCGAAGTCGCGGCACCATTACGGGCGTATCGCCCTATTGTTGCTCTATTGCTGCTCTATTGCCGCGTGACTGCAGGTCCACTTCCGCCGTGTTGCGGCGCGGCCCATTGTGGCCCCCGACGCGGCGCCCCCTCGTTACGAGAAAGGTTGTCTATCGATTCGCCTGCAACGGAGCATCGAGCAGGGCACGGGCAGCGGCGGCCGCCGGCGTGCCATTCCATGCGGTGAGTTCTCTGTTGCGCTCTATTTCGGGACGCTTTGACAGCGCTTTCACCGCCTTGTAGAAGGCCGGCAAATTGTTGCGCTCCTGCGCCAACAGGGCCATGAATGCCGGCACCCACTGGTTGTATGTGGCGAATGAACCGATCTTGGCGTTGTTCAGATCGCTCGCAAACCATCGGTCGAAGCCGTTATATCCACCCCACGAGGCCTTTAGGGCTTCATAGTCGGCACGCATGCCGGCGAAAAGAATGTCCTTCTGCCTGGCCTTCTCGGCGTCTGTCCCATCCCCCCCATACAGCGCTTCCAGACGCTTGCGATAACCGTCGACCAACTTACGGAACTGGCGTCGATGCGCGTCGTAGTGCTCGTACTCCAGGGCCGCATCCGGATGTGATGCCAGCCATCGCCGCACCCCCACGGTTTCCACCGTCACCGCAAACGACTCATTGAACGGTGTATCGCCCCGGACAAACAGAATCTGGTGCGCAAGTTCGTGGAAGATCATGCGAGCGACTTCCGCGCGGGGAAGATAAATAAAGGTGTTCAGCAGCGGATCGTCGAAGTAACCCAACGTCGAATAGGCGGGGATTCCCGCGACGAACGTCTCCCAGCCATCGCGGTGCAGCTCGTCGGCATAAGCTTGCGCCGACTCCCGCGAGTAATAGCCGCGGTATTCGACGCACCCGACGACCAACAAGCACGACTCGCGGAGCTTCAGTGACAATGCCGGCGCTGCGAAGACGTTGTACACGACGAAGGGTCGCTTGAGATCCGCATAACTGCGATAACTGCCGTTGTCCGGCTCACTAAGCGCCGTAACGGCGTAGCTGCGAATTTGCTCGGCTTCGACTAGGCGCGCGCGCAAACGCGGATCGAGCGACGGATCGGCGAGTAAATCGGCCACGGGCTGCGCATCGTGAAGCACGGTGAAATGACCATTGATCGACTGCGCGTAGTAGCCGATCTGGCCACATCCCGCCAGGACAAGCACCAGCCCGCACGCGAACGATGTCCCGGCCGACCGATTCAGGCGGCGCCGCACGACAACCGGCTTCCCGGAGGACGCCCGCACGTTCGTCAAACTCACGGGAAGCCGCACACGCGCGTCCGACAGGCCCCCCGATATGCGGCCACTCGGCCACCATTCCCGCGCGAGTCGGCACCAACGCGCCGGGAGCTTCGCAAACAAAGATGGCATCGCGCCCCCCCTCGCCGGCAGCACGAATGATCGGATCAGGCCGGCGCGACTTCTACCAGGCAGTCGTAAAACGTGGGAGCCCGGCCCAGATCCGTCAACTGTTGACTCGTCACTTCGTTGGCGTTCTTGCCATCCGGCGCCAGCTTTTTCCACCAGATCGACAGTCCCACCACAACGCCTTCGCGCGCCTTTTCGGTGACTCTGGCCTTCGCGCGCAACGTCCCCCGGTCGTTGAAGATACGCACGCCGGCACCGTCGGCAATGCCACGCGATGCGGCGTCCGACGGGTGGATGTCCAGCGTTGGCTCCCCTACCGAAGCACGCAAGCTCTCGACATTCACAAAGCTCGAATTCAGGAAGTTGCGTGCCGGCGGCGAAATCATCGCGAGCGGATAACGCGCGGCCAGATCCGGATTACTTGCCACCGACTCGTATGGCGGCACCCAATCGGGCAAAGGGTCGAAGCCCTCTTCCAACATGCGTTCCGAGTAAAACTCGCATTTCCCGGACGGCGTGTAAAACCCGCCGTTCGCGAACGGCGCTTCGGGCAGATCGTATCGAATCCAGCCGTCCCGTTTGAGCGTTTCCCAATCGCTTCCCGCCATGCGTGCGTCGTTCCAGCGCATCGATTGCGCAGCGAGTTCATCGTCCGTATCCGAGAAACAGGTGTCCTGCCAACCCATCCGTCGGGCCAGCAGACGAAAGATCTCCGAGTTGGGCTTGGCCTCACCGAGTGGTGCAATCGCCGGATTGTTCGCCAGCAGATAGGTATGGCCGTACGCCTTGTGAATATCGAGGTGCTCGAGCTGCGTGGTGGCGGGCAGCACGAAGTCGGCATAGTCAGCCGTGTCGGTTTGGAAATGCTCCAGCACGACCGTGAAGAGGTCTTCCCGAGCAAAGCCGGCAGCGACCTTACCCGATTCGGGGGCAACAGCCACCGGATTGCTGTTGTACACGACGAGCGCCTCGATCTTCGGACCGAACGTCGCGTCGCCCGGATGACAAAGCGCATCGCCTATTGCGCTCATGTTCACCACCCGCGCCGGCTTGTCCTGACGCGGACGCAGATCCGGACGTGCCTGCGCTGCCGAATCCACCGGCGCATATCCCGACGTCGACATCAGCAACCCACCGGCGGGATCCCGCCAGGCACCGATCAATGCCGGCAGGCAAGCCACGGCCCGCGTCGCCTGACCACCGCCCTTGGCGCGCTGCATGCCGTAGTTCAGCCGGATTGCCGCCGGCTTCGCGCTCGCATACTCGCGCGCCAGTGTGATGATCGTCGCCTCGTCGATACCACAGATCTCCGCCACGCGCGCGGGCGTGTAACGGCGCACACGATCCTTGAGTTGGGCATATCCCACGGTGTGGCGGGAGATGTACTCATGATCGACGAGATCCTCCGCAATCAGCACGTGCATCATCCCCAGCGCGAGGGCGGCATCGGTGCCTGGCAACAGCGCAATGTGCTGATGGCACTTCTCCGCCGTGAGCGAACGATAGGGGTCAATCGCGATCAGCTTCGCGCCGCGGCGCTTGGCTTCCTGCGCAATCGCCCAGAAATGCACGCTCGATGTGATCGGATTGCTGCCCCAGATCAGGATCAGCTTGCTGTCGGCGAAGTGCTCGACATGCATGCCGACACCGGCCCCGTATGTGTATCGCAGCCCCGCGGCGCCGGCGCTGGCGCAGATTGTGCGATCGAGGTCGGATGCACCGAGTTTGTTGAAGAACCGTGCAGCCATGGATTCGCCTTGCACGAAGCCCATCGTGCCAGCATAACTGTAGGGCAAAATGGCCTCCGGCTCACGATCCGCAATGGCGCGCAACCGCGCTGCGATCTCATCGAGCGCCTCATCCCAGCCGACCCGCACGAACTGTCCGCTGCCCTTCGGGCCGACGCGCTTGAGTGGATGGAGCAGACGATCCGGGTGATAGGTTCTTTCGGTGTAACGCGAGACTTTCGTACACAGGACGCCGTTGGTCGTCGGATGGTCCGGATCCCCCTGGACCTTGATCGCGACGCCGTTCTCCACGGTTACGTGCAATGCGCACGTGTCGGGACAGTCATGCGGACACGCTGCCCGAACGACGTGGGTATTGGTCGTCATGAAAACTACTCCTCTCTACCGGATTGTTGCGCCCGGAAATGGTCGTGTGCAGGGCATATTGTATTACGTTCCCCCCCGCAGCGCCCCGCTACACGGGGATCCAGGACGCTTTCCGGACAAATCCGGTGCCGTCCTGAGCCATTTCCTACCAAGCTGTCAGACCTGTCCATTAAGGGTAAGATGAGTCATTGCGCTCCGCAGGAAAATTCGTCATGAAGCTCATTCCAGAAATCGACGCCGCCCGCGGCGAAATCCAGGCCATCCGACGTGACATTCACGCCCATCCGGAATTGTGTTTTGAAGAGAAGCGCACGTCCGACGTCGTCGCCGAGACGTTGACCAGGTGGGGCATCCCGATCCATCGCGGTCTGGGCAAGACTGGCGTCGTGGGCATCATCAAGAATGGCAGCAGCGACCGCGCCATCGGCCTGCGCGCTGATATGGACGCCCTGCCGATTCGCGAAGCCAATACGTTCGAACATGCTTCGAAGCACGAAGGAAAGATGCACGCGTGCGGCCATGACGGCCACACCGCCATGCTGCTGGCGGCCGCGCAATATCTGCAAAAGCATCGCAACTTCGACGGCACCGTCTATCTGATTTTCCAGCCCGCGGAAGAAGGCGGCGGCGGCGCCCGCGAGATGATCAGGGATGGCCTGTTCGAGCGTTTCCCCATGGAAGCGGTGTTCGGCATGCACAATTGGCCGGGCGTGCCGACCGGCACGTTCGCCGTGACGCCCGGACCGATGATGGCCTCGAGCAACGAGTTCAAGATCACGATTCGCGGCAAGGGCACGCACGCGGGCATTCCGAACGCGGGCATCGATCCTGTGATTGCCGCTGTTCAGGTGGCGCAGGCGCTGCAGAGCATCATTACGCGCAACAAGCGCCCGATCGATGCCGCAGTGTTGTCCATCACCCAGATTCACGCTGGCGACACGACGAACGTCGTGCCGGACGTCGCCTGGTTGGGCGGCACGATTCGCACCTTCTCCATCGAAGTGTTGGACCTGATCGAAGCGCGTTTGCGCGAAATCTCCGAATTTGTGGCCAGGGGCCTGGGATGCTCGGCTGAGATCGAATTCCTTCGGAATTATCCGCCGACGATCAATGATCCGCGTATGGCCGCGCTGTGCGCCGATGTCATGCGCCAGGTGGTGCCCGACGAGAATGTCAATGACAAGGTCGAACCGACGATGGGCGCGGAGGACTTCTCCTTCATGCTTCTGGAAAAGCCGGGGGCCTACGTTTTCATCGGCAACGGCGACGGCACACACCGCGATAGCGGGCATGGCCTGGGCCCGTGCAACCTGCATAACGCCAGCTACGACTTCAACGACGACCTGCTCCCACTGGGCGGCACATATTGGGTGAAACTCGTGGAGACGTATTTCGAGCGCAATAAATAGGCTTGCTCAGCGGCTCGACGATCGCAGGATCGGGAGCCCGGCAACGGGCCGGCGGTCATTCGCCGTCCCTTTTGTGTGCGTCGCGCGAATTCGACCTATTTCGACGCTGTTGTCGTGGGAATGCGATCGGTACGAAGTTGGATGTCGCCGTACCAGGCCGTGTATTTGGTCTGCGTGTTATCGCCGTCGCTCATGATGGCGATGCCGATGAGGCGCCCCGGTGGTTCACCGAATGCCTTCTCGTAATCTTTGGCGACATCGCGGGAATACGTTTGCCAATTCCCCAGATGCGCCGTGCCGCGTTCTACGACAATGGAGCGGATGCGCGAGGTGTATGGGTTGGCAACCACCTCGTCGGCGGCGAAGTTGTCGTCACCCCACGTGTACATGAGCGTGGCATATGGCAGTTCGCGGCCACTGACCAAGCGCGCCAGTTCCCGGTGAAGATGATCCTGGACCGTCAGTTTCGACGGGTCTCCGTCGAACGCCAGCGCGATCCGTACGGGTGCATCGTCATACCGCTTGGTGCGAATGTCCGCATTCGTCGGTATGGCCTCGGCACGCCAGCGCCATGTCAGACGTGCTCCCGGATAGATAGGAATGTCGAGTTTCTGCGCGAGCCCCGAAGCCGATCCATCCACCGTCGCACGAATAATGGCAACCCCGCTGCCGTCCGTGGTTTGCTCATATCTCGTGAGATGCTTCTGGCGTGTCACGAGATAGGTTTCCCAATACGGCGGAAGCCCTTCCGAATTCGTCGCGGCTGACAGCGGCGCAATGTCGTCGCGTTGCGGCGAGATATCCGTTAAGGGGTGATCGGGCGCGGAGCTCGGCACGGCGCATCCGCCTAACCCGAAGGAGATTACTACAGCGATCGCAAAGAACTCACCTATGCGCACGACAATCGGACGCTTGCTTCGAACTTGATTTACCACCCGTTTCGCTCCTCGAACTACCACTAACCCCGAGGCGGAATGCTAAGCGAGAAACAGGCGCGGATCTAGCGGGATTATCACTTCATGACGCCGACGCAACAGGGAGCGAAGGTGAGGGAGAGTGGGCTGAATCGGATAGAGCATCGCGTGCGTCCGGGCCTTCGCAACACGAAACGTGAGCAGGGGCGCTCGGGCCCAAAGCAGCGCGGACCAGCTCGACGCAAGCCGGCAGCAGCCGACATCTGCGTCACCCCCACAAGCCCATGCACTGCAAGGCGAGGGCCAAGCCCATCGTCGCTCATCGTGCACGTGCCGGGCAGTTAGCGCAGGAGTCCGAGCCTGCAAAAGCAAAAACCCCCTGCTATGAGGTAGCAAGGGGTTTTTAAGGGGAGCCTGACGATTACCTACTTTCACACGGGTATCCGCACTATCATCGGCGTGG